>NZ_JBITDP010000002.1:0-20531 GCF_044454405.1 Streptomyces sp. NPDC051555 | reverse complement strand
CCCCGGGGCTTGAGTGGGCCCGGGGGGTTCGGGCCCCGGGTTTCTGCCCCGGGGGGGCCCCGTCCCTGCGGGGGGGGGGGGCCGGGTGCCCCGCCGCGCGCTCCCTGCATGTCGGCCGCGGGGTGTCTCATCTCACCGTCCGGGATGTGGTCAACATCCGCCCGACCGCGCCGCGTCGACCTAAGCTGACCCCCAGCAGCTGGTTCGCCCCGTCCGCCAGGCGGGATGCGTCGTAAGAGGGAACCCGGTGGGAATCCGGGACTGCCCCGCAGCGGTGAGCGGGAACGACCGCCGTCATACGCACTGGACCCGTACGGGTCTGGGAAGCGACGGCCACTAGGAGCCTGCCGGGAGACCGGCGGACACGCCCGCAAGTCCGAAGACCTGCCCGTTGCCCGCGCACGCACGGTCGTGCGCGGATTTCCTGGTGACCTCGTGGGCGGGTCGGTCGGGGGCGCCCCGGACCTGCTCCGGGGGAACGACGGACGGTCGCAGCCGGTGCCTCGCGCACGGCGGTGCGACGGGCCGTCCGCTCTGCCACCCCTTCGCGCCTCGCGTCCGTCACCGGGACTCATGGAGACGTACTCGCGAAGGAGAGTTCCGTGACATCGCAGGACACCACCCGTTCCACCACCACCCGTTCCACCACCTCCGCGGCCGCGCCGGACCCGGCCGTACGGGCGACCGTCCATGGCTACCCCCGGCAGGGGCAGAACCGGGAACTGAAGAAGGCCGTCGAGGGCTACTGGAAGGGCCGGGTCGGGGCCGACGCCCTCCGGGAGACCGCCGCGACCCTGCGCCGGACCCACTGGCGGCAGTTGGCCGAAGCGGGCATCGGCGAGGTGCCCACCGGTGACTTCTCGTACTACGACCACGTCCTCGACACCAGCGTCATGGTCGGCGCCGTCCCGCCCCGCCACCGCGCCGCCGTCGAAGCGGACGCGCTGGACGGCTACTTCGCCATGGCCCGCGGCACCCAGGACGTGGCGCCGCTGGAGATGACCAAGTGGTTCGACACCAACTACCACTACCTGGTCCCGGAGCTGGGCCCCGACACCGAGTTCACCGCCGACTCCGCCAAGCAGGTCGCCGAGCTGAGGGAGGCCCTGGCGCTCGGGCTGAACGCCCGCCCGGTGCTGGTCGGACCGGTCACCTACCTCCTGCTGGCCAAGCCCGCCCCGGGCGTGCCCGACGACTTCCAGCCGATCACCCTGCTCGACCGGCTGCTGCCCGTCTACGCCGAGGTGCTCGCCGACCTGCGCGCGGCGGGCGCCCAGTGGGTTCAGCTCGACGAGCCGGCCCTGGTCCAGGACCGCACCCCGGCCGAGTTGGGCGCGGCCGCCCGCACCTACCGAGAGCTGGGCGCGCTGGCCGAACGCCCCAAGCTGCTCGTCGCCTCGTACTTCGACCGGCTCGGCGAGGCGCTGGCGGTCCTGGCCAAGGCCCCCGTCGACGGTCTCGCCCTCGACTTCACCGACCGGGCCGCCGGCAACCTCGCCGACCTGGCCGCTGTCGGTGGCCTGCCCGGGAAGCGCCTGGTCGCGGGCGTGGTCAACGGCCGCAACGTCTGGATCAACGACCACGAGGCCTCCCTCGCCACGCTCGGCACCCTGCTCGGTCTCGCGGGCAGCGTCGACGTCTCCTCCTCCTGCTCCCTCCTGCACGTCCCGCTGGACGTCACCGCCGAGCGCGACGTCGACCCCCAGGTGCGGCGCTGGCTGGCCTTCGCCCGGCAGAAGACCGCCGAGATCACCGTCCTGGCCCGCGGCCTCGCGCAGGGCACGGACTCCATCGCCGCCGAACTCGCCGCGAACCGCGCCGACCTCGCCTCCCGGGCGCACTCGCCGATCACCCACGACCCGGCCGTGCGCGCCCGCACCGCGGCCGTCACCGACGCCGACGGGCGCCGCTCCCAGCCCTACGCGCAGCGGGCCGCGGCCCAGCGGACCCACCTCGGCCTGCCCCTGCTGCCCACGACGACCATCGGCTCCTTCCCACAGACCACCGAACTGCGCACCGCCCGCGCCGACCTGCGCGCCGGACGGCTCGACGAGGCCGGCTACGAGCGCCGCATCGAGGCCGAGATCCGCGAGGTGATCGCCTTCCAGGAGAAGACCGGCATCGACGTCCTCGTGCACGGCGAACCCGAACGCAACGACATGGTCCAGTACTTCGCCGAGCAGCTGACCGGCTACCTGGCCACCCAGCACGGCTGGGTCCAGTCCTACGGCACCCGCTACGTCCGGCCGCCCGTCCTGGCCGGGGACATCTCCCGCCCCGATCCGATGACCGTGCGCTGGACCACGTACGCGCAGGCGCAGACGGCGAAGCCGGTCAAGGGCATGCTGACCGGCCCGGTCACCATGCTCGCCTGGTCCTTCGTCCGGGACGACCAGCCCCTCGGCGACACGGCCCGCCAGGTCGCGCTCGCCCTGCGCGACGAGGTGAACGACCTGGAGACGGCGGGTACTTCCGTCATCCAGGTCGACGAGCCGGCCCTGCGCGAGACCCTCCCGCTGCGCGCCGCCGACCACGCCGACTACCTGGCCTGGGCCACCGAGTCCTTCCGGCTCAGCACCAGCGGTGTCCGGCCGGACACCCAGATCCACACCCACATGTGCTACGCCGAGTTCGGCGACATCGTCGCGGCCATCGAGGCCCTCGACGCCGACGTGATCAGCCTGGAGGCCGCCCGCTCGCACATGCAGGTCGCCGACGAACTCGCCGGCGCGGGCTACCCGCGCGAGGTCGGCCCCGGCGTCTGGGACATCCACTCGCCGCGCGTCCCCTCCGCCGACGAGGCCGCGACGCTGCTGCGCAAGGGGCTGGGGGCCATTCCGGCCGAGCGGCTGTGGGTCAACCCCGACTGCGGGCTGAAGACCCGCGGCTGGACCGAGACGAAGGCGTCCCTGGAACACCTCGTCGAGGCCGCGCACCGGGTGCGGGCGCAGCTCGTCACGGACTGAGCGCGCGGCCGGACGGGGACGATCCGAGCGGACCGTCCCCGTCCGGTGCCGCACGCACCGCCCGGTCGGTACGCTCGGTCCCGGGCGACGGGAGGCCACCGATGGGCGCAGCGCCGTACGGGCGGGAGAACGTGCACGGAGACGGTGACGGTGAGCGCGGCGGGGAGCGCCGCGCGCAGCCGGACGGGCTCCGGGACGCGGACCGCGCGGGAGCCGACCCGGGGCTGTACGGGCCCGGATCCGTGACCTGGCAGTGCCACGGCGACCCGATCATGTGGATCGCCGGGGTCCGGGCCCTGTACCTCCAGGCCCTCCACCCGCGGGCCGTCCGCGGCGTCATGGCCAACTCCGACTTCCGCCAGGACGCCTGGGGGCGGTTGCTGCGCACCGCCGACTTCGTCGGCACGATCACCTACGGCACCACCGAGGCCGCCGAGGCGGCCGGAGCCCGGGTCCGCAGGATCCACCGGATGCTGTCCGCGGCCGACCCCGCCACCGGCGACCGCTTCCCCGTCGACGATCCCGAACTCCTGCTGTGGGTGCACTGCGCGCAGATCGATTCCTTCCTGCACACCCTGCGCCGCTCCGGCGTCCCCCTCACCGCCGCGCAGGCCGACCGGTACGTCGACGAGAACCGCACCAACGCCCGCCTCGTCGGTCTCGATCCCGCCGCGGTGCCGGCCACCACCGCGGAGCTGGCCGCGTACTTCGACGAGGTCCGCCCCCGCCTCGCGGCCGGAGCCGACGCCCGCGCCGTCGACGACTTCCTGCGCAGCCCGCCCGTTCACCCGCTCCTCGTGCCTGGCCGAAACCTGTTGTGGCGGCCGCTCGCCGGACTGGCCTACGGGTCCCTCCCGGCGTACGCGCACCAGCTGTACGGGCGCGCCGCTCCCGCCCCACGCAGCGTCACCCGACGCTTGCGCCTCACCGGCCTCGTGCTGCGCAGCATTCCCGCAGGTCTGCGCTGGAAGCTGCCGCCAGGTCACATCTTGAGAGCGATGCGCCGCATGGGCCCCGGGAGCCGCCCCTCGACGCACGCACTGCGCACTTCAGCGGCCATACTGGACCGGCCGGGGAGGGTGGCGCACGACAACGGGGGCGGCAGTAGGACATGGCTGAGTCCAGACTGATCCAGGGCCGGTACAGGTCGCTCGATCTGATCGGTCGCGGTGGCATGGGTGAGGTGTGGCGCGCCCGCGACGAGTCGCTGGGGCGACATGTCGCAGTAAAGTGCCTCAAACCACTCGGCGCAGAGCAGGACGCCCACTTCACGCAGGTGCTGCGCGAGCGCTTCCGGCGCGAGGCGCGCGTCGCCGCCTCGCTCCAGCACCGGGGCGTCACCGTCGTCCACGACTTCGGGGACGACAGCGCCACCGGCGGGCCCCTCTACCTCGTCATGGAGCTGCTCGAAGGGAGCAATCTCAGCCAGCTCCTGGAGGAGAACGACGCCCGCCCGCTGGCCGTCGACGACGTCGTCGACATCGCGGAACAGCTCGCCGCCGCCCTCGGCTACACCCACGACCAGGGCGTCGTCCACCGCGACCTCAAGCCCGCCAACATCATGCGGCTCACCGACGGCACCGTGAAGATCTGCGACTTCGGCATCGCCCGGCTCGCCGCCGACATCGGCTTCACCGCCAAGCTCACCGGCGGCGGCATGGCCATGGGCACACCGCACTACATGTCGCCCGAGCAGATCGCCGGCGGCGAGGTCGACCACCGCAGCGACCTCTACTCCCTCGGCTGCGTCCTGTACGAGATCGCCACCGGCGCCCCGCCCTTCGACCTCGGCGACTCCTGGTCCGTCCTGGTCGGGCACCGGGACACCGCTCCCGTGCCCCCGCGCCAACACCGCCCGGAGCTCCCCGCCCACTTCGAGCAGGTGGTCCTGGACCTGCTGGCGAAGCGCCCCGAGGACCGGCCCGCCGACGCCCGCGGGCTGCACCGACGGCTCGTCGAGGCCCGCCGCGGCAGCGCCGCCGCGCCCGCGGCGAGCGACGCGCTGCCCGCGTGGGCGCTCGGCATGACCGCCGGCCGCAAGGCGGGCCTGGAGGCCCGCCCGGCGAGCGGCGCGTGGGCGGTGCTGACCGGTTCGTGGACGGCGCCGCGCCCCGCCGCGCCCGTCCGGGAACCCTCCGAGGCGCTCTCGACCCGCGAGTCGGCCCCCCAGCCGCTCCCGGTACCCGTCCCGCAGCCGGAGCCCGCGCCGGCCGCCGCGGACCCCGCCCACGAACCGGCCCACGAACCCGCCCCCGATCGCGGAGCCGGAACCGTCGGCCGGGGCGCGCCCGTGCGGGGCGCCGTACGTCCGCCCGCGGCCGCGGACCCGCGGCTCACGGCCGCCTACGGCCGGCCGAGCCCCCGCCCGCTCGGACCCGACCACCCCGAGACCCTCGCCGCGGTCTCCGCGCACGCCTTCGCCCTCAGCCGGGCCGGGCGCCCGGCCGACGCCCTGGCCGCGCACACCGAGGTCGCCGAGGGCCGGGCCCGCACCCTCGGCCCCGACCACGCCGACACCCTCGCCGCCCGCCAGGAGACGGCGTACGTCCTGGGCCAGCTCGGGCGATACCAGCAGGCGCACGAGGTCTACCTCGCGGTGCTCGCCGCCCGCGAGCGGACCATCGGCGCGGACCACCCGGACACCCTGCGCTGCCGCCACAACCTGGCCTTCAGCCTGAGCCGGCTCGGCCGGCTCGCCGACGCGCACCGCACCGCCGAGGACGTGGCCACCGCCCGGGCCCGGGTGCTCGGCCCGGACCACGAGGACACCCTGCTCACCCGCTACGAGGTCGGCTACGCCCTCGGACAGCTCGGCCGCTGGCAAGAGGCCCTCGCCGCCTACCGCGAGGTCGCCGCGGCCCGCGAGCGGACCCTGGGCCGCGACCACCCCGACACGCTCGCGGCCCGCTACGAGGTCGGCATCGGCCTCGGGCGGCTCGGCCGCACCCCCGAGGCGCTGGACCTCTTCCGCTCGCTCGCGCGCGACCGCACCCGCGGTTACGGCGCCGCCGACCCCGAGACCCTGCGCGCCCGCCACGTCGTCGGCGTCAACCTCGGCCGCCTCGGGCGCTGGGCCGAGGCGGTCGCCGAAGCCCGCCAGGTGGCCGCGCTGCGGGCCCGGACGCTCGGCCCCGACCACCCCGACACGCTGGTCAGCCGCCGCGAGGTCGCGGTGGGCCTGGGGCGGCTCGGCCGCTGGGACGAGGCGCTGCCCGTCTACCAGGAGGTGGCCGGGGCCCGCGAACGCGTGCTCGGCGCCGACCACCCGGACACGGTCGCGGCGCACGCGGACGAGGCCCACTGCCTGGAGCGGCTCGGGCAGGTGTGCTACCAAGAGCCATGACCAAGGAGCAGCGGTTCCAGGGCGTGTACGACGCGGTGATCGTGGGTGGTGGGCACAACGGCCTGGTGGCCGCCGCCTACCTGGCGCGCGCGGGGCGATCGGTCCTCGTCCTGGAGCGGCTCGGCCACACCGGTGGCGCCGCCGTCTCCACCCGCCCCTTCGCGGGGGTCGACGCCCGGCTGTCGCGGTACTCGTATCTGGTGTCGCTGCTGCCGGACAAGATCGTGCGGGAGCTGGGGCTGGAGTTCGCCGTCCGCAAGCGCACGGTGTCCTCGTACACCCCCACCGAGCGCGCCGGCCGCCCGGGCGGACTGCTCGTCGGCGGCGGGGAGGACCGGACCCGGGAGTCCTTCGCCCGACTCACCGGCTCGGATCGGGAGTACGAGAACTGGCGGGCCTTCTACGCGACGACCGCCCGCCTCGCCCGCAAGGTCTTCCCCACCCTCACCGAACCGCTGCCGACCCGGGCGGCGCTGCGCGACCGGATCGACGACGAGAGCGCCTGGCGGATGCTGTTCGAGGAACCGCTGGGACGCGCGGTCGAGGACCGGTTCGCCGACGACCTGGTGCGCGGCGTGGTGCTCACGGACGGTCTGATCGGCACCTTCGCCGACGCCCACGACCCCTCGCTCGCCCAGAACCGCTGCTTCCTCTACCACGTGATCGGCGGCGGCACGGGCGACTGGGACGTGCCGGTCGGCGGCATGGGCGCGCTGACCGACGCGCTCGCGGACGCCGCCCGCGCCGCCGGCGCGCGGATCGTCACCGGGCACGAGGCGGTGCGCATCGACGTCGACCCCGGATCCGGGACGGAGCCGAGCGGGCCCGTGGAGGTCACGTACCGGACCGACCGCGGCGAAGGCCGGGTCGGTGCCCGCAAGGTACTGGTCAACGCCTCCCCGCAGGACCTGGCCCGGCTGCTCGGTGAGGCCGCCCCGGACGCCCCCGAGGGCGCGCAGCTCAAGGTCAACATGCTGCTGCGCAGGCTGCCCCGGCTGCGCGACTCCTCGGTGGACCCGCGCGAGGCCTTCGCCGGCACCTTCCACATCGCGGAGGGCTACGAGCAGCTGGCGCGCGCCCACCGGGAGGCGGCCGCCGGAGAGCTGCCCTCCGCACCGCCCTCGGAGATCTACTGCCACTCGCTGACCGACGCCTCGATCCTCGGCGCGGACCTGGTAGGGCGCGGCTACCAGACGCTCACGCTGTTCGGACTGCACGCCCCGGCCCGGCTGTTCGAGAAGGACAACGCCGGCGCCCGGGAGGTCCTGCTCGCCGCGACGCTGGCGCAGTTGGACGCGCACCTGGCCGAACCGCTCGCGGACTGCCTGGCCGTCGACGCCGACGGCCGCCCCTGCGTCGAGGCGAAGACCCCGCTCGACCTGGAACGCGAACTGCGCCTGCCCGGCGGGCACATCTTCCACCGGGACCTGTCCTGGCCCTTCGCCGAGCCGGGTGCCGGGCGTTGGGGCGTGGAGACCCGGCACCCCGACGTGCTCCTGTGCGGGGCGGGCGCGGCGCGCGGCGGCGGGGTCAGCGGGGTGCCGGGGCACAATGCGGCCATGGCGGTCCTGGGCCGCTGACCCGGCCCCTCGCGTTACGCGCCGACCGGCTCGATCACCACGATCGGGATCTCGCGGTCGGTCTTGGTCTGGTAGTCGTCGTAGGCGGGCCAGTGCCCGACCATCAGGGGCCAGGCCTCGGCGCGCTCCGCGGGGTCGGCCGTGCGGGCCGTGCCCTGGAGGACCTCGGGTCCGACCTGGATGCGGACCTCGGGGTGCTCGGAGAGGTTCCGGTACCAGAGCGGGTGCTCGGGGGCGCCGCCCTTGGAGGCGACGATGAAGTACCGCCCGTCCTTCTCGCCGTAGATGAGCGGGGTCCGCACGGGGTTGCCGCTCTTGCGCCCAAGGGTGGTCAGGAGCAGGGTCTGGGTGCCGTTCCAGAGCCGTCCTTCGGCTCCACCGGACCCGACGTACTGCTTGACGTGGTCCAGTTGCCAACCGGGCTTGGGGTCGGTCGGGTGGTCCCAGTCGATGTCGGTCATGTGCGGTCCGCCTCCAGGTATCGAAGTTGCCGGTGTTGAACCCTCAACGATCAATAACATTCAGGGATGCGGCGTTATGCCCCGGCGCTTCGGGCGGAACGCCTGCGTCCTCGGACGTGCGGCGGGCACAATTCCTGGGGGTCCGTCAGGGCACGCCCGCACCACCACACTTCCAGGAGCCGTCGGTGTCCTCGCAGGAGTCACAAGAGATCGTCATCACGATCACCCCGCAGCAGGCCGTGCACGGGGTGATCATCCCCGCGCCCCGGGGCCTGGGCAACGCCCGGCTCCGGATACCGCCGAGCCGGGACGGCGACCTCGTACGGGCCCGGCTCGGCGAGACCGAGGTGTTGCTGCGCATCAAGGTGACCCCCGTCCCGGGGCCGGGCGCGGACGCGTGGCCGGGGATGCCCGCACCGGCGCGCCGCTCGGGGGCACGGGGCTGGCTGGTGCTGACCGGCATGATCGCCGCCGTGGTCATCGGGCTGGTGGTGGCGGACAGCGGTGACGACAGCGACGACACCGCGTCGTCCTCCCCGACCTCCACCTCCACCTCCACCGGTACGTACGCCCCCGAGCCCGCGCCCTCCTACACCGCCTGGTCGCCCACCGCGGCCCCGCCGCCGGTGGACACCCCGGTGGGCACCGCCCCCGCCCCCGTCTTCCCGACCCCCGAGGCGGCGCCGACCCCCTTCGACCGGGGCACCTGCCTCAACGGCAAGCTCCCGGACTCCACGACCGCGCAGCGCGTGGACAACGTCCGCGAAGTGCCCTGTTCCGCGTCGGACGCCCACTACAAGGTGATCGAGAGCTTCCCGGGCACCTCCGACATGACGCGCTGCAAGGCCAACCCCAGGACCGAGTACGGCTTCTCCTACACCTACTCCCGCGGGGCGATCACCCTCAACCAGTACGTCTACTGCCTCGTCGGCCTCGGTTCCTACGCGCGCGGCTGAGCGGGGAGCCGTACAGCTCCTCGCTCGTCGGCCCCCCGCCCCGCGGCCCCGCCCCTGTCCGGCGCCTCAGTCCGAGGAGGGGGTCCAGCCCGTGGCCACGAGCCGGGCCGCGTCGTCCGGGCGGTCCTCGGCGAAGAGCAGGCGCGCGCGTTCGGACACGCGGATGACGTCGACGTACACCCCGCGCCCGACGTAGCGCCCGGTGGCCTCGTGGCTCAGGCGCAGGTGGACCTCACGACCGGCCCAGTCGGCCAGGGGGGCCTCCAGACGGTGCCAGATGCGGCCCGACCAGCCCGTGACCGTGCCGTGCGGCCACTGCTCGGGGCTGCCTCCCGTGGCGCGCACCGTGCTGAACGGCACCGGCTGCCAGGGGCCGTCCGGGCCGGGCGACGCCTCGACGAAGAAGCCGCCGCCGCCGGGGACCGTGTCCCACCACACCGCGCACCGCAGCCGCGCCTGCGTCGTGGCGGGCGTGAGCGGAGGCAGGACGAGCGTGCCCGAGGCGGCGGGGGTGGTCCCGGAGAACCACGCGGGGCCGCCGTGCCGGGTGCGGACGGGGACCGCCCGGGCGAAGGCGTTGCCGACCGCCACCCGGGGCGCGCTACCCGCCCGCCAGGTCCGTACGGGGTGCACCGAGTTGCCCAGCAGGATCAGGAACGAGTCCGTGGAGGGGTCCAGGACCAGCGAGGTGCCGGTGAAGCCGGTGTGCCCGGCGGAGTGGGGCGTGGCCATGGCGCCCATGTACCAGTGCTGGTAGAGCTCGAAGCCGAGGCCGTGGTCGTCGCCCGGGAAAGCGGTGTTGAAGTCGGTGAAGAGCAGTTCGACGGAGGCGGGGCGCAGGATCCGCTTCCCGGCGTACGCGCCGCCGTCGAGCAGGGTGCGGGCGAGGACGGCCAGGTCCCAGGCGGTGCCGAAGACCCCCGCGTGCCCGGCCACCCCGCCGAGCGCGTGGGCGTTCTCGTCGTGCACCTCGCCCCACACCAGCCCCCGGTCCAGCCCCGACCAGGGCGGGCGCTGGACCTCGGTGGCGGCGGTCACCCGGCGCCACGAGAGCGGGGGATTGAACCGCGTGCGGTGCATCCCGAGCGGAATGGTGATCTCGTCGCGGAGCAGGACGTCCAGGGTGCGACTGGTGATCCGTTCCAGGAGCAGTTGTAGCGCGATCAGATTCAGGTCCGAGTACCGGTACACGGTTCCGGGCGTGTCCTGCGGCCGCACCGACCACAGCAGCCTCAGCTGCCCCGCCCGCGTGGGCTCCTGGTAGAACGGCGCCCACGACCGCAGCCCCGACGTGTGGGTCAGCAGCTGGCGGACCGTGATCGCCTCCTTGCCGCCGCCGGTGAACTCCGGCAGATAGCGCACCGCGGGGGCTTCGAGCTCCAGCCGCCCCCGCTCCATCTGCTGCACGGCCAGCACCGAGGTGAACAGCTTGCTCAGCGAGGCCAGGTCGAAGACCGTGTCCTCGCTCATCGCGATCCGTTCCGCGGCGGGGAACTCCAGGGCCCGGTCGGTCCGGCCGTCGTAGTCCGCGTACCGGACCGCGTCGCCCATCGCCCGGTGCAGGGCCACGGTACGACCGCGCCCGGCGAGCACCACGGCCCCCGCGTAGTAGGGGTGTTCGGGGGAGGGGCCGAGGAAGCGCCGGGCCTCGTCCGCCGTCGCCTCCAGGTGCCGCTCCAGAAGTCCTGCCTGGCGGGCGGAGCCGTAGCGCAGGCGCAGCCCTTGCAGGGCCCGCCGCTCCACCGGGTTCCCGCCGGCGCCGGAGCCCGCCCCCGTGCCGTCCGCACCCCGGGCGCCCCGACCGGCCGCCCCGGCCGGGCCCCCGGGCAGCGCCGCGTGCACCAGCAGCACCCCGCCCAGCGCGAGCAGGCGCGCCCCGAGCCGTCTGCGGGTCGGCCCGTCGGCCGGCCCGCCGCGCCGACTCGCCGCCGCCGCGACGGACTTTGGGACCTCCGCGGGCTTCGGGACCTGCGCGGGCTTCGGGACCTGCGCGGGCCGTTCGCCGTCCGGCCCGTCCTCCCCGCCCCCGACCGCCGCGCCCCCGACGACCCCCGTGTCCTGGCTCATGACCGGCCCTCCTGTCCGCTGCCCTGCGCGCCACCCAGTATCTGCCCGCACACCCCACCGACCCCGTCACGACCGGCCCGCAAAGAATCTGACACAGCATCAGAAAATCTCTTCCCTCGCGCCGCGCCCTGCGGCATCCTGCCGCCCATGGAGACGGAGCTGAGCAAGAAACTCGGAGTCGAACACGCCATCTTCGGCTTCACGCCCTTCCCGGCGGTCGCCGCGGCCATCACCCGCGCGGGCGGCTTCGGCGTCCTCGGCGCGGTCCGGTACACCGCCCCGGACGACCTGAGGCGCGACCTCGACTGGATGCAGGAGCACACCGACGGCAAGCCCTACGGCCTCGACGTCGTCATGCCCGCCAAGAAGGCCGTGGACGGGATCTCCGAGGCCGACATCGAGGCGATGATCCCCGCCGGGCACCGGGAGTTCGTCCGCGAGACCCTCGCCAAGCACCAGGTCCCCGAACTCGCCGACGGCGAGGCCTCCGGCTGGCGGATCACCGGCTGGATGGAACAGGTCGCCCGCAACCAGCTCGACGTGGCCTTCGAGTACCCGATCAAGCTCCTCGCCAACGCCCTCGGTTCCCCGCCCGCCGACGTCATCCGGCGCGCCCACGACCACGGGGTCCTCGTCGCCGCCCTCGCCGGGACCGCCACGCACGCCCGCCGCCACGCCGAGGCGGGCATCGACATCGTCGTCGCCCAGGGCTACGAGGCCGGCGGCCACACCGGCGACATCGCCACGATGGTCCTCGTGCCCGAGATCGTCGAGGCCGTCGCCCCGCTCCCGGTCCTCGCCGCGGGCGGCATCGGCAGCGGCGAACAGATCGCCGCCGGACTCGCCCTCGGCGCGCAGGGGGCCTGGCTCGGATCGCTCTGGCTCACCACCACCGAGGCGGACCTGCACTCCCGCGCGCTCACCGAGAAGCTGCTCGCCGCCGGCTCCGGCGACACCGTCCGCTCCCGCGCCCTGACCGGCAAACCCGCCCGCCAACTGCGCACCGAGTGGACCGACGCCTGGGACGACCCGGCCGGTCCCGGCGCGCTCCCCATGCCGCTCCAGGGCCTGCTCGTCGCCGAAGCGGTCTCCCGCATCCAGAAGTACGAGGTCCAGCCGCTGCTGGGCACCCCCGTCGGCCAGATCGTCGGCCGGATGAACAGTGAGCGCAGCGTCCAGGCCGTCTTCGACGACCTCACCCGGGGCTTCGAACGCGCCATCGACCGCATCACCCGCATCGCGGGCCGGTCCGGGCCGGTCCGCAAGGAGGAGCTCCCGTCATGACCCCGCCCCCCAGCACCCCCGCCCAGGGCCCCAACGGCTTCTGGGCCCAGGCGAGCGCCGAACCCGACCGCGTCGTGCTCGTCACCCCCGAGGGCGAGGAGTGGACGGCCGCGCGCCTGCACGCCGACGTCAACCGGCTGGTCCACGGCCTGCGCGCGGCCGGTCTGGAGCGCGGTGACGTCTTCGCCGTGGTCCTGCCCAACGGGGTCGAGTTCTTCACCGCCTACCTCGCCGCCTCCCAGGCCGGCTTCTACCTCGTTCCGGTCAACCACCACCTGGTCGGCCCCGAGATCGCCTGGATCGTCTCCGACTCCGGCGCCAAGGTGCTCATCGCCCACGAGCGTTTCGCCGGGGCCGCCACCGACGCGGCCGACGAGGCGGGCCTGCCCGCGAGCCACCGCTACGCCATCGGAGCCGTGGACGGCTTCCGCCCGTACGCCGAACTCCTCGACGGGCAGAGCGACGCGCCGCCCGCCGACCGGACCCTCGGCTGGGTCATGAACTACACCTCCGGCACCACCGGCCGCCCGCGCGGCATCCGCCGCCCACTGCCCGGCAAGCTCCCGGAGGAGACCTACCTCGGCGGGTTCCTCGGCATCTTCGGCATCCGCCCCTTCGACGGGAACGTCCACCTGGTCTGCTCGCCGCTCTACCACACGGCCGTGCTCCAATTCGCGGGCGCCTCCCTGCACATCGGCCACCCGCTGGTGCTCATGGACAAATGGACGCCCGCCGAGATGCTGCGGCTGATCGACGCACACGGCGCCACGCACACCCACATGGTGCCCACCCAGTTCCACCGCCTGCTCGCGCTCCCGCAGGAGGTCAAGGACGGCTACGACGTCACCTCGATGCGCCACGCCATCCACGGCGCCGCGCCCTGCCCCGACCACGTCAAGCGGGCGATGATCGAGTGGTGGGGGAGCTGCGTGGAGGAGTACTACGCGGCCAGCGAGGGCGGCGGCGCCTTCGCCACCGCGGAGGACTGGCTGAAGAAGCCCGGTACGGTCGGCAAGGCATGGCCCATCAGTGAGCTGGCGGTCTTCGACGACGACGGCAACCGGCTGCCCGCCGGGGAACTCGGCACCGTCTACATGAAGATGAGCACCGGCGGCTTCAGCTACCACAAGGACGAGGGCAAGACGCGGAAGAACCGGATCGGGGACTTCTTCACCGTCGGCGACCTCGGCCTGATGGACGAGGAGGGCTACCTCTTCCTCCGCGACCGCAAGATCGACATGATCATCTCGGGCGGGGTCAACATCTACCCGGCCGAGATCGAGTCCGCCCTGCTCACCCACCCGGCCGTCGCCGACGCCGCCGCCTTCGGCATCCCGAGCGGGGACTGGGGCGAGGAGGTCAAGGCGGTCATCGAGGCCGCGGAGGGCCACGAGCCGGGCGAGGCGCTGGCCGCCGAGATCCTGGCGCACTGCGAGCAGCAGTTGGCCGGGTTCAAACGGCCCAGGACCGTGGACTTCATCGGGACCATGCCCCGCGACCCCAACGGCAAGCTCTACAAGCGGCGGCTGCGCGATCCGTACTGGGAGGGGCGCGAGCGCGCCGTGTGAGAGGCGACGCGCGGGCCGGTTGCCCGAAAGGCCCTGACATTTTGTGAGATGTTCCACGTCAGGGCTCCGGCGGCGCGCCTTGCGCCGCACCGCGGCGGCAGTTCTGGCAGCGTGGCCGTATGAGTACGGCAACCCGCACGTCCCCCCTGACCGACTGGACCCTGGTGGTCCCCGTGGTGGCGCTCGTCGCGCTCGCCCTCAGCTGGGGGCGCGACCTGCCCTCGTTCGCGGTGGCGCTCGTCGCCCTGTGCCTCGGGGGCGCGGTCCTGGCCGCCGTCCACCACGCCGAGGTGGTCGCGCACCGGGTCGGCGAGCCCTTCGGCTCCCTCGTCCTCGCCGTCGCCGTCACCGTCATCGAAGTGGCCCTCATCGTCACGCTGATGGCCGACGGCGGGGAGGGGACGTCCTCCCTCGCGCGCGACACCGTCTTCGCCGCGGTCATGATCACCTGCAACGGCATCGTCGGGCTCTCGCTGCTGGTCGGCGCCCTGCGCAACCGGGTCGCCGTCTTCAACGCCGAGGGCTCCGGCGCGGCGCTCGCCACCGTCGCCACCCTCGCCGTCCTCAGCCTGGTCATCCCGACCTTCACCACGAGCAAGCCGGGCCCCGAGTTCTCCACCGCGCAGCTCGCCTTCGCCGCCGTCGCCTCACTGGCCCTCTACGGACTGTTCATTGCGGTCCAGACGGTCCGTCACCGCGACTACTTCCTGCCCGTGGACACCGCCGCGAAGAAGCGCCGCGAGGCGGCCGGGGAAGAAGAGGAGCACGCGGAGCCGCCGACCGCCCGGGCCGCGCTGATCAGCGTCGGCCTGTTGCTGGTCGCCCTCGTCGCCGTCGTCGGGAACGCCAAGGCCGTCTCGCCCACCATCGAGTCGGGCGTCGCGAAGGCCGGTCTGCCGCACGCCGTCGTCGGTGTGATCATCGCGCTGCTCGTGCTCGCGCCCGAAACCCTCGCCGCCGTCCGCGCGGCCCGCCGCGACCGCGTCCAGACCAGCCTCAACCTCGCCTACGGCTCCGCCATCGCGAGCATCGGCCTGACCATCCCGTCCATCGCCCTCGCCTCGGTCTGGCTCACCGGACCGTTGCTGCTGGGACTCGGCCCGATCCACATGGTGCTGCTCGCCCTCACCGTCGTGGTCAGCGCCCTGACCATCGTGCCGGGCCGCGCGACCCTGCTCCAGGGCGGGGTGCACCTGGTCCTGCTGGCCTCCTACCTGTTCCTCGCGGTCAGTCCCTGAAGCGTGCCCCGGTGGTGCGTGCGCCGACCCGCGAGGACCGGCGCACGCACCACCGGCCCCTCAGCGGCGCTCGCGCGGCCAGACCACGCGCAGGGCGGGCGAGGTGAGGATGTCCTTCTCGCAGTACCGCGAGGTCACCCAGCGCTCACCGGAGAACAGCCGGGTCTGGTCGGCGTAGTACGGCGAGTTCGGGTTCGAGGACTGGCTGTACGACAGCAGCGTGCGGGCCACGGGGCAGCGGCTGCCGTCCCAGCCGACCGCCTGGATGTGGCTCGAACCGTGCACCACCTCCGTGTAGCCGCCACCGGCCGCGTTCCACACGGCCTCCACCTTGTCCCACACCCCGAGCGCCTCGGTGCCGCCGCCGACCGGGATCCGCCGGCCGTCGCGCACCACGAACTGGTTCTCGCCGAGCGGCGCGTCCAGTGCGATGCCCGCCGCCTTCAGCTCCGCGACCGTGTCCGCCAGGGCCCGCCCGATACCGGGCGCCGACCGGTTCAGGGTGCGGGGCGTGCGGACCGGGTCGGCCGCCGAGAACGGCACCTGCCACAGGTCCTTCGCCGTCGTCGTCGCCGTCAGCCGCCGCCAGAACCGGTCGAAGAGCAGCGCGCCCCGGCTGGCCGTCTCGGCCGTACGGTCCCAGCGCGCCAGCACCGGGCAGGCCGCCGAGACGTCCACCGCCGAGCCGTCGCTCGCGGTCGCCGTACCGCCCGGCAGGGCCGCACAGGCGTGCGCCGCGTCGGCGGCCGCCAGGTCACCGGCCGGAACCCGGTTCGCGAACTGCTGGGCCTGGAGGTCCGCCACCGTCAGGGCGCCCTTGGCCGCCATCGCCGACACGTCCTCCAGCGCGCCGCGCGTGCGCAGCGACCGGGGCGTACCGGTGTTGCCCCACACCCGCTCGTAGCCGGTGAGCGGATGCTCCGCGTTCGCCAGCCAGGCACTGTCGTTGGAGTTCTCGGCGTACACCGCGTCCCGCAGGGTCGGCGCCTTCGCCGGGCCGAACACCCCCGGCTGCACCGCGTCCGGGTCCGACCCCAGGGCGCAGTCGCCGCGCGAGCCGTCCAGCACCGCGAGACCGGCCGACGGGTAGGTCGCCCGGCCCAGTGGGGTGGAGCAGCGGGCCGCCAGCTCGTCCGTGATCCGGGGCACGATCTGGGACTGGGCGAAGAGGGTCGCACCCGCCGCATCGGCGGCCAGCGTGTTGACCCAGGGCAGCCCCTGCGTGCGCCGTTGGGCGTCCTGGATCCCGGCCACCGAGCGGGCCTTGCCCATCGCGAGGGCGGTGTCGAAGGCCCGCAGGTTCACGGCGTTCGGGTCGTTCAGCGCATAGGCGGTGGTCGCGGACCAGGGCAGCGGCAGGCCCGCCCCGAGGGAGGTGACGACCGGGCCGAAGCGGGTCCACCACTGGGTGCGGCCGACCGGTGCGCCCCCCTTGACCGGGACGCTGACGGTCCGGGGCACCATCTTCTCGGACACGCCGTCGACCACGTAGGCGGTCGGGTCCGCCGGGTCCAGCGCGAGCTGGTGCAGGTTGACCGGGGTACCGGTCGCCACGGTGTGGCTCCAGGCGACCTTGTCGTTGAAGCCGATGTTGACGACGACGGTGCCGAGCAGGGAACCGCCGGAGACGTTCAGCTCGCCGGGGATGGTCTGCTGCGACTGCCAGAACCGGCGGCCGCCCTGCCAGGGATAGTGCGGGTTGCCGAGCAGCAGGCCGCTGCCGCTCGCCGTGGCCGACCCCGCGAAGGCCACCGCGTTGGAACCCATGTCGTAGCGCGAGGTGTCGAAGAACTGCCGGGCCGCCTCCGCCGCGGCCGCCGGGTCGATCCCGCCACCGGGCGCCGGCGCGCTCGTGGCTCCCGCGCCCGTACGGGCCCCCGCGCCCGGAGCGGCGGCGGGCGGCTGCGCCGCGGTGATCCCGTCGATCCCGCGCCCCTGGCCGCCGAGCACCGCGACGGCGTACCCCCGGGCCGCCACGTCGACAGCCGTCACGGGCCGCACCCAGGCGGCCCCCTTGCAGGCCGGATCCGTGATCTTGTTCTGCGCCAGCCAGGCGTTGTACCCGGCGGCCCAGCCGCGCATCAGCTCCTTGACGTCCTTCCCGGGCCCGGCGGGCGCGGGCGTGGCCAGCAGCTTCTCGACCGTGCCCGTCTGCCGGACGCCCTTGAAGTACAGGTCGCTGGAGAGGTTCCCGACGGCGGAGGAGAGGGAGCCGTCGGGGGCCGCGTCGGGCCCGAACCAGCGCGAACGCTCGCCGGACACCGTCAGGAACCCGTCGGCCAGCACGCAGACCTGGTCCGCGGCCTGTGCCCAGCCGGTGCCGAAGCCGAGGTCGGCGTAGTCCTTGGCGAGGATGTGCGGGACGCCGTTCTCCGTGTAGCGGACGAGGGCGGACAGACCGCCCCCGGACGGGGCCCGGGCGGCCCCCGCGTCGGCGGCGGCCGAGGCCGCGGCCGGAGGGACCGCGGCGGCCGCCGCGAGCAGCGCGGCGCCGGTGAGGGCGATCCGGCGAAGTGCGGGGCGGGTGCGGAAACGCAACGTGCCTCCCAAGTAGCCTTCGAATGACTGCGGTTACGCGTGAAACCGGTGGTGCGCTTGCCGTGCCCCCACACTCATGCAGGCAAGCTGATGATCTGTCAACAATCCGTGTTCCAGGATGAGATGAGGATGGCTCCATGACGCAGGTGCGGCACAACACCGTCGACGGGCTCCTGCGCGACACCGCGCTGCGCCTGCCCGAGCGGGTCGCGGTCCGCTATCGGACGCGGGAGTGGACCTACCGCGCGCTCGACCGGGCGGTCTCCGCAGCGGCCGCCGTACTGACCGACGGCTACGGCCTGCGGCCCGGCGACCGGGTGGCCACCTTCGCCCACAACTGCGACGCCTACCTGATCGCCTTCCTCGGCTGCGCCCGGGCCGGGCTGGTGCACGTCCCGGTCAACCAGAACCTCACCGGCGAGGACCTCGCGCACATCCTGGACGACTCCGCGAGCGCGCTGGTGCTGGCCGACCCGGACCTCGCCCCGCGGGTACCGGACGGGCGTCCGGTCCGGGCGCTGCGCGACGCCCCCGGGTCCTTCCTGGCGGCGCTGGCCGGGCAGGCCCCGTACGAGGGCGGCGGTGATCCGCAGGACGTGGTCCAGCTGCTGTACACCTCCGGCACCACCGCGCTGCCGAAGGGCGCGATGATGACCCACGCGGCGCTGTGCCACGAGTACGAGAGCGCGATCGAGGCGCTGGACCTGACCGCGGACGACCGGCCGCTGCACTCGCTGCCGCTCTACCACTCGGCGCAGATGCACGTCTTCCTGCTGCCCTACCTCGCGGTCGGGGCCGAGAACACGGTGCTCGACGCACCCGTCGCGGAAGAGATCTTCGACCGGGTGGAGGCGGGCGGGGCGGACAGCCTCTTCGCCCCGCCCACGGTGTGGATCGCCCTGGCCGACCACCCCGAGTTCGCCACCCGCGAGCTGGGCGGGCTGCGCAAGGCGTACTACGGCGCCTCGATCATGCCGGTGCCCGTCCTGGAACGGCTGCTCGCGCGACTGCCCGGGCTCGGGTTCTACAACTGCTTCGGGCAGAGCGAGATCGGCCCGCTGGCGACCGTCCTGGGGCCGACCGAGCACGAGGGCCGGATGGACTCCTGCGGGCGTCCGGTGCGCCACGTCGAAGCCCGGGTGGTCGACGAGGACGGCGCGCCGGTGCCCGACGGCACGGCCGGCGAGGTGGTCTACCGGTCCCCGCAGCTCTGCCTGGGCTACTGGAACGACCCGGAGGCGACGGCGCGGGCCTTCCGGGACGGCTGGTTCCGCTCGGGCGACCTCGCGGTGCGCGACGCCGAGGGCTACTTCACGGTGGTCGACCGGATGAAGGACGTGATCAACTCCGGCGGGGTGCTGGTCGCCTCCCGCCAGGTCGAGGACGCGCTCTACACCCACCCGGGGGTGGCGGAGGCGGCGGTGGTCGGGCTGCCCGACGACCGCTGGATCGAGGCGGTCACGGCCGTGGTGGTGCCGCGCGGGGCGGTGACCGAGGCGGAGCTGATGGCGTACGCCCGGGAGAAGCTCGCCCACTTCAAGGCGCCGAAGCGGATCCTCTTCGTGGACGCCCTGCCCCGCAACGCCAGCGGCAAGATCCTCAAGCGCGAGCTCCGGGACCGCTACCGCACGGGGAAGTAGGGACCGGAGCCCCGGGCCCCCGCGCCGCGGAACGCCGCGGTGCGGGGGCCGCCGCATGCCCGGCCGGGCCTTTCACCCGGAGACAGCGGGGCGTTTTACCCCGAGGCAGCGGGCCTTTTACCTGGAGGCGTGAGGTCCGTCAAGTCCCGAATGTCCGGAACGTGACCCTGGTGTGGCGCTCGGGCTTACTGGTGATGCGGGCCAAGCCGGAAAGCGAACAAGGCGAAGAACCGCAGGATCCCGGATCCCCGGGACACCAGAACCCCCGATGTTCCTGAGGAGAAGGCCATGAACCGTAAGACGCGCACCAACAACGTTGTCCGTACCAACCGCCGCGGATTCCGACTGGCGACGCTGTTCGCCTCGGCGGCCATGATTTCGGGAGGAGTCCTCATTCCGGCCTCGATGGCGTCGGCGGCCCCGATGCCCGCCCACGTGGCCACCGCCCTTCCGGCAGCCGGAGGCGCCGGAGGTGACGGCGGTGAAGGCGGCGGGGGCCTCATCGGCGGGGGCGGCGGCTCCGGCGGGTCCGGTGGCGGCAGCGTCACCGGCGTCGGCGGCGCCGGCGGCAACGGCGGCAAGGGCGGAGAAGGTGTCCTCTCCGGTGGCGGCGGCGGTGGCGGTGGTGGCGGCGGCGAAGGCGTCATCGGCGGCAACGGCGGCAAGGGCGGCGACGGCGGTGGCGGTCTGTTCGGCGGCACCGCCGGCAACGGTGGCGGTGGCGGCGACGGCGTCCTCGTGGGCGGCAACGGCGGCAAGGGCGGCCACGGCGGCAACGGCGTCTTCCAGGGCGGCGGCGGCGGCAAGGGCGGCAAGGGCGGCCACGGCGGGATCTTCGGTGGCATCGGCGGCGGTGGTGGGGCCGGAGGCTCCAGCATCTTCTGACCGGC
>NZ_JBITDP010000001.1:749309-1092162 GCF_044454405.1 Streptomyces sp. NPDC051555 | reverse complement strand
ACCCCACGGGCCAGCCGTGCGCGGAGACCGCCGACCAGGACAGCAGCGAGAGGCCGAAGAAGGCGAGCAGGAGCAGCACCAGCCAGACGACGACGTTCGATCTGGCGGAAGTCGGAGGGGGCGCAGGAAGGTGGTGCGCCTTCCGAGTGGCGGATGTACTACCACCAGGCCACGCCCGTCCCCTCTCATCTCCCCGGCCCGACGGGTGGATGAGGTTCCGGTGGAGACGCGGGAAACGCAGGAGCCACGAGAGCTGACCGCCGCGGCCCTGGCGACCGCACGATGGCCGATCGCCGACTCCCCGGACGTCGATTGGCTGCGCGAGCTGTCCGACGACGACGGGCTCACCGGGTTCATGCCGCCGCCGCTGCCCGACGCGGCCTGGGTGCTCCACCCCATGTACGCCCACGAACTCGGGCCGTTCGACATGACGTACGTCGAATACCACCGGGCGGTGCTGATGGGTGGCGGCCCCGAGATCATCCCGGGCCTCGACCCGGCGGAGGTGGTGGGCGGTGACCCGGGTGAGCGGCCGGGACCCCGCTGGCACCGGGTGCGCTGGCAGGAGCTCGCCCGCCGCACCGGGGACCCCGTGGTGCCCGAGGGATCGCCGCCGTACCTCGACTCGTTCCCGGCGACCGGGCAGAGGCGCTGGCCCGTCGGAGTGACGTCACCGCGCGAGGGCAGCATGGACCGGGCCTCCTGGAACCGCCTGGCCGAGATCCTCACCGCGCACAGCACGACGGGTCCGGCGGCCCGCTGCCTGGCCTACTACAACCCGCTGCTGCTCGCGGCCGAGGACTTCGACAACCTGCACGTACGGGCCGGCGCCCTGGCCGACGCCAAGGTGCTGTACGAGCACCCCGAGGAGGACGGCTGGAGTCCCTCCAACCTCTGGGCCGAGGACCACGCGTGGGTCGTGTGCACGGACTACGACCTGATGGCCACCAAGGTGGCAGGACCCGCTCCGCTCATCGAGGCCCTCCTCGGCGACACGGAGATCGAGGCCGTACGACTGCCCTGGTCCTCCTGACCCCGCTCCACCCCTGCTCAGGAGGACCTGTTGCGCAGCGCGCGGCGGACCCCGTACAGGATCACGAGCAGCACGATCACGACCACCAGACCGATCAAGAGCTTCTTGAAGAGTCCGCCCTTCTTCTTGCTCTTCTTGCTCTTCTTGGTACCGGTGACGGCCTCGACCCGGGTGGACACCGACGCGCGCAGGCCGGTCGCCAGGCCCGTCGTCGTGCCGGTGCCGCTCGCCGGGGCGGTGTGCGGTTGGGCCGCCACGGTGGGGGCCTGTCGGGCGGTCGGCACGGCCGCGGTGGCCGTTGCCGCCGGACCGAGCACGAGCCCGGCGATCACGAAGAGCGGTACGAATGCGGCGGCCCGTGCGGGGCGCTTCCCTGGCCTGCTGATCCTCGTCACTGTCTCCCCTGTTCCCTGCGTTCTCGGTGTTCTCGGTGTTCTCGGTGGCGTTCTCCGAGACTTCCGGGTTCCCCCGGTTCCCCGGCCGAACCGGTGTGATCCGGCCAGACGGCACTGCGGAGCATCGTCGACGAGGGGGGCCTCCCTGGCAAGGGCACGGGGCGCACGGAGTGCGTCACGCCTCCCGTCCCGGTCACCCCGTGGGCCTGCACGACGGTCAGGCGGGGTCCATGTGATGCGCGACACTGCGCGGGCGTTCCGGGGCGGGCGTACGTGATCATGGCCGGATGGACTCCCGTTTCCTCGGCATCGACGAATTGACCGAAACCCCGTCCGTGGCCGTCGTGGTCGATGTCATGCGTGCCTTCACGGTGGCCGCGTGGGCCTTCGGCCAGGGTGCGGAACGGATCGTTCTCGCCGGTTCATTGGACGAGGCCTTGGCGCACAAGGGCCGCCACCCGGATTGGGTGGCACTCAAGGACGGTGCGCCCGCGCCGGGGTTCGACACCGTCAATTCGCCGGGCCTGCTGCGCTCCATGGACCTCGGCGGACGCACCGTCGTGCAGAAGACCACGGCCGGGACGGTCGGCGCCCTCGCGGTCAAGGACGCGTCGCTGGTGCTCTGCGCCGGCTTCGTGGTGGCCGAGGCGACGGCGCGGCTCCTGCGCACGCGCGGGTGCGACCGTGTGACGTTCGTGGTCACGGGTGAGGACGGGCGGGCCGACGAGGACCTCGCGTGCGCCCAGTACATCGCCCGGCGGGCGGGTGGGGCCGAAACGGACGCGGCCAGGTTCCTGCGCCGCGCCGCCGACTCGCGGGCCGCCACCGAGCTGACGGAGGGCATCCGTGCGGGCGCGCATCCCGACGACGTCCAACTCTGCCTGGAACTCGACCGGTTCCCCTTCGCGATGGTGGCTCGCCAGGAGGGCTCCCTCATGACCTTGCGCCCCCACGCGGCGTGATCGGGCAGCGCCGCGACCACCGGCGCGCGCTCCCTGCGCCCCCCACGCTCCCCCGCCAATGGGGTGAGCTGCCGTTTCCCGTGATCGTTCCGAGGCGTTGAACGGACCGATGCGACCGCTTCTCGGACGCGTCTTCCAGAGATCCTTGGGAGTTTTCATGCGTATGCGCTCTGCCCTCACCGCCTCGGTCCTCGCCGCCGGAATCCTGCTCGGTGGCGCCGGCGCCGCTCTCGCCAACGACGGTGGTGGGCTCGTCCAGGGCACCGGTTCGCAGGGCGCCGGGCGCACCAGCGGCTCGTCGTTCGCCGGTGTCATCGACCACGTCGGCCCGATCTACACCAACACCGAGTCCACCGAGTTCGAGTGGGACCGCGGCACGTTCCTGGGCATCCACTTCTAGTACGACGCCCCGGCGCCACGACGTACGGCTTCCACTGGGAGCGGCGGTTCCACCGCCGCTCCCAGTGGCATGTCCGGGCCCGCTAGTTGACAACGTTTCAGTTGCGGTGGCCGAAGAATCTGGCCGAAACCCTTCCGGCGGGATGCGACATGTGAAATTTTACATGTCACATGCCAACCAGCATGCCCACTGCCTGGCCCGTGCCACCCAGCACGTGGCCTCAACGGCCCCGGAGGCCCCCGCAGATGCATCCCTTCCGGATATCCAAGGCCAACGCGCGCAGGCTTCCTGCGCTCGGCGCGGCCGTCTTCATCACGCTCGGCCTGTTCACACCGCCGAGCCAGGCCGCCGTCTCCGTCGGCGCCACCCCGGCCGGCTCCACCGCGCGCGGCGCCGCGGCCTCGGCCCCCCGGTCGATCCCGGTGCCCAAGTCGCCCGACGCGACGAACAAGAACGCACGGTTCCGGATCTCCGCGCAGGACAGCGCCCTGGTGTCCGCCCCGCCGCCCGCCCCCGCCGTCAAGCCGGCCACCCCCGCCAAGCCCGGCGCGCAGTCCTCCGCCGCAGCGGCAGACGCGTGCGGCGACCTCTCCGGCGTGATCAACTCCACGGGCGGCGCACTGGTCCAGCAGCTGAGGGCCCTCCCCCGGATCGACTGCACCTACCCGCTGTTCAACCTCACCGGGGAGAACGCGCGCAAGGCCTTCGGCGAAGCCCAGATGGTGACCGTGGCCAACGCGCTGCGCGACGCCTCCGCCGCCTACTCGGGCAACAACAACGCCTCGGTGGGCCAGTTGGTCCTGTTCCTGCGCGCCGGCTACTACGTGCAGGAGAACAACGCCGACGTCGTGGGCCCCTACGGTTCGACGCTCGACGGCTCGGCGCGCGGCGCACTGGACGCCTTCTTCGCGTCCCCGCACAGCAAGGACGTCACCGACGCCAACGGCGAGATCCTCAACGAGGTCGTCACGCTGATCGACAGCACCCACACGGCCGGCCGCTACGCCGGCGTCGTCAAGTGGATGCTCGCCGGCTTCGACGCCACCTGGCCCGGCCAGATGAACCTCGCCATGCAGCACGTCGAGTGGGTCGTCCAGAACGGCTTCAAGGCGAAGAACGACGACCGCGGCTGGCGGGCCGCCCTCAAGGCCGACCCCGGCATCCTGAACACCTGGGCCGGCTTCATCACGCGCAACGGCGCGCAGCTGAACCGCTTGGACGTCGTCAGCAACGTCGGCCGCTACCTCGGCTACGCCCTCGACGTCCCCGAGCTCAAGGACCGGGTCCGGCCGCTGCTGAAGGACCTGATCAACCGCTACCCGAACGTCGGCCCCACCGCGCCGATCACCATGAACCTGGGCTGGTACACGCGCCAGTACGACAGGAACAACTGCGCGGCCTACGCCATCTGCGACCTGGGCGACCGCGTGCTGCCCGTGATCCTGCCGATCCGGCACACCTGTACCCCGGGCCTGAAGATCCGCGCCCAGGACATGTCACCCGGGCAGTTGGACAGCACCTGTACCAGCCTGGTCAACGAGGACGCCTACTTCCACCGGGTCATCGGTGACAAGGGCCCGCTCCCCGGTGACGTGAACACCGACCTGGAGGTCGTCGTCTTCGACGACTACACGCAGTACTCCCTGTACGCCTGGGCCATCTACAACATCGACGTCGACAACGGCGGCATGTACGAGGAGGGCAACCCGGCCGCCCCCGGCAACCAGGCCCGCTTCATCGCCCACGAGGCGGACTGGCTGCGTCCGGCCTTCCAGATCTGGAACCTCAACCACGAGTACACCCACTACCTCGACGGCCGCTACAACATGGCCGGCGACTTCGACGCCGGCATCACCACGCCGACCATCTGGTGGGTGGAGGGCATCGCCGAGAACGTCTCCTTCGGCTACCGGGGCGAGCGCAACGCCGCCGCGATCGCCGAGGCCCCCAAGAAGACGTACAAGCTCAGCGACCTGTTCGACACCGTCTACAACCAGGACGCCGACCCCGACGTCAACTCGAACCGGGTCTACCGCTGGGGCTACCTCGCGGTCCGCTACATGCTCCAAGCACACCCGGCCGACGTCGAGACCGTGCTGGGCAAGTACCGCGCGGGCGACTGGAACGGCGCCCGCACCTTCCTGAAGCAGACCATCGGCACCCGCTACGACGCCGGGTTCGACACCTGGCTCACCACGACGTGCGCGACCGACGACTGCGGCCCTCTTCCGGAGGCCCGCACCACTGCGCTCTGCACGATCGGCGACGCCCGCCAGTTCGACAAGAACTGCCGCCGCGACAACCTCGCGGCCGCCGCCGGCAACTACAGCTACCACTTCGTGTACCTGCCGGCCGGCGTCAAGCAGCTGACCATCACGAGCAGCGGGGGCGCCGGCAACGCCGACCTCTACTACAACGGGCCCACCTGGGCTACCACCGACGGCTATCAGGCGAAGTCCACGCATGCCGGCAACGACGAGACCCTGACGATCGAGAATCCGCCGGCCGGCTGGGTCTACTTCAGCCTCGCCGCCGCGCAGGACTTCAGCGGGGTGAGCGTCTCCACGCAGTCCGAGTAACCGGCCACTCGCACCATCGGCCTCGCGAGCCGAACAGCCGTGCGCCGCCCGTCGGCTTCGGGGTTGTCACCGGATCCCGAAGGATCCGATCCCCATGCGACCCTCCCCCGTGGGGGCCGCAACCGTCAGGCGGCGCACAGCCGTACCGGGGCTCCGTTTCGCAGGAGCGAGAGCAGTGAAGCTCCGGTGGCAATGCCAAGATCTTGCGCCACGCACCCCAACCATGTCAACAATAGTTATCACCAGCACGCACCTACACTTGCACTGCCGGAAGCGTGGCCGGGAGATCCCCGGGTAACCGGGACTGGAGCGGCTCCAGTACGGCAGGAAGGTGGCGGCCATGAGCGATTCCGTGGACGAGCGGGCGGCGCTGCTCGCGGAACGCCTGAACTTCCTCTTCGCCCACATCTACCCGCGCGGCGGCGCCCCGCAGTCGAACGAGGCCGTCGGCCTCGCCACCGGAGTATCGACGGCCGATATCGCCGACCTGCGGGCCGGGGTCCCGCTGGACCGGCCGCCGGGCACCTGCCCGTTCGTGAGCAGACTGGAACACCTGCTCAGGACCCGGGTGACGGAGTCCGGATCTCCGTACCTGCTCGGGGACGTCGCGAAGTCGTGCGGGAAGTCCCGGGTATGGCTCTACAACCTGCTGGCGGGGAAGAGCAAGCCCACCCTGGAGTCGACGATGGCCATCTGCCGGATGTTCCAGGTGGACGCGTCGTTCTTCACCGACGACCCCTTGCAGGCCCTCGCCCGGCACTTCGGCGTGGCCGCCGGGGCCCCGTACTTCAGCCTGCCGCCCGACGACGTACGGGTCCGGGACACGAAGGCGTCGGTGGAACTCCTGGTGGAGCTCCGCGAGGCGGGCGTACCCGCCGTCATCGGCCGCTACCTCGGCAGTCTGCCCCAGCCCACCCAGTAGCACCCATCGGGCTCACCCCAGGTCCTGGTCCCGGTCGGGGGACGTCGCCCACCATTCCCCCAACGCCACCAGGTTGTTCGTGCCCGTGGCCCGGTAGATCCGGCCGAGCAGGCTGGTCAGGCTCCGCTCGCTGGTACCGAGCGTGCGCGCGATCTCCGAACGGGTCCTGTTCTCCCGCAGCATGCGGATGAAGTCGCGCATCTGCGGTGTCGTCGCCAGCTCTCCCGCCTCCTGGCGCCGCTCCCCCCGCCACGGCCTGGACCGCTCCCACAGCTGCTCGTAGAACGACACGACGATCGCCACGACGACCGGCTGCGTGATGAAGAACGCCTCCGTCCGCCCGTCGAACTCCGGCGGCGCCGCGATCATCACGGCCTTCCTGTCCACGACGATCATCCTGAGGTAATCGGGGGCCCGCGTGCGGACCACGGCGCCCGCGTCCGTCATCGCGGCCACCCACTTGACCTCGGCATCGCGGGCCCGCGCCGTGTTCGGATAGATCGTGCGGTACTCCAGACCCCGGCGGACGATGGCCAGGTCCCGCTCCAGCGAGGCCGCCAGGCTCCACGCCGGCCGATCGACGGGGTGCGCGCTCCACAGGCACGCCTCGACCCCCGCGACCATCCGCGTGAGCACGTCGTTCGCCTCCCCCTTGTCGGCGAGCCTTTCGATGCCCCCGACGGGCTGGGCACCCGCCTCCGCGGCGAGACCCGCCAGCACCTCGGGCACCCGACTGAGCCTCTGCAGCCGGCCCAGCAGCTCGCCTATCTCCGCCTGTACGACCGACCGTTCCACCTGAGCGAGGTCCTGCACCACGTACCGACCGCGGGAGAAGGGCGAATCGGCGATGAGCCCACCGGCGAGCAACTCGGACAGGGCGCGCTCCTGGCGGGCGCGCGCGGGTCCGCTCCCGGGGTCCGGCAGCGGCCCTCCGTCCGACAGGTGCAGGAAGACCTCCCGCGCCTCGGCCGAGAGGTCCAGCCGATCGAGTCGCCCACCCGTGTCCCCTGCTCGCACTCACCCTCCCATCGGGGCTTCCGATCCGGGAAGTGCGCCGACCGGAAGCCTCTCCTACTTGATCTCCCCCGCGGGGAACGTACAGGCTACCCAGTGTGATTATCCAGGCACGGGCGCACCGCCCCGTCAGCCCTTCCCCGGCTGACCAGACCCGTGTCGGGGACGGACCCGGTCGCGCACGGCCCCCGCGCTCACCGAGAGTCAGTGCCTCCGCGGCCCTCTCGCCCGCCGCCGCCCCCGCGCCCGCCGACTTACGGTTCGCCTCGCGCCTGGACTAGTCCGTCACCGTCGGCGGTCCGGCACACAGGGGAACGTCCGCGCGTGGTGCGGCCGATCCGTCGCACGCTTCCGCCGACACGCAGGTCATGTGGGGAGAACGATCCATGCAGGCAGTCCGCCGGACCATAGGTCTCGTCGCGGGCACGGTCAGGGAGATCCGCACCCTGCGCAAGCTGCGCAAGCGCTTCTCGGCCCAGCTCGGGCTGTCCGCCCACCCCACCCTGGAAGAAGTCCGCGACGCGGTCGCCGTCAGCTGCGGCACGCCGATCCGGATCCTCTACCTCCCCCTACGGCACCCCTTCACCGGCGGACTGCTCCACGCCCCCACCGAACTGACCCTCGTGGTCGACAAGAACTCGCCGACCATCCTGCAGCACGTCGTCATCGCCCACGAGCTCGCGCACGCCTTCCTGGGCCACGACCCGCAGACGGTGGGCCACGAACTGCAGTCCGTACTCCTCGCCGGGCTCGCACCGGCGCTCGATCCGCGCATCAGCCGCATGATGCTGGCACGGTCCTACTTCGACGGGCCACACCCGAACCGGTCGCACGGCGAAGCCCTCCCCGAACGGGAGGCGGAGACCCTCGGCCGACTCATCGTCAGCATGATCGCCCACACGAGTACGGGCCCGGGACCGGGAGCCCCGGCCGCATCGGCACTGCGCCACAGGGGGACGACCGGTGTCTGAGGGCGCGGCCGACGTGGTCTACCTGATCATCGTCGTGGTGGCGTCGTGCACCACGCTCGGCAAGTACGCCGCCTGGCGCCGCGAACGGTCCACGGCCCTGCGCCTGATCACCACCTGCTCGGCGGTCGGCGTCGTGGCCTTCCTGGTGGCGACACCGCTCGTGTGGCGCGCCCTCGCCCGTCTCACCGGCTCCGCGAACGTGGCCGAGCCGGTGGTCTTCGTCTGCATCCTCGCCTTCTTCGCCCACACGCACGTGATGTCCCTGATGTGGTGGCCCGCCGCCCCCGCCTCCGCCTCCCCCGTTGCCCGGCCCTCGAAGGCGGCGCCCGGGCGGGGGCGGCTCGTGCGACCGTTGGCCGTGTACTGCGCCGCGGCCGTCGCCATGGTGGCCGGATTCGCCGCGGGCGACCTCGACGACGCAGCCCATCCGCTGGACTTCAACATCGCCTACGGCCAGGACCCGGGGGCCCTGGTGATGTTGGCCGCGTTCCAACTCGGGCTCGCGTACGCCTCGGTGTCGACGGCCGTCCGCTTCCGTCGCAACGCGCACTCCTCCCACAGCGATCCACGGCTGCGCCGGGCCCTGCGGCACATCTCCCTCGCGACCTGGTTCATCGCCGGGTACGTCGCCTGCGTCATGCCGGCGACGGTCGCGGGCGCCCTGGGCTCGCACGCCCTGGACCCGCTCCACAGCCTCGGACCCGTCTCCGGCACGGTGGGGGCCCTCGTCATCAACTGGGGCTTCTCCGGTGCGGCGATCTCGCTCTGGCGCGCGGACCGGCGCGACTACCTGGCCCTCACCCCCCTGTGGGAGCTGACGCACCGGGCCGATCCCCGCATCGCCCTGGACGAACGCAACCGGGTCACCGACCTGGGCCTCCTCTACGTACGCGACTGGCACCTGGTGACGCGGGCGGCGGACATCCTGAGCGGGATCCGGAGCCTCTACCCGTACTTCGACGACGAACCGGTGGTGCGCGTCCACCTCCTGGCACGCGCGAGGGGTTGGCCCCTGGAGGACGAGCGCGCCGCCGCGGCCGCCGCCCTGGTCCTGCGAGCGGTCGCCCTCGCCGAGAGCGGCGCCGAACGGGGCGGCGAGAGCGGCCTGGTCCTGCCCGGCGGGAGTCTCGAACCCGGCGCGCAGCGCACCCATTTGGTGCGCGTCGCGGGCTACCTCGACCATCCGGACGTCCTGGCCGCGGCCGGCCTCGCCGAGGCGAGGCGGCCGGTCCCGGCACCGTAGCCGCCCCGGCCCGCCCGGACCTATCGGGCGCGCCCCGGCGCCGCCTGGGCACGCAGGGCCAGTGCCACCCTCCACCAGAACCGCGGGGTCTTCAGGTCCGCCGGCCGCCTGCGCATGTTCACCACGTCGAGGAACCGCTCGTGCACCCAGGCGTCCGTGACGGAGGCCCGGGCCATCAGCTCCGACATCCGGCGCGCCAGCGCGTATCCCCTGGGGTAGGGCCCCCGGACGTGCGGCTGGGCGAGGTCCGCGAGCGTGGAGACCTCCCAGGCCGCGTCGACCACCACCTCGACGTGGTCGAAGTACCCGCGGGCAGGGGCGTGGAGGTCCGCTCCTGCGCGCAGGTGCGCCGCGAGGCAGGAGGCGTGGAGCAGGGCGCTGGTCATGCCCTGCCCGTAGACCGGGTTGAAGGACGCCACCGCGTCCCCGACGACGAAGAGCCCGCCGGGCAGGCGCTCCACCGCCCACCACTTCCGGCGGAAGGAGTGGCCCATGCTGTACGTCCGCACCTCGCCGACCATCTCGCAGGCGTCGGCGACGACCCCGAAGGGCTCGGCCATGTCACGCATGCGCCGGATGAACTCCGCGCCGTCGCGCGTCGGACGCCTGTCCGCGTAGGCCACGATCACGGCCATCCACAGGTCGCCCTCCACCGCGGCCATGGCACCGGTGTCGGCCTGCTCGTCCGTCACGGACGGCAGCTGATGGGCCACGACCACCCCGGGAAGTTCGTTCCCCCTGCGGAAGAGCGCGGTGGCGTAACCGAGATCGATCTGCATCCGGTCGACGGGCGGGGCCTCCCAGCCCACCTCGGTCAACCACGCGGAGAGCCGGCTCGACCGGCCCATCGCGTCCACCACGGCATCTGCCGTGAGCGTCCGCTCCGCCTTCGACTCCGGCTCCGGCTCCGGTCCAGCGGCGCGCAGCCGAACGCCGGTGATCCGCCCACCACGGGTGGCGAGCCCGACGGCCCTGGCGGTCACCACGTCGACGTGGTCGTCCGCGAGGGTACGACGGCGGACGTGGTCCTCCAGTAACGCGCGGCTCACGCCGATCAGTTCGTTGCCCGGCACGTCGACCTTGCGCACGGTGTCCGCGAACATCCGGATCTCGTCGCCCGACCCCAGAACGGCGCCGTCGGCCAGCAGTTCCGCGGAGAGACCGGGCCACCAGCGGTCCGCTTGGAGCCGACCCATGTCGAGCAGCGCGTGGAGCTGACCGCTCTGCGGCACACCCGCCCTGGCACCGCCCGCGCCCGGTGCGTCGGGTTCGACGATCGTGACCCGATGCCCCTCGCCGCGCACCGCCCGTGCGGCCGCAAGGCCCGCGATGCTTCCCCCCAGGACGACCACGTGCTTCACGCGCTTCTCCTCCATCGGCTCGCGACACCCCCGACCGGCCGTGCCGGGCGGGGTGGGAGCAGCCTAAGCGGCGGCGGGGGTGCGCATCGCGGCGAGGAAGGTCAGGGCCTGCGCGGTGCGGGAGCCCGGTTCGGCGGTGTAGACGAGGAGGCTCTGGTCGGCGGCGCCGCGCACGTCCAGGACCTGGTAGTCCAGGCTGAGTTCACCCGCGAGGGGGTGGCGGAACTCCTTGCGGCCGCAGTGCTGGGCGCGGACGCGGTGAGTGGACCACCAGTGGCGGAAGTCCTCGTCCGCCAGCGAGAGTTCCTCGACGAGGTCGGCCAGGGCGCGGTCCTCGGGGTAGCGGCCGGCGTCCATGCGGAGGTAGGCGACGCACTCCTTCGCCACCGTCTCCCAATCGGCGTAGAGCCCGCGGACGTGCGGGTCGAGGAAGCTCAGCCGCACGTGGTTGCGGTGCGTCGGCGCGACCTTCCCGAAGTCCGTGATCAGTGCGGCCGCGAGGGGGTTCCACGCCAGGACGTCCATGCGCCGTCCCAGGACGAGGGCGGGTACCGCGGTCATGCTGTTCAGCAGGGTCCGGGTGGCGGTGGATACCTGCTGGGCCGCGGCTCGCTGTGGGTGCAACCGCTGGGCGGGGGCGTCGGCTTCGGTCGCGCACCGCAGCAGGTACGCCTGCTCGTCGGCGTGCAGACGGAGGGCGCGTGCGAGGGCCAGGAGGATCTCCGGCGAGGCCGATCTCGCCCTGCCCTGCTCCAACCGCACCACGTAGTCGACGCTGACGCCCGCCATCATGGCGAGCTCCTCGCGCCGCAGCCCCGGCACGCGGCGGTGGCCGGACGTCCGGATCCCGGCCTCTTCGACGCTCATCCGGGCGCGGCAGGCGCGCAGGTAGTCACCCAGTTCCGTCACGGGGGCGATCCGTCCTCTCTTCGTCTCTTCGTCTCTTCATCGCTTCGTCGACTCTCCTCGGGCCAGGGCCCGGGCGTCGTCGCGGTCGGTCGACAGGGCCAGGTGTCGCCACGCCGCGGACTCGGCCCGGAGCCCTGCGATCTTGCGGTCCAGCTCCGCGACGCAGTCGCTGCCCGACTGGGCCCGCAGCGGCGGGACGTCGGCGTCGGCCAGGACGAGGACCGCTGCGGCGCCCTTCACGGGGTCGCCGGGCTGGGTGTGGTCGAGCCCGGGAACCATATCGCGTACCGCTCCCGAGGTGGCGGCGTAGTAACTCCTCGGAACCGGGAACGGTGTGTTGCCGGCGGTGCTGTTCATGCTCGGCGCCCGCGAGGAGTTCATCCAGGGAAGGATGTGCATAGGAAGATGGTGCCCGGTCAGTGGCCCAGGGCTCGTTTGAGTTGGGCCTTGTCCATGGACGAGCGGCCCTCGATGTTGCGCTGTTTGGCCTCGTTGTAGAGCTGTTCCTTCGTGGGACCCTTCGAGCCGCTGTGGGAGTGCCGGCCGCCGCGCTCGGCGGACGACATGTCCTGGATCGAGGAGCGGCTCGCGGTCTTCGATTCGCCGGCCCGGGCCCGTTCCTTGTTGACGGTGCGGGCCGCGATCTCTTCCGCGCGCTCGGTGGACTCGCCGCGCTTGCGGGCGGACTCCTTGATGTGCTCGTACTGGCGTTCCCGCTTCGGGGAGGACCCTCGGGGCATGACCGGCTCCCTGCCTCAGCGCCCGGCTCGGTGCCGGGCCGTACGGCGCCTACCCCGCCCGGAACGGCTCAGTCGTGCGCAGCGGGGATGCCCGGGAGACGGGGGACGGGGCCGGATCCGGCCCCGGGGTGGCGAGGGTGCGGCGCAGGTCGTGGGTGACTGCGCGGCGGAGCCCGGCCGGGCGGCCGCGGTCCGCTCCGGGCAGGCCGACCTCGTCGATCCGGTCCAAGAGGCACAGCGGCTGGCGACGCCAGTTGCAGACGAACAGGGCGATGCCACGGGCCCGGGCCCGGCGACCGAGGTCGAGGAGGCGGTGCAGTCCCGGCAGGTCCATGAAGGGCACGTGCCTCATGTCGCAGACCACTACGCAGACGTCACCCCCGAGGACGTAGCGCAACGGGTCGAAGCCGGGGGCCGCGCCGACGTCCAGCGCACCGACCGGAGTGAGGTGCACGGTGGGTCCGTAGTGCCGCACTTCTATGTGGAAGTCGCTTCCCATGGCGTTACATCCCGGTGCGTCGGTGCGTCCCCCTCCCTCCGTGGCGGCTGCCCGCCCACCGCCGGGTGAAACCCGCTGGTCCACGCCCCGTGGGGCACACCCGGTGGGGCGGCTCGACTCAGTGCAGGATGCTGACCGCGCGGGCGATCACCAGGAGCGAGGTCAGCAGGGCCGCCACGCTCTGGACGGCCATCATGAGCTTCGCCCGGGGGGACAGCGGCATGGTGTCCGTCGGGCTGAAGGCGGTGGAGTTCGTGACGGACACGTACAGGTAGTCGACGAGCGTGGGCACCCAGTCCGACGCCTTGCTCGCTCCGTCCGCGACCTCGCCGACGGCGTCGTCGTTCTCGTCCTGGGAGAACCGGAAGTCCGCCAAGGGCAGTTCGGATCGAGGCAGTTGGGTTCTGCTCACCGGGCCGCCACGGTCGAGTTCCCAGTAGCCGAGTCCGAAGACGATGATGTTCGTCAGCCAGACCTGGAGGGCCGCGATCAGCAGCGAGCGGCCGTCCTCGACCTTGGCGTGCACCAGCTGGTCGACGAGCAGGCCGAGGGCCACCAGGTTGCTCGCCGCGATGAGGAACACCAGGGACAGGGACAGCGCGCGGAACGTCCTGGTCTGGCGGGTCAGCCGTCTCGGGTTGATGGCGATCAGCGGCAGCAGGAGAAGCACTTCCAGGGCCGGGAGCACGTACCGGGGAGTGACCAGCAGTTGCTGCGGCAGGGCCAGGTACAAGCCGATCGCCGCCAGGGTCGCCGCGACCGCCGGGAGCCGGGCCTCGCCGCGGCGTTCGTGGCGGGGATGGTGCGTGGGGGCGCTCGCTCGATTGCGCGTCATGATGGTGCCGCCTCTCGGTCTCCCGAACGGGGCACGTGTGGACGTCGTGGGCCCGTGATCCCCGTCTACCCGACCTGCGGTGTTCCATGACTACGGCCGATCAGCGCGGGTGTGCGGCGAGACCGTAGTCCGGCAGTGCGATGTCCCCCGCCTTGGCGAACTGCGCGGCGAGCAGGTTCCGCATCGGCCACCGGGTCATCGACCGCATCGAGAGGTCGCGCATGCGGATGCCGAGGCGGCTCGACGGCACGTACCCGGCGGCCCCGCCGGGCGGCAGCTGCTGTGCCTGGTCGACGTACGGGCGCATCACCTCGTCGTAGCGGCGGAAGGCGACGCCGTGGTCCCCCGCGGCCGCGGCCAGTTCACCGGCCAGTACGTACGCGCCGACCAGAGCGAGGCTGGTTCCGAGGCCGGTCAGCGGGGTCGCGCAGTATCCGGCGTCGCCGAGCAGGGCCACGCGGCCGCGCGACCAGCTGTCGAGGCGCACCTGGCCCATGGAATCGAAGAAGAAGTCCGGGGCGGTGCGCATCGACCGCAGCAGGGCGGGGGTCTTCCAGCCGACCCGGTCGAAGCGCCGGGCCACGAGATCCTGCTGGGCGGCGACGTCACGGCGGTCGTAGGAGAGCGCCGGCGAGCGGAAGCTGAAGCCTGCCTTGATCTCGCCGGGCAGGCGACCGGGCCGGGCGGAGACGACCAGGCCGCCGGGCGCGTTGTGCATGAGGAACCAGCCGTCGAGGTCGACGTGGTTCAGGTCCGGGCCGTCGAAGGCGGTGAACCAGGCCGTGTAGACGTCGATGGGGCGGACGAAGTCCCGCTCCGGGCCGAAGGCCAGCGCGCGCACCACGGAGTGCGGCCCGTCGGCGCCGATGACGAGCCCGAACCGGCGCGGCGCGGCCCGTTCGAAGGTGACGGTGACCCCGTCACCGCCCCCGCCCGCTCCCTGCTCGATGCCGGTGACGGTGTCGTCGAAGAGGTACTCCGTGTCCGCCGCGGTGGCCTCGTACAGGAGGCGGGCCAAGTCGCCGCGAAGGATCTCGATCTCGGAGACGATCCCCTCACCGCCGAAACTGTCGGCCGGCATCCGCGCGGTGGTGCGGCCGGTGGCGTCGACGAGCGCGAGACCGCGTTGGTCCACGCTCTCGGCCCTGGCCCGATCCATCAGGCCCATCCGCTCGATCACGGTGCGGCCGGCGCCGCGCAGATCCACGGTCTGCCCACCGGGGCGGGGTGCCGGGGTGCGCTCCACGATCGTGACCTCGAATCCTGCCTTGCGTAGCCAGTACGCCAGCGCGGGCCCCGCGATGCCAGCGCCACAGATGAGTACCTCGTTGTTCGCCATGCTGCGAATGTACGCCGTACGCGTAGTAGTGCACAAGCGAGAAATCCCCTTCAGGTAAAGTGAGTTGTGCTGCACCGCACTAGTGCGGAGGAGTGAGAAACCGCTCGCGCCCGCCGCTCGGCCGGCGTCAGCGGCTAGGATGGCGCGCATCATGGTGCACTAGTGCGGAGGAGTGTCGGTGAGCGAACGGGCGGTACCGCGCTACAGCCAGATCGTCGGCGAGCTGCGGCGGCGGATCGAGGCCGGCGAACTGGCGCCCGGAGAGCGCGTGCCGTCGACCCGCGAGATCACCCGGCAGTGGGGCGTCGCGATGGCGACCGCCAGCAAGGTGCTCGCCGAACTGCGCCGGGACGGCGCGGTCCGCGTCGTCCCCGGCGTCGGGACGGTCGTGGCGGCCCCGGCCGGCCCGCCGCGGGCCGGCCGCCCCACGGCTCCCGCCCGTCCCGCACCTCCCACGCCCCCCGTTCGCCCTGGCGGGACACCCGACGCCGCCCCCTCGCTCCACACGGGGCTCACGCTGGGCCGGATCGTCGGCGCCGCCGTCGCGATCGCGGGCGCGGAGGGACTGGCGGCGGTCTCGATGCGCCGGGTCGCCTCCGACCTCGGGGTGGCGACCATGTCGCTGTACCGCCACGTGGCGGACAAGGACGACCTGCTCACGCGGATGATGGACGCCGTCATGGCGGAACGCCCGCTGCCCGCCGAGCGGCCGGAGGGCTGGCGGGAGGCGATCGAGCTGGCGGCCCGGCAGCTCTGGGACCTCTTCCGCCGCCACCCCTGGCTCGCACCGGCCCTCTCGGTGACGCGCCCCCAGGTGATCGTCTCGGGCTTGTCGTACAGCGAGTGGATGCTCGCGACCCTGCACGCGCACGGACTCGACCTGCAGACCGCCTTCACCGCGCACCTCACGCTGCTGAACTACGCCCGTGGCATCGCGGCCAACCTGGAGTCGGAGCGGGAGGCCGAGGCCGACAGCGGGCTCGACAGCGAGCAGTGGATGGACACCCAGGAGCCCGCGCTCCTGGCGGCCATGAGCAGCGGCCGCTTCCCCGCACTCTCCCGCCTCGCCGCGGTCGGGTACGACTTCGACCTCGACGCCCTCTTCGAGTTCGGCCTCCAGCGCCTCCTGGACGGCCTCGCCACCTTCCTCGACGGGGGCTCCACCGACTGAGCGCGGGGGCTGCCCAAGTCGCCGGACCCCCCGGCCGGCCTAACGGATCACGATGTGGCGGAGGTGGACGACTCCCGTGGGGAAGGTCCGGGTCTCCGCGAGTTCGAGGTCGACCCGGCGCTCGCCGCGGGGGAAGAAGGGGATGCCGCCGCCCAGCAGCACCGGGTGGATCCGCGCCCGGTACTCGTCGATCAGGCCCGCCTCGGCCACCGCGGCGGCGAGGGTGGCACCGCCGATCGCGATCTCGCCCTCCCCCGGCTCGGCCCGCAACCGCTCGATCTCCTCCGCCGGGCCGCCGGAGGCCAGCCGCGCACGGCCCCGCACCGCCGTCAGGGTCGTGGAGAACACCACCTTGGGGAGCGGGTTCCACAGCCCGGCCCACTCCCGCATGGTGTCGTCCAGCGACGGATCCTGCTCGGCGGTTTCCCAGTACAGCATCGTCTCGTACAGCCGTCGACCCATCAGGTGGCAACCGACCCCCCGGAACTCGTCCGTGATGAACCGGAAGAGCTCCTCGTCGGGATCCGTCCAGTCGAAGCCGCCGTCCGGCCCGACGATGTATCCGTCGAGCGAGACGCCCATGGAATAGGTCACCTTGCGCATCAGAGGTCCTCCTCGACCACGGGCCCGACCGTACGGCCGCCGGGCCCCCGTGCCCGGGGTCCGACACGGCTCACCAGAATTGTCGGAGGTTGAAGCTCCGCAGGGACACGTGACTCGCGGGCTCGGTCGTGCTCCTGGCGTACAGCAGCGGCATCGCCGTACGCGCCGATCCGTACGCGGCGTTCCACGCGAGCCACTGGTACGCGTCCCAGCCGCGCTCCATGCCGATGCCCACGCCGTCCCTGCTCAGCGTCGTCGTGGCCAGCCGGTAGTGGAAGGCGACGTCGTAGCGGGCCTTGACCTCCAGCGGCCGGCGCTGGTGCCGGTCGAACCAGCGCAGCGCCGATGTGCCGCGCTCGCTCGGGTCCTCGGAGTCCGCGTGGACCGCCAGCAGTTCGTCGAGGTCGTACGGCTCGTTCCGCATGAACCGCAGCATCGTCCCCTTCGCGGCCTCGACGGCCGCGTCCAGCGTCCCGCCCTTGATCCACCTCGGTTGTGCGGGCGCGCCCGACCAGTCCGGGCCGAAAGCCTCCGTCATGTCCCGCTCGACCGTCTCGCTGAAGGGATCCAGCGGGGTGAAGCGGAACTCCGTGTCCGAGAGGGTGTTGTGGCGCGCCAACAGCGCCATCACGTCGTCCGCGTGCTGGTCGAGCGTGCGGAGCAGGTGCTCCGTCCTGCCGTCGCGCGCGTAGCGCAGGAAGACGAGGGAGTGCACCGTGCCGGCGGCCCGGCCGGTCGCCGTCTGCTGGGACACGTTGACCGTGCGCGCCTTCGCCTGCGAGTTGTCGAGGAGCGAGGCGACGAAGGCCACCATCCGGCTCGATCCCGCGGGGTCGACGTGCTCGGGCAGCCGGGGGTCGCCCACACCGGCGCGGTGCGCGCACAGCCCGATCTCCACGGCCAGGGCCGGCCTGTCCCGCAGCAGCGCCGAGAGGAAGCACGCGCCGTCCAGGTAACGGTTCGCCTCCGGGTTGAACGTCTCGCCCTGCCGGCTGAACCGGAAGCCGGCGACCATGGTGGGGACCAGCGCCAGCATGCGCGGGACGGTCAGGGCGGTGCGGTCGGTACGCGGCAGCCGGTCCAGCAGCTCCCTCGCCTTGATGATCTCCTGGCGCACGGCGACCTGGCCGCTGCACGCGTAGATCGTCGCCGCGATCGCGGCCTCCCACCGGCCGGGCCGTTTGAGCGCCAGCGGATGGATGTCCGCCATCGCGTCCGGGGAAGGCAGCGGTGCGTCGTCGACCGACTCGGCGTCCTTGCGGAGGGCGCACAGTTCCGCCAGCTCGCGCGCGGGGATCTTCGCGCCGTTGTAGCGGCTCAGTGCCTGCGACCTCGAGTAGTCCCAGAACACCATCTCTTCTGCCATCACGCGTCTCTTCCTGTTTCTCTTCCTGTTTCTCTTCCTGCACCGCTGCCGGGATCGCTGCCCGAATCGCCGCCTGCTTCCGAACCCGTGCGGGCGCCCGCCGCCCCGCTCACGCCCTCCGGGAGGACCGGGCCGGCGGCGCGCCGTACGCCGGCCAGCGCGGCGGCGGCGGCCAGCGCGGCCACGGCCAGCAGCGCCCACGGCCACCGGGGGCCCAGGGCCAGTGCCGCGGTCAGGGTCAGCGGGGCGATCGCGGCGCCGATCCCCCAGGACAGCTGGTGCAGGCCGAGGTGCCGGCCGGGCGTGGCGTCCGGGGCCATCCGGACGGCCACGACGTCGCTGGTCGGGGCGTGCATCAGCTCGGCCGCGGTGAACACCGGCACCGCGAGCGCGAGGAGGGGCAGCGCGGCCGAGCGCGGCAGCCCGCTCGCCGCACCGAACAGCACGGCCGCTACGGACCACACCAGAGCCGCCCGCTGAAGGGTCCGCAGGTGCTCGCGCCGCTCCAGGTACCGCACCGCCAGCGACTGGCCCGCCATGACCAGCAGGGTGTTCAGCGCGAATACCGCGCCCACGACCCAGGCGGGTTGCCGGAGTTGCTGGACGACGTAGAGCGGCACGAGCACCGGCAGCGCCGTGCAGACGAGCACGAGCACCGTGTTGGCCGCCACCATGGCGAGGTAGGCGCCTCCGGGCCGGGGGCCGACCGTACGGTTCCCGGGCGCCGCCGGCACCGGACCGGCGGACGGGCGCCGGTCGGTGGCCGGCAGCAGCGCGATGAGGACGGTGGCGAGGAGGTAGCTGGCCGCGTTCGCCGCGAGGACGAGGCGCAGGCCGCTCAGGCCGTGCCCGGCCAGAAAACCGGCCGCGAGCCCGCCGACGGCCATCCCGGCGTTGCGCAGGGTGCGTTCGAGGCCGTACCAACGCATCAGCTCGCCGGGGTGGCACCGGCGGGCGAGGAAGGCCCTGTTGGCGGGCCAGAAGAGGTTGTCCCCCAGCGCCGCGAGGGTGGCCGCGACCAGCAGTGTCGTCGGGGAGCCGGTCGCCAGGTAGACGCAGAAGGCCGTCGCGCGCAGCACGTGGGCCGCCTGGACCAGGGGCAGCGGGCCCCACCGGTCGATCAGCGGCCCCGACAGGGGACCGGCGGCCAGCGCTGCGGCGCCGGCCACCGTCAGCAGCGTTCCGGCGGTGGCCGCCGTCATCCGGTCCTGCCACGTCAGGTAGAGCAGCAGGAAGGGCAGGGCCAGGCCGCTGCCGGTGCTGTCGATCGCCACGGCGGCGAGCAGGCGCCGCTGACCGTCCAGCCGGGGCAGGCCGAGCGCCGCGCCGAGCCGCCCCGGCCGCGGCGGCGCGGACGGTGTCGCGCTCACCGCGAGCCGACCCCCGCGCTCGTCACGAGGTGACCTCCGCGAGCCTCACAGCTCCGCCATGGCGTTGCCGAGGTAGTTGGGCAGTCGGGACAGCTGCCCCCAGAGCTCGTCGAGGTCCACGGGGTAGCTCTCCCGGTAGCGCCGGGTCACGGCCTCCACCTCGGCCCAGGTGGTCGGCATCCTGCCGTCGTTGTAGCGGGGCGCCAACTGGTCGTACAGCTTGGTGCCGGGACGCAGGAAGAGCTGGTTGAGGCCGAAGTAGCCGGGCAGGTCCGTCGCCCATTGCAGCAGGTCGCCGTTCTCGCAGGCGGGATCGTCGGGCAGGCCGATGAGGACGAACGCGAACGGCGTGACCCCCGCGTCCTGAAGCTTCTGCACCGCCGCGTTGGTCACCCCGGGCTTGATCCGCTTGCCGACCGGTGTGTCGGCGATGCCCGGGGACTCGGCGCCGAGCCACATGCCCTTGCAGCCGGCCCGCGCCCACTCCTCCACGTCCGTGCGCAGCACGACCTCGGCCCGGCTCTGGCCCGTCCAGCCGATGTCCTGCCCGGTCAGGCCGCGGCACAGGTCCCGGTAGTAGGTGGGGTGGAGCCCGAAGACGTAGTCGAGGAAGAAGATGAAGTCCACGTCGCGTTCGCGCATCGCGGCGATCTCCGCGAGGGTGCGCTCCACGGGCTGCGGGCGCATGCGGGTGCCGAACGGCAGGTGGCAGAAGGTGCAGCCGTAGGTGCAGCCGCGCACCCCGAGCACGATGCCGCACGAGCCGCGGCGCACCTGGCCGTCCGTGAACACCTCGGCGGTGTAGGAACTCATGTCGAACAGGTCGTACGCCGGCAGCGGCCACTGCTCGGGTGCGAGCTGCGGATAACTGTCCACCAGCGGCATCACGGGCAGGGATGGTCGACCCGCGATCAGGTCGCGCACCGCCTGGATGCCGGCGGAGTCGGTCTCGCCGCGGGCGACGAAGTCGACGCCCAGTTCGCGGCGGGTGGCGTCCGGGAGTTGGGTGGCGTGCGGTCCGCAGGCGAGCAGGGTCGCCCGCGGCCACTGCCGACGCGCCTGCTCCGCCATCTCCTTGACCGGGTCCAGCACGAGCGGGTAGCACTGCGCGCGGTCGGCGATGGCGGTGATCACGACCACGACGTCGGGGGCGCCGTCGGTGTCCGGCGGGGAATCGGTGAGGCGGTTGTCCCAGACGGACACGCGCACGCCCTCGGCGCGCAGCACCGCGCAGGCGTTGGCCACGTCGAGTGGCAACTGAAGGAATTCACGGTCGAATTCGTCGTCGGGAATGGCGAAGAGGACATGGGTCACGAGGGGCTCCCGGGCAGGTTCATGGGCGCGTGGGGGGCAGGGGCGGCACGGGGACCCCCAAAGGGCGTGGAGGTACGGGACGTACGGTCGGGGAACCGTGCCGGACCGGGATGCGGGAGGCCGAGCGCACCCGGGCCGCCCCGGCACGGCGACCTTACGAAGACCGCCGGCCGCTGCCACAGCCCCTACGACCCCTACGACCCCCTATCGCGTACCTGGACGGCGGGTGGCGCGGTGCGTCCGGGGACGCACCGGGCCGGGGTGCGCCCGGCCCCTCGCCCGGCCACCGCCCCGGCCCCCCGTGCCGGCTCCTGCGCCGGCCACCGCCCCGGACCCGCCCCGGACCGCCGCGGCCACGGCTCCGGATCCGCACGGCACCCCGCGCCCCCGCCCCCGGTCATCGGTAGGGGGTCGTAGGGGTCGTAGGGGCTGGGGCGTCGACCGGAGACCTCCATAGGCTCCCGATGTGCCGGACGGGCCCCGTGCGAAGCGACCCGGGAAGGCCCACGCGGCCCCCGGCCCCACCCCACGGGCCGTCACCGCGCCGCGGATCCCGCCCCCCGCTCCCGACTCCCCGCTCCGGGAGGCGGCGCCGGCCGCTCCCCGCCGGTGTGCCGGACGCCCGGACCGCCGGCCAGCTCCACGACGAGAAGAGGTTGGAACGATGACGTTGACCGAAGGAGAGTCCAGGGGTGTCGCGCTGGAGGACGTCGCCGTCCCGTGCCCGGGCACGGGACGGTACGAGGTCCTCGACGGTCGCATGACGCCCCACGACGTCGACGCGACCGTCCGCTCGGTACTGCGCGGTGAGGGCGTTCCACTCGGGGAACCGGAGCCCGGGGCGCCGACTCCCGGGCAACCGGCCGTCGGGGGACTGCTGTTCGACCTGGACGGCACCTCCGTACGGCTGCGCAGTCGACCCCTCGCCGATGCCGCCCCGGACACCCTCGACGCCGTCGCTCCCCCGGCGGCCCGCACCCAGGTGCTGCTGTCGGCCGACGGACCGCTCTCCGAGCGGGCCGGGGCCGTCTTCGACCGCATCGTCGGGGCACTGACCCTGCGCGGCCGCTGCTACACGCCCGCGGAGGTCGAGACCATCGTGGCCGGCATGCCGCTGGTGGCCCGGTACTCCATCGGGGAACCGGCCTTCCGCGACTGGGCGTTGATCTTCCGCGACCACTACGTGGAGAACAGCGTCGGCTTCCTGTTGGGCATGGAGCGGGCCGGGATCGACCCTCAGTGGATCTTCGCGCTCTCCAAGGGCGACCGGACCCTGCACCGCGACCGCGTGCACTCCTGGTTCCTGCACCGCGGCTACCGGAGCGACACCCTGGACAACTCGGTCATCAACGGCTCGGCCGACACCTCGGCGCGCGCGTACGCCCTCGCGGTCAACGAGCAGGTGGACGACTTCGTGCGCCGCGCGCACGCCGCGGGCCGCAAGGTGCTGGTGATCGACGACGGCGGTCTGCTCGCGCAGGGTTACGGGGCCGAGGGCGTCCTGGAGGACGGCATCGACGGCGCCGTGGAACTGACCGTGAGCGGGTTGAAGCGGATCGCGGGCGCGCCCGGCGAACTGACCATCCCGGTGCTCAACATGGCGCGTTCGCGGCTGAAGAGCATGCTCGGCTACAACGAGATCGCCGACTCGTGCGTACGCCGACTGCGTGCGATCCTGCCGGGCGAGAAGTTCATCGGCCGGCACGTGCTGCTGCTGGGCTACGGCACGCTCGGGGGCCGCGTGGCGCACGCGCTGCGCGCGCTGGGCTGCCGGGTGGCCGTGGTGGACACGGACGTCCTGGCGCTGATCACGGCCGCGGAGCACGGGTACGAGACGTACCGCAGCATGGGTGAGGCGCTCGGCGCCCACGCGCCCTTCCTGATCATCGGCAACAGCGGTGAACTCGCCCTCACCCACGACGATCTGCCGCTGCTGCCCGACGGGGTCTACCTCGCGGGGTTCGCCACGAAGGACTTCAGCCTGCTCAGCGAGGGTTTCGAGGGGCTGCGCTCCACGCCGGTCCCCCAGGTCGGCGTCCGCCACACCCTGCCCGGCGGCGCCACGGCCACCCTGCTGGGGGACGGCCGCTCGCTCAACCTCTTCGAGTACGAGGGCATCGCGAACCGCGGTTACGACGCCTACCGCGCCGGCACCCTGATCGCGGCGAAGCTGCTGTGCCGCGAGGCGGGCGGGCTCGCCCCCGGCATCCACCTGGAGCCCGTGGACCGGGAGATCCACGAGGCCGGGCTGTTCAGCGCCTACTACGAGGAGTACCTGGCCTCCGGCACCCGCCACCGCGGCGCCGCGACGGCTCCGACGGCCACGACGGCCCCCGCCGTACTCGCCGTACCGGTCGCACCGGCCTCACCGGTCCCGGTGGCCCGGTGAAGGCCCGCACGTCCGGGACCCGCGTCTGCGTGGTCGGGTACGGGGCCGCCGGCCGGTTGCACCAACGGCTGCTGAGCGAGCTCGGGTTCGACGTCAGCGTGGCCGATCCCGCACCGGGTGCCGTGCCGCCCGCGGTTCCCGTCTTCGACTCGGTCGAGGGGGCCGCCCGCCGTCCCGTCGACGTCTGGTCCGTGTGCTCGCCGACCGCCACCCACGTGGCGACGGTCGCGCGGGTGCTCGCCGTGGACCCGGCGGCCCGACTGCTGGTCGAGAAGCCGCTGTGCCGCGCGTGGGAGATCCCCGAGCTGACCTCCCTGTTGGACGCCCACCCCGAGGCCCGGCTGGTGGTCATGGACCAGTACCAGCACTCCCGGGCGATGGCCCTGCTGCGGAGCATGCGCCAAGAGCTGACGCCCGGGCACGCGCTGCGCGCGGTCCGCGTCGGCTTCGGCAAGGACCGGCGGGCCGATATCGCCGCGGGCCGGTTCGTCGACCACGACTACGGCGTCTTCGGCTACGAGTGGTTGCACATGCTGGCCCTGGTCCGCGGCGCGCTGCCGCCGGAGACGTACGACCGCTACATGGGCACCGACCCGCAGGCGTGCGCCCTCCAGGTGGCGATCGACCCCGAGTTGACCAGTACCGCCGCGCACGAGCGGGCCGTGGCCGACGGCGTGGACATCGAGTTGTACTCCACCATCGTCGGCCCCGACCCTTCCGGGCAGGTCGAGGTGCCCGCTTGGTTCGATCTGCCCGTCGCGGCCGATGAGAGCAGGCAGCGCCACGTCGACGTGCTGGCCGGGCCGGTGCGCTTCGGCCTGGACCTGGACCCGGTGACCCTGCCCCGGGGCACCCGGCTGCCGCGCAACACCCACCGGCTCACCGCGCAGGGGCCGGGGCTACGGCGCGAGTGGCTGATCCACGACTCCCCGCTGGACAACGCCCTGCGGTGGGCGGTGGCGACGCTGCTGTCCCCCACCGGCCCGCCCGGTCTCGACCTGCGGGGCGCGGCGCGCATCGGCCTGTTGGCCGAGGCGGCCCACCCCGAGCGGCCCGTCGGGACCTCCCGGGGCGCGCACCCCGGTCTCCGACCGCCCTCCGTCCGCACCTGAGCGGCGGCCGGGCCCCTGCACCTGGCCCTGCCCATACGGGCAGGGGCCCGGCCGAGCTCGACGACCGGGAGCGCCGTCCCCCGGCGCTACGCGCACCACCCGGACCACCCGGACTCGCACTACCCGCACTACCCGGGCCGACCCCACGGCCCCGACTGGAGGAGAGATCCCGTGCTCACGTTCGGAGTGATCGGCTGCGGGTCGATCGGCGGCTTCCTGGCCCGGCTGCTGACGCGCGAGGACGCGGAACTGGCCGGCCGGGCACGGCTGGCGGCGGTCGTCGGCCGGGACCCGGTGCGGGCCGCGGCGCTCGCGGCCGAGGTGGGCTGCGCGGCGACCGACGTGGCCGGACTGCTCGCCCGGCGGGACGTGGACGCCGTACTCGTGTGCACTCCGAGCGGCACCCATGCGGAGCTGGCCGAGGCGGCCCTGCGCGCGGGCAAGCACGTACTGGTGGAGAAGCCGGTCGATGTGACGCCGCAGGCCGCCGACCGGCTGATCGCGGTGGCCCGGGAGACGGGGCGGACGCTCGGTGTGGTGTCCCAACACCGCTTCGACCCCGCCGCCCGGCTGGCCCGTACGGCGATCGAATCGGGTCGGCTGGGCCGGGTGACCTCGGTCATGACCGAACTGTCCTGGTGGCGCGGACCCTCGTACTACGCCTCCGGCACCTGGCGCGGCACGCGGGCCCTGGACGGTGGCGGAGCGCTGATGAACCAGGCGATCCACGCGGTGGACCTGGTGCAGTGGTTGGCCGGGCCGGTGGTGGAGGTGGCGGCGCACACCGCACGGCTGGCCCATCCCGGCATCGAGGTGGAGGACGTGGCGACGGCGAGCCTGCGCTTCGCGAACGGCGCGCTGGGCACCCTGCTCGCCTCCACGGCGGCCTACCCGGGGCGCACCGCCCGGACCGCGGTGAACGGCGACCGGGGCTCCGTGGTCATCGACGACGACAAGCTCGCCTACCTGCACCTCGCCGCGGAGGGCGAGGACGCGCCCGCCTACGGGGCGTTCGGCGCCGCCGACCAGTCCGCCGCCTACGCGGCGGAGTTGACGGGCGAGGGCGCCCGGGACGCCTCGGGCCTGCTGTACCAGCCGCACCGGGACCAGCTCCTGGACTTCTGCGAGGCCGTGCGCGAGGGGCGGCCGCCGCTCGTGGACGGGGCGGGTGGGCGCCAGGCGGTGGCCGTGGTGACGGCGATCTACACATCCGCCAGGACCGGTCTTCCGCAGCGAGTGGACCGTGCTGTTCCGGCCAATGATGGGCGCACGCAGAAGAGTCCGTGAACGCGGGAGCGCTTGAGCGCGCGCGTCCGATTCCGTTCGTTTGTCAGGACAATGGCGGAATATCGATCCCTGCTCCCCGATGCCCCACCGCTCCCGACGTAGACTCGATCACCGCTGGGCCGGAGGCCGCCTGCCCTGCCGATCGGGTCCGTTCCGTTCCGTGCTGTTCCTCGCATGGGAACGGGACGGTGGGATGCGAATGGAAAGCTGCGGGATTTTGTCCTATGCCGATGAGATCGTCGAACGGGCCGAACAGCGCGGTGGCGTCATCCTCCTGGAGGGGGGCCCGGGAACAGGGAAAACGTTCCTGCTGGACAAGGTGAAAGCACGCGCCGTCGCATCCGGTTCGGTATGCCTGCATGCCACCGGCTTTCGCGATGAGCGCGCGGTCCCCTTTTCCTTCCTCGAACAATTCGTGCACGGATCCGGGATTCCCGGTGCCGTCCGTGCGGCCGTGCACCGACTCGTCGAGGGTGCGGCGCTCGCCGACGCACCCGGCGCGTCGTCGAGCGCCTCACCCGGCACATCGACCGGCACGTCCCCCGACTCGTCGACCGCCGACCGGCCCGGAGCCCAACCCGCGCACGTCGTGCAGGAGCTGATCTGCGCGCTGGTCGCGGCCGCCGGGCCCGCCGGCGGCTTCGTCCTCGTCGACGACGCCCACCACGTGGACCCGGCCTCGCAGTCCTGTCTGCTCCACCTGGCCCGCCGGGCCCGGGCCCACCGCATCACCTTGGTGATGGCCTATCCGCGCACCTCCCGCGACGGTATCCGCGACCACCTCGAATTCATCGGTCTCTGCGACGCCCGGCTGATCGAGGCCGCCACCTTGCGCGAGGACGAGGTCGAACGGCTACTGGAGCACGAGGCCGGCGCCGATGCGTCCCGCGAGCTGGCCGGGGCGGTCCACCGGATCAGCGGCGGCAACCCCGCACTGGCCACCGCGCTGGTCCGCGACCTGCACCCGGACGGAGCCGCAGGCCCGCCGTCGCCGATCCACGTCGGGGCCGCCTTCCGCACCGCCTACGCCGCCGCGCTGGTCCGCCACCCCCGGCTGGCAGAGACCGTCCAGGCCCTCGCCGTGCTGGGTGACGACGCCGATCCCTTACGGGCCGCGCGCCTGCTGGAGCGTCACCCCGAGGAGATCGAGCAGCACGTCGCGGAACTCGAACGCGCGGGCCTGCTGGGAAGCGACGGCTTCCGCCACCCCGCCGTCCCCGGCGCCGCCTTGAGCATGCTCGCCGCCGAACTGCCCGGCCTGCACGCGCGGGCTGCCGCGCTACTCTTCGGCGAGGGCGCCCCGGCGCCCTCCGTCGCGCACCACCTCGTCGCCGCGGACGAGCGGCCCGACCCGTCCCAGGTACGGGTGTTGCGGCTCGCCTGGCAGCAACTCCTCATGGCCGGCCGGGCGGACCGGGCACTCGCCTGTCTGCGCCTGGCCGACCGGGCCGAGCTCGACCACGCGCAGCGCAGCAGGGTCATCGCCTCGCTGATCGGCACGCAGTGCTATGTCAATCCGCTGGCCGCGGAGCCAGACGTGAACCGGCTGTTGGCCGCGGCGCGCGCCGGGCAGGCGAACTGCGGCGCGCTGCGGCTCCTGGTCCTCTGGTTCCTCTGGTTCGGCAGTCGCGACCGCGCGCGGGAGGTGATGGCCCGCCTGGTCGAGACCTGCGAACCGGCCCATGTGCACGAGGAGGTGCGGGAGTTCCGCGCGCTGATCGGGTGCCTGTGGCCGGAGCTGCTCGGCGATCCGGTGGTGCACGCCTACTTCTACGACGCCGGCGTGGCCGGAACCTCGGGTCGGCGCGCGCCGGTGGCGGCGCCCGCGTCCTGCGCCGCGCCCGCCCTCGGCGGCCGCAGCCTGCTGCGCCCACCCGGGGCCACACCGTCCGGGGCCACCCCGCCCGGAGGCAACGGCCACGAGGCTCCCGAGCAACGGTTCGTACCCGCGGCCATCAACCCCCGTTGGCTGCGGGAGTTGGATCTCGCAGCCCTGCTGGAGCTCACCCGCAAGGGCGAGATGACGCTGGCCGACCAGCTCTGCGAGGACCAGTGGAGTCGGCTCACCCCGGACGAACTCCCGGCCCGCAAGGCACTCCTGGGCGGTCTGCGCGCTCACCTGCGGTGGCACCTGGGAGACCTGCGCGCGGCTGCGCAGAGCGCCGCGCAGGCGCTGGAGCTGCTGCCCGACCGCAGTTGGGGCGTCGCCGTCGGGATGCCGCTGTCGGTCCTGATCGGCGCGCACACCCTCATGGGGGATCCGAACCAGGCGATGCGCTACCTGGAGCGTCCGGTCCCCGACGAGATGTGGGACTCGTCCTTCGGCCCGATGTACCGGCTGGCCCGCGGCTGTTACCTGCTGGAATCGGGCCGCCCGCACGCGGCGCTGGACGACTTCACGGCCTGCGCTCCGGCGGAGGGGGCCCGGCAGGGCAACCCCTTCGGCCCGCTGGGCTGGCGTGCCTACGCCGCCCAGGCGTACCTGGCCCTCGACGACCCCGAGCAGGCCCGCCGGCTGGCCGTTGCGGAGATCGTGCAGGGGGACCGGCCGACAGACGCCCGCGGTCGTGCGTTGGAGGTGCTGGCCGCGGTCGACGATCCCGGCCGGCGCCGGGCCCGGCTGGAGGAGGCGGAGCGGACCCTGCGCGCGACCGGCAACCGGCTCTCGCTCGCCCGGGTGCTCGCCCAACTCAGCCACGTGGACCTGGCGGACGGCGTCACGCACACGGCGCGGGCCCGCTGGAACGAGGCACAGTGCCTGGCCGCCGAATCCGGTGCCCCCCACCGGATCCAGGACCTCGCACCCCCGCTGGACACTCCCCCGGCCCCGGCCCCCGCCCCGGCCGGACCGCCCGCCATCGCCCCGGGGGGCGTACCCACGGCGGGGGCCGCTCCCGCACCGACGGACACCGCGGCCGTCGGCCTGACGGAGGCCGAACGCCAGGTGGCCTCCCTGGCCGCAGCAGGCAGGTCGAACCGACAGATCGGCAGCCAGCTGTACATCACGGTGAGCACGGTGGAACAACACCTGACCCGCGTGTACCGCAAACTCGCCGTCCGCCGCCGCTCGGAACTGACCGGAGTCCTGGGGGTCCGGGTGCCGTCGTAGCACCAGGAAGCGCACGCACCGAAGCACGCTGCGACGGGGCGCCGGCTACCGGTCAGGCCGGATGCAGCACCGCCGCGGCGATCTCACGCACGCGGTCCAGCGTGATCCCGGTGCGCTGTTCGACGGCGAGCGGGTGGTCGGTGGGCTCCAGCTGGATGTAGGGCCGATTGCCGAGGGGTCGGATGTGGACGTTGGTCTTCAGGTCGGTGGTGCCCTCGGAGTACATCGCGAGCTCGGTGCTGAGCCAGCCGAAGTACGGCTTCTCGGCCTCGCGGCCCTGCGTGTTCCACATCTCCTGGGCCCGGGCGAAGCTGTCCCTGCTCAGCGAGACCCAGACGCCCCAGGAGAAGACGTCCTGACTGTCGATCACGGGTATCTCGATCATGCCCCTGATGAAGAAGTGCTGCCCCTTGATCACGCACTGGTCGGAGGACAACATGCTGTCCGGATCCCCCTCGAAGCCGACGTCCCAGTCATCGGGGGCGATCGTCGAATAGCTCATGGGGAGCTCGGCGTGGTGGGCGCCGCAGCAGGAGCACGTGAAACCAGGTTCGTTGGGCATGACCTGAGCTTAGCGATCACCCGCACCAGTGCGGTCACGCCGAGGGCGGGGCGTCGAGTTCGGCGAGGGACGTGGGCAGCGGCCTCGCGCAGGCTGAGTCCGTCGCGGTCGTGGCGGCCGGTGAACCAGGCGGCGAGCGTGACGACCGGGTTGAAGTGCGCCCCGGAGACGGGCCCGAGGAAGGCGATCAGCACGCCGAGGCCGAGGACGGTCACCAGGGAGTTGGCCAGCAACTGCACCCCGACGGGCCGGTCAGATCACAGACGCAGGCCTCGCCCCCTCGTACGAGGCGATCAGCGACAGCAGGCGGAGTCGAATCGGGTCCGACAGCGCCTTGAACATCCGCGACAGGTCGGCCGCGGCCTCCTCGCCCAGCGGCTCGCGGACCATGGACGTACAGCACACCGCGTCGAGAACGACACCTCCTGCTGTTATGCGCTCCAGGACAAGGTCTGGGTGACCGGCCCCGGCAAGGAACCCTGGGAGGTGTACGTGGTCAAGGCCGACGCGAGCTCATCCCTCAGCCGGCCGGATCCTCGGCGTAGCACCCGTCGTAGAGGTACGGGTCGAGTGCGTGCCTTGCCTGTCGCTGAGGTGGAAGCAGTGGCTGTTGGCCCACACCGTGATCGAGTCGGGCCGGTGGACGACCTCGAACGGCTCGTCCCCGAGCCGCGTCCCGGGCCAAGAACCGTCGGCCGCGGAGGCACGGGTGACGACCGTCCACGTCTCGTTCGGCAAGATCCGGTAGATGTCGCCCCAAGGCTCCACCGACAGGCTCAACGGCGCCTCGCCCTCGTTGCTGACCACCAGCCTCGCCGCTCTCCCCGCGAACTCCGCCACCGCTCCCCCGCTCCTCTTCACAGGCGTCCGGGCTGCCACGGCCCGTAACCGCCGTCCCCAACGCATGTTTTCAGGCCCAACCATGTCGGAGCAGTATCGTCCGTTCCGGTCAGGTGCCTATTCTCGCCCGAACAGCAGGGATCTCTGGGGGGAGAACCGAGGCGATGTCAGGCGCGTGGCACCAGCCGGGGAACGCTTCGCGGCCCCGGCCCACCGGTTGGGGGTCCGGCGCTGTCCCTCCCCCGCTGCCCGGCCCCGGGGAGTTGCTGGGCTCGGCCTTGAGACTGCTGGGGCGAACGTGGTGGCCCCTCCTGGGCGCCCTGCTGGTGGCGGAGTTCGCGGTCTTCGCAGCCGTGACCGCTGCCGGCCTGGCGCTGTACGTGCTCCGCGGCGCCCCGGACTTCTGGAACGGCGGCGGCCGGTTCATGGACCCGCTGGTCATCCTCTTCCTGCCCACGCTTCTGGGCTGCTTCCTGTGCCAGGGCGCGGTCGCCTCCCTGGCATCCACTTTGGCGCTGCAGGGCGCCACCGGGGCGCCGGTCACCGTACGCGGGATCCTACGGGCGAGCGTCCCCCAACTGCCCGGATCGGTCGGCGGCTCCGTCCTGGCGGTCTTCCTCTATCCCTTCGTCCTGTCCCCCCTCGCGCCACTGCTGCTGTGGCCCTGGGTGTTGTACTCGATCGCTCCGTCCGTCAGGACCCGCGAGGGTCTGGGCATGGCACAAGCCATGAGTCGGGCGGCACAGCTGGTGAGGGGGGTGTGGTGGCCGGTGGTCGCACGGCTGGCGCTCGCCGCGCTGGTCGCGTTCGGCCTGGATGCGGCAGGTGGCTTCCTGCTCGTCAACTGGTTCATGAGCGAAGACGGCGAGCGGTTCGCGAGTAGCCTGGACGGCGTCGTGGGCGGCATCGAATTCATGGCCGTCCTCGTCGGAGTGCTCACCGTCCTCATCATCTTCCTCATGGTCCAGGCCGTCTTCACCTACCTCGTGAGCGATCGCCTGTGCGCCGCCTTGATCTCCCGCCGCCCCTCCCCACGCCCGACGCCCGGGTACGGGCCCGGCCGCCCTCCCTACTGAGGGAGGCCTGCTAGGGGGTGGGGAGGAGGGCGGCGACGAGAGTGGCGAATTCCTCGGGGTCGAGGATGCGGATGCCCAGTTCTTCGGCCTTGGTGCGCTTGGAGCCGGCCTTCTCGCCCGCCACCACGAGGGTGGTGCGCTTGGACACCGACGACGACGCCTTTCCGCCGGCCCGTTCGATCAGCTCGTTCATCTCGTTCCGGGACAGGACCGCGAGGGGGCCGGTCATGGAGCCGGTCACCACGACGGCCTGCCCGGCCAGTGGGCCGCCCGCCGGGTCCTGCCCGTCCTCGCCGTCGCTCGCGGTGGTCGCCTCGCCCGCGTCGGTCGCGGCCGACATCGCGGGCCGCTGCGGCTCGGTGACCTGCGTCCCGACCCGTTGGGCCTGGAGTCTGTCGAGGAGCGGGGCGAGTTCGACGAGTTCGGCCGCGATGACGCGGGCCTTCTCGGCGCCGATGCCGGGGACGCCGGCCAGCGTGTCCGCGTCGGCGGCGCGGATCGCGGCCATCGAGCCGAAGTACGCGGCGATCCGGCGGGACATCGTCCGTCCGGTGCCGCGGACACCGAGGGCGCAGAACACGCGGCTCAGCGCGGCCCCGCGGGCGGTCTCGATCGCGGCCAGGAGGTTGGCGGCGCTGGTCTCGCCCATCCGCTCCAGACCGAGGAGCTGCTCGCGGGTCAGCGTGAACAGGTCGGCGACGTCCTTGACCGGACCGGCCTCCACCAGCTGGATCGCACGCGTGCCACCGAGGCCTTCGATGTCGAGCTGGTCCCGGCCGGCCGCGTAGATCACCGAGGCCACGACCTGGCAGCTGCGGCCGCGCACGCACCGCCACCGCTGCTCGGAGGTGTCGATCGCGTCGCCACAGCGGGGGCACGCCTCGGGGAAGAGGATCGGGCTCTCGGCGCCGGTGCGCTGGTCGACCAGCGGTGCTTCGACCCGGGGGATCACGTCGCCGGCCCGGTACACGAACACCTGGTCGCCGATCATGAGCCCGCGGCGGGTGATGTCGGACGGATTGTGGAGCGTTGCGTAGGTGACCGTCACCCCGTCGATGACCACGGGATCCAGGACGGCGCGCGGGGCGATGATCCCGGTCCGACCGACGTTCCACTCCACCGCCAGCAGGCGTGTCACCTTGTGTTCGGCCGCCAGTTTCCGGGCCACCGCCCATCTCGGGGCGCGCGAGCCGTTGCCGGCCTGCCGCTGGTCCTCGGCCGTGTCGGCCTTGACGACGACGCCGTCGATCCCGAAGGGCAGGTCGCCGCGCAGCCCTGCGATCACGTCGATGCGTTCCTGCACCTGCTCCACGGTCTCGCACCGCAGCGGGGCGGCTGCCGTGCTGGCGGCCGTGTTCGCGCCGAGCGCGGCCAGCCTCTCCAGCAGGGCGACGTGACCGAGGCCGTCCAGGCCGATCGCGCTGTAGGCGAAGAAGGTCAACTCGATCCGGTAGGGCCGGTCCTTGGCCCGCAGCGTGCCGGCCGCCCCGCTGCGCGGGTGCGCGAAGGGCGCGGCCTCGTGGGCGAGCCGGATCCGGTTGGCCTCCTCGAACTGTGCGGTCGTCAGCAGCACCTCGCCCCGCAGCTCCACGTCGATCGGCTCGGTGAGCACCGGCGGCAGACCGAGGACGGCGTCGGCGGCGTGGGTGATGTCCTCGCCGGCCAGGCCGTCGCCGCGGGTGAGGACCTGGACGAGCCGCCCTCCCCGGTACCGGACGGCCACCGCGAGGCCGTCGAGCTTCGGCTCCACGCACCATCCGGCCACCGGGTGTCCGAGGCGTCGTTCCAGCCCCGCGGCCCACTCGGCGAGCTCGTCGGCGTCGAAGACGTTGTCCAGGGAGAGCATCGGCACCGAGTGCGGCACGTCGCCCTGCACGGCCCCGCCCGCGACCTTCCCGGTCGGCGACTCCGCGAGCACCTCGTCCGGGTGGGCGTCCTCGTAGGCCGCGATGGCGCGCAGCAGCCCGTCGTACTCGTCGTCACCGAGCGGGGTGGTCCCGTCGCCGTAGTACGCGGCCGACGCCGCCACGGCGGTGGTCACGGCCTGCGCGTAGGCGGCAGGAGAGAGCGGGGCGCTGTTTTCGGTCATGGAGATCATCATGCTGCCACCCACTGACAACGCCCCGTCCGACCCGGTCCTCGGCCGGTCGCACGGCCGCACTGCCGCACGGCGGGCCGGCCGCCCAGCCCCTCCGACCGCCCGGCCACACGTCGTGAGCTGCGCAGATGCCACCCGTTCGGACGTGCGGCGCAGTGCCCGGCGGCTGTCCTTAAGGTGGGTACCGTCGTCCGGTCACGGACGGCGATCGGATCGTCCGTACAACCCAGGGGAACCACCATGACTGATTTGAACTCGCTGCGGGCAAGCCTTGCGTCGGGTGAGCACGAGTTCGCCGACACCTTGTCCTTCGTCGCCGCGCACTACGCGTACCAGCCGCAGGCGTTCCGCAACGGGGAGCTGACGAATGCCGCGGGTGAGAACGAAGGGTCCTGCAAGACCCTGGGACTGGCCCTGCTCGAAGGGCTGAGCGACGAAGAGGCGCTGCTCGCGTTCGGTGAGCACTACCGCGGCGTGCTGGCGACGCCGAACGACACCGATCACAGCAACATCCGCAACCTCATGGCCCATGGCCTGGCAGGGGTGAGCTTCGCCGGGAAGCCGTTGGCCCGCAAGAGCTGAAGCGCCGCCCGCCGGGGCACCGGAGCGCCCGTGTACCGGAGTACTCGGGCGCTCCGGCGTCGGGTCGCCTTCCCCGAGCTCCCGGCCGACCGGCCTCCAACAGGCTCGGACCATGATCTTGAGCATGTGCGGGAGAGCCTCTAGGCTCACACCGCCACGCCGAGGTCCAGCAGGCCCTGCGGCCTCTCCTCGACACCCTTCCGACGGAGTCGAGTGAACGGGAGAAGATCATGAAGTTTCGGTCCCACGTCGAGCCGCCCGAGCCCATGCGGGGGCTGGAAGTGCCGTCCGAGGTGGTGGCAGCGCTCGGCGGGGGCGCGCGGCCGCCGGTGACCATCACCGTCAACGGTCATTCCTGGACGAGCCGGGTCGCCATCTTGCGCGGCCGCCACCTGCTCGGCCTCAGCATCGCCAACCGGCAGGCCGCGGGTGTGACGACCGGCGACGAGGTCGAGGTCGAGGTCGAGCTGGACACCGAGCCGCGCGTCGTCGTCGAGCCCGCGGACTTCGCCCGGGCCCTGGACGACGACCCGCTCGCCCGCGCCGCCTACGACGACCTCGCGTACAGCCACAAGCGCGAGCACGTGCGCGCGATCGAGAGCGCGAAGAAGCCCGAGACGCGCCTGAAGCGCATCGAGAAGGCCATCGCCACCCTGCGGGGCTGACCGTGTACATCCTCGCGCCGGCCGATCGGCCCGGCCGTGTGGCCGCCGACCCCCGTATCCGAAAGAGGAGACCGACGCCATGACCACCCCACCCCGACCGCTCGCACAGCGCGTACAGGACACCCGGCGCCGACTCGACGAGGACATCGACGCCTGGGTGGCAACTGCCGACGGGGCGGGTACCCCGTATCTGGTGCCGCTGTCGTTCCTCTGGGACGGCGAGACGCTCCTGATCTCGACGGCGGCCGGCAACCCCACGGCCCGCAACCTCCGCGCCGGCGGCCAGGTCCGGCTCACGATCGGGCAGACCCGCGACGTGGTCCTGATCGAAGGATCCGCGGTCGTCGCCGACGGAATAGCCGACGACGTGGCCGACGCGTTCGCGAACAAGACCGGCTTCGACCCCCGCGCCCAGCGCAACTACCCGTACTTCCGCATCCGTCCGGACCTGATCCAGGCCTGGCGCGAGGTCGACGAGATCGCCGGACGGGATCTGATGGTCGACGGCAAGTGGCTGACGTAGTTCGGATTCGGGTTCGGGTTCGAATTCGGGTTCGGGTGCGCCTTCGGCTTCGGGTTCAGGGCCGGATTCGGGTTCCGGCTCGGGCTCGGGTTCCGGTTCGAGCCTGCTTGCGGTAGCCGTCCAAGACGTCCCGGCGGAGCAGGAAGCCGAAGCCGGCGGATTCCAGGCGCAGGCCCAACTGGGCCTCGTCGATGTCGAGTTCGGCCGCGGTGTCCGCCATGTGCCAGTCGTTCGCGGCGAGCTTGCTCAGCAGGTGACCGCGGCGGACCTGGCTCTCCGACAGGCGGAACGTCTTGAGGTAGGAGATCCTGCCCCTGTCGTCGGTGATGGCCTCACCGATGTGGTTCTCCTGCTTGGGACGGAACTCCGGCAGGAAGCGGGAGAGGGTGAAGCGGCCCATCCGGTAGACCGTCTGCCAGTTGTAGGCGTGGTCGAGCAGGCCGGCGGCCATGGTCGTGTCGTGGAAGTGTGCCCAGCCGCGCTCCTGCTCGGCGACGGCCGTGCGCAGGTGGGCCAGGGAGCGGATCCCGGCGTCCGGGATGCGGGCCCGGAAGTCCTGGACCGGTGGCATCAACGTGGCGTAGTGGTGGATCAGTTCGCCGTACAGGTCCTGCAAGAGCGTCGCGTGCAGCGCACGGTAGTCGTCGGGATGAGGGACCACGAACGCGGCCGCGAGCGCGTCGGCGACGTACACCAGCACACCGCACTGGCCTGGGTGGATCTCGAAGATGCGCAGCGCATCGCCGAGTCCGCGCACTTCGGCGCCCACGTAGGCCTCCTCGACGCGCGGGGACAGTCCTTGGCCGATCGCGCGCTGCGACCACTCCTCCCAGGCGATCGAGGGACCGCCGAAGTGCAGCGCCAGATAGCCTTCGAGCGCCAGGTGCATGGGGAGGAAGCGCAACCGGTCCTTGGCCTGGCGTCGGGCCATTCGGCGGTGGAAGCGCAGGCCCATCGTGGCGGCCGGGGGCACGTCGTCGCCGGCGGCGAACTGGGTTCCGTAGGCGGCCGCGGGCGTGCCGTCCCCCGTCCAGGTGGCGACGAATCCGTGCGGGACGTAGGAGACGTAGGCACCGCGGCGGCCGACCTCGACGAGACCGGGCCCGTCGCCGTAGAGGCGGGCGTGCAGGCGGAGGTCGTGGACGGGCTCGTCGCGGACGAGGGGCACGAGACGCACCGCGCCCCAGACCTGTGCGGGGCGGGCGGTCAGACCGGTCAGGTCCAGCGCGGTCGGGTCCGGAGAGGTTCGGTCATGCGTGGTCCGGTCGTGCGTGGTCATCGCGGCCGCTCCTCGTCGGGGACGCCCATCAGCAGGGCCGCGCGGGTGTCCATGTACGTGATCAACTCGGCCAGGCCGGTCCGGCCTTCGGCGAATTGGGCGAGTTCCACCAGTGCGGGAAGGTCCTCGGCGTCACGGATGCCCGTGGTGGGCACCGTCGGCGAGAGCCGGCGCACGTCGAAGGCCGCAGCGTCGTAGACCGGGTTGAGGTGCACGATGCTGGTGCGGCGTTCGGGGTCGAGCCGGGTGCGCCAGATGCGCAGCACCTCGGCGGCCAGGCCGGGAGGCGCGTTGTCCCATCCGTCGGAGACGATGACCAGCCGGGACGGGGCGGTGTCCAGCGCGTCGAGGATCCGCCGGCCCACCGGGGTCGGCCCGTACGGGTACGTCAGCAGGGCGTCGGCGCGCCCGGACGTCCACAGCCCGCGGTAGTCGTCGGCGAGGGCCGCGAGGAGGTAGTGGCAGGCCAGGGTCACGGCCAGCGGCCGACGGCGCTTGTGGACCGAGCCGGAGGTGGAGAAGCTGTCGTCCAGGACGGCGGTGACCTTGCCCCAACTCCCCCGATGCACCCCGGCCACCCGGCCGGCGGCCGTTTCCAGGGCGCGGGTCAGCTCGGCACGCCGCTGCACGCGGTCCTGGACCGGCAGCGACAGTACGTAGGTGGCCAACCGGGTCAGCGGCATCCCGGACAGGTCCGTCCGTACCGCCGCGGCCCCGGCCTGGTGCGCGGACTCTTGCAGTCGCAGGGTCTCCAGGCGGGTCATCCGCGGGGCTATCCGCTCCAGGAAGACGTTCCGGGGGATGCGGTGCTTGGCGGCGAAGCCCTCGGCGGCCGTATAGGGCAGCTCGTACAGCGCGGCCTGCTCGTAGTGCGCGCGGCGCCACGTCTCCAGGAGGGGGGTCGTGTACTGCTTGCGGGTCAGCGGCGCGAAGACGAACGTCCCCAACTCCGCGGTGGCGGGGGCCAGGTGCGCGTGGCGAAGGGCGCGCTTGAGGGCGCTGCGGTACTTCACGGCGTCGAACGCCGGGTCGGGGCGGGCGGACAGCCAGTCGCGCATGATCGCGCGGGTACGCCGGTTGTTCACGCCGGCCCGGCGCAGGGCGTCGAACAGCCCGTACACGCGCTGCGGCGGCAGCGTCGCCAGTCGGCACGCGATCAGCCGGCCCTCGCTGCGGCGTTGGTCCGCGGTCGCCTCGGCGGCGGTCTCCAACAACCGCCGGACGATGAGGGCCACGTTGTGGTCGTTGATGTCGAGTGCGAGGACACCGGCGTACAGGTCGCGGTAGTTGCCCAGGATGTACGCGTGGAGGAAGTCCAGGGACAGCAGTTGCTCGCCCGCGTCGCTGTGGAACTCGCGCTGACCGGTGGAGGTGATGGCCGCATTGACGAAGAGCAGCACGTCTTCGGCAGCGACGAGGTCCCCGTACGAATCCATCCGCTTCATTTCCCGTAGGTGGCCGCGCAGGTCTGGGCGCCGGCCGGGGAATGGGGGCACGAGCTGCGAATCATTGCTTCAGAGGCAGGTTCCGGAAGTCGCACCGGAGTCCCGCGGCCGGCCCCTGGACCGTAACAGAGCGGTCCAGGGGCCTCCACCGACTTCTTCCGGCTTCCACCGGCTTCCACCGGCTATGCGATCGACGACCGCGGCGCGCTCTCGCCGGGTGTGCCTGTGAGCAGGGCCGCAGCGCACTGCTCGGCCAGGTCCTCCGCGTGCGGGGGCAGCGGCTGACCGGCGCGCAGGTGGCGGCGCACCACGGACAGCGGCAGGTCGATCAGGGCCAGGGTGACGCGTTCGTGGTCCTGGGGCGCTGCCGCGCCGAGGACTTCGGCGAGCAGGTGGAGGGATTCGTACACGCGATGGTTGCCCAGGTCCGCGCGTTCCTTGTGCTCCTCGGACCAGTCGGCCCGGCCGAACTCCGCTGCGCCGTAGAGGAGCAGCGATGCTTCGCCCGGGTGGGCGCGGCTCCAGGAGACGACGTGCCGGGCCGCCGCGCGGGCGGCTCCGTGGGGATCGGGGGCGCTGCCGAGCGCGACGAAGTACCCCTCCTGGAAGCGCTCCACGGTGCGCAGCCACACCTCCGCGAGCAGGGCCGCGCGGCCGGGGAAGCGGTGGTAGATGGATCCGCTCGGCGCGCCGATCGCCTGGGCGACGGCGGACATGGTCACGCCCGTCGGTCCGGCGGAGGCAGCCAGTCGGACGGCGGCGTCGAGGATCTGGTCGGTGTCGAAGCGGGGTGGTCTCGCCATGAATCAGAGAGTACCCTCCACATTATTAGAGACTGCTCTCTAATAATGGAACGGAGAGGTGGAGGACGCATGGGCGTCTACAACGTGCACGAGCGCCTGCTGGCCGCCGAGGGGAGCGACGTCGGCGCGCTCGTCGACAGCCTGTCCGGCGGCGCGGCGGACCGGCTCTGGCCACACCCGAACTGGCCCGCCATGGAGTTCGACCGTCCACTGGCGGTCGGCGCGACCGGCGGCCACGGCCCGGTCCGCTACACGGTCACCGCGTACGTGCCCGGGACCTGGGTCCGCTTCGCCTTCAGCGGGCCGCGCGGATTCGACGGCTTCCACGAGTTCGCGGTGCTGCCCGTCGACGGCGGGCGCACGGTGCTGCGGCACACCCTGGCGATGCGGGTCAGCGGGCCCGCTCGGCTGACCTGGCCAGCGGCCTACCGATGGATGCACGACGCCTGCCTGGAGGACGGCCTGGACCGCGCCGAACTCGCCTGCACGGGCACGGTGGCCCGCCCGGCCCGCTGGACCCGGTACGTACGCCTGCTCCGCGCGCTCGCGCGCTAGCGCTGTGACCGTCCGGCGGAGCAGTGACCGTGGTCCGGCTCCGCCCGCGGTCTCCGCCGGGTCTAGTCGCCGGTCGCACCGTCGAGCATCTCGCGCAGGATGTCCAGGTGGCCGTTGTGGCGGGCCGTCTCCTCGGTGAGGTGGAGGAGGATCCAGCGCAGGTCGACGTGGAGGCCATCCCTGACGGCTCGCACGGCCTGCTTGTCCAGGTCGTTCCCGGCGACCAGTTCGCGGTAGCGGGAGCTTTGTTCGGCGTATTCGTCGAGCAGCTGCGTGAGGGGGAAGTCGACGGCGATGCGCATCTCGCGGTCGGGGTCCTCATCGGTCCAGGGGCCCCCGTCCTCCTCGCCGAGGAAGACCACCTGGAACCAGTAGTACTCGACCCAGCGGAGGTGGTTGACCAATCCGCTCATGGTCATCAGCGGTGAGCCGGGCAGGAGCGCCTTGCGGGCGTTCTCCGCGGAGAGGCCGTCGCACTTGGCGCGCGCGGTGTCACGTGCGTAGTCGAGGAACGTGGTGAGCTGGGTGCGCTCGTCCCACGCGGGCGGTGTGTCATCGATTCTGGTCATCGCGCGAAGCGTCCCTGACCACCACGCCCGATGTCGAGGTGTTTTTCGACGGCGGACCGCCCGGCACGACCCACCGGACGCGTCCTCATCAGGTGACCGGCGTGGGTCACGGCGTGTCGCCCTCCCAGCGGAACGGGCCGCCGGGGTCCGCTTCGGACGGGCTGTAGAGGGTACGACCGCCGGGTCCGTACAGCCCGCGATCGGTGATCAGGAGCACTCCCTCCGCCCACTCCCGCAGGGACAGGCCGCTCACATCGAGAAGCTGGCCGTCCAAGGGGCCGCCCGCAAGCCTCACGTACACGCGGCCCGGGGTCGGCCGGACCACGTGGCCCTCGTCGCCGCAGTACACCCGGCCGTCATCTGACGCGCTCATCCCGCCACCTGCACGGGCTCCCACGTCGACGCATCGATCTGCTCGTTGACGACCATCCTGCCCCACCCTCCGCGATCTTCGAGGCCGAGCCTACGAGGTGCGGAGCAAGATCAACAGCCCAGTCGCGCGCACGGCCGCGCCGCTCGCGCCCGGCGCGGGGCCTCGCGCCCGGCGCGGGGCCTCGGGCAGGAACCGGCTCCCTTCCGGTCAGGCGCCGGGCGCGTCCTGTCGGTCCCGGTCGGCCGGGACGGCCGTGAGGTGGTAGGTGGTGTCCACCCAGAAGTCGCCCGTCTTCGTCTTCGCCGTGACGGACAGGACGTAGTCGCCCGGGAGGAGGGGGTCGATCGTGCTCCACAGGCCCCAGGCGACCTGCGGCCCGATGGACCAGAAACGCTTCGAGGTCGCCTCGCGGACGGGCAGCGGGATGCCGTTCAGCTCGGCCCCGGCACATGAGGTAGCGATGCGCAACGGCCGCGCGGAGAAGCCGAGCGCCAGGCGTCGCGTGTTCAACACCGGGAAGAACAGCGGCCGATCGCTCGGTACCGTGCACCGCCGCACCACGCGGCCGCCGTACGTGCCCGCGAGGAACCAGACGTCCGACGGCTGGCTCCATTGCGCGTGCTCGCCGGTGGTGTCCTGCACGGGGCTCCGCCCGTTCGGGGCCGAGTCGGCCCATTTCCACCAACGCGCCGCCAGTTCCCGCGCATCCGCTCCGGCCACAGTCGTCTCCCCGCCCGCATGCCCGCTGACCAGCCGATGCGCATGTTATCGCGCATGTGAGCGAACTCCTTGTGGTCGTTCGTATCGTTCGTATCGTTTGGATCCAACTCCTCCTCGACTGGACCAGGTTCGTAGTTTCAGCCAGTACGGACTCCTGTCGCCCAGCGGGAAGACTCCGAAGGGAGGGCCGCGGCTCGCCATGAGAGCCGACGCCACAAATCGAGGGGAACGCCACGATGAGTGGTCAGTTGTACGACGGCATCGGTGAAGCGTTCGAAGGCTTCAAGACCCTGCCCGTCATTCGTTACGCCGAGGTACCGGGCTTCCTCACCCTGATCGGTGACGTCACCGGCAAGTCCGTACTGGACGTCGCCTGCGGGACCGGCTTCTACAGCCGCGAGCTCAAGCGGCGCGGGGCGTCCCGCGTCTTCGGGTTCGACATCTCCGGCGCGATGATCGACGCGGCCGACGCCCTGGAGCAGTCCGAGCCCCTCGGGATCGACTACGAGGTCGGGGACACGGCCACCCTGCGCGACTTCGACCAGCCCTTCGACATCGCCGTGGCGGTGCAGGCGTTCAACTACGCGAGCGACGTCGCCGAGATCGAGCGGATGATGCACCGCGTCCGGGGCAGCCTCGTCGCCGGCGGCGCGTTCTACCTGTTCGCCCAGAACCCGGACTTCGATTTCGACGGGCCTTCGCTGGCCAAGTACGGTTTCCTGTGCGAGTCGACCGGCCGGGACAACGAGATCGGCCGCGGGATCCGGCTCACGGCCCTGCTGGACCCGCCGGTCTCCTTCGAGGCCACCACGCCGTCGCAGGAGACGTACGAGACGACGCTGAAGGCGGCGGGATTCACCGGGATCGAGTGGGTGACGCTGGACGTCTCCGACGCCGGTGTCGCGGAGTTCGGCGAGGAGTTCTGGGCGGACTACGCCGGGAACAAGCCGCTGATCATGATCCGCTGCACCGCCTGATCCTCCCGGTCGGCCTGGTCCACCTGGTCCTCCCGGTCCACCTGATCGGCCTGATCCACCGGATTCGCCTGTGCCGCCCGATCCAGCCGATCCACCCGACGTCGCCCGGCACCCACGGTGCCGGGCGACGTCCCGTTCCGCCGGGTGCGACGGATCCGGGCATGTCGGCTTGACCGATGGTCCCGCGGCGACGTAGCTTCAGCGCACCAATTCGTGAGCACATGGCAGGAGGCGACGTCCGATGTCCACCATCTCCGGCGCGCACCGCCTCGCTCACGAGACCGCCTGGGCTCCGGGCCGTCTCGCACACGGCTGCTGAGCAGCCCCCCCTCCCGGCGCGCCCCCTTGCGGCCCCGCCACCTCTTCCTCTTCCTTTCACCGCCTTCGCTCCCCCACCGGCCGCGGCACGCCTTCGCGTGCGGATGCGCGCGCCGGGCTGTTGAGCTGCGCCACCCGAGAAAGAAAGCTCCCGACATGGCGATCAGGACCATCAGAACGACGACCGCGCCCCACCCGGGGAACGTCCCGTGGTAGCCGCGCGGATCACGGTCAACGGGCGGGAGATGCCGATCGCACCGGCCGCGTCCCACACCACGGCGCTGGACTTCCTGCGCGAGCGCGGCCTCACCGGCACCAAGGAGGGGTGCGCGGAGGGCGAGTGCGGCGCCTGTTCGGTGCTGGTGGCCCGCCCCGGGGTGCACAAGCCCACCGACTGGGTGGCCGTCAACGCCTGCCTGGTCCCGGTGGCCGCGCTCGACGGCCAGGAGGTCATCACCTCCGAGGGCCTCGCCGTCACCGGCGCGGCCGGCGCGCCGCCCGTACTGCACCCCGTGCAGGAGGAGATGGCCCTGCGCGGCGGCTCCCAATGCGGTTACTGCACACCGGGGTTCGTCTGCAGCATGGCGGCCGAGTACTACCGACCCGACCGCTGCCCCGCCGCCGACACCGCCACCCCCCACACCGGCCCCGGCCCCGACGCCGACGCCGACGGGGGCACACACGCCGATCCCGAGCACGGTCCGAACGGATTCGACCTGCACGCGCTGAGCGGGAACCTGTGCCGCTGCACCGGCTACCGGCCGATCCGCGACGCCGCCTTCGCCGTCGGTGCGCCCGCGCCGGACGATGCGCTGGGACGGCGTCGCGAACTGGCCCCGCCGGCACCGGTCGCCACCCGGTACATCCACGACGAAAGCTCCTTCCTACGACCGGGCACGCTGGCCGACGCCCTGCGGACGCTGGGCGAACGCCCCGACGCGGTGGTCGTCGCGGGAAGCACCGACTGGGGCGTGGAGGTCAACATCCGTGCGCGCCGGGCGCCTTGCGTGGTCGCCGTCGACCGACTGCCCGAACTGCGCGAACTGCGGGTCGAATCCGACCACATCGAGATCGGCGCGGCACTGACGCTCACCGAGATCGAGCGCCGGCTCGACGGCCGCGTCCCGCTGCTGGCCCAGTTGTTCCCGCAGTTCGCCTCCCGGCTCATCCGCAACGGTGCGACGCTCGGCGGCAACCTGGGTACGGGCTCGCCCATCGGTGACAGCCCGCCGGCGCTGCTCGCGCTGGAGGCGTCGGTGGTGCTCGCCAGCGCCGCCGGGGAGCGCGTCGTACCGCTGGCGGACTACTTCACCGGCTACCGGCAGAGCGTCCGCCGCCCCGACGAGCTGATCCGCTCCGTGCGCGTCCCGCTGCCGCTGTCGCCGGTCACGGCCTTCCACAAGATCGCCAAGCGCCGCTTCGACGACATCTCCAGCGTCGCGGTCGCCTTCGCCCTCGACATCGAGGACGGGATCGTGCGCACGGCGCGGATCGGCCTGGGCGGCGTGGCCGCCACCCCGATCCGCGCCCTCGCCACCGAGGCCGCCCTGGAGGGCCGGCCGTGGGCGGGGCAGAGCGTCGAGGCCGCGGCCCGGGTGCTCCGGGGCGAGGGCACGCCGATGGACGATCACCGCGCCAGCGCCGACTACCGCTCCGCGATGCTCGGCCAGAGCCTGTTGAAGCTGTACGCGCGAACCACCGAGGCGGTGCCGTCATGAGCCAGTTGTCCGAACGTCCCGAGATGCCCGTCGTCGGCCTTTCCGTGCCGCACGAGAGCGCCGCCCTGCACGTCACGGGCGCCGCGCTCTACACCGACGACCTGGTCGCCCGTACCAAGGACGTGCTCCACGCCCACCCGGTCCAGGTCATGAAGGCCCGCGGCAGGATCACCGGGCTGCGCACCGGGCCGGCGCTCGCCGTGCCGGGCGTGGTCCGCGTGCTGACCGTCGCCGACGTACCGGGCGTCAACGACGCCGGGATGAAGCACGACGAACCGCTGTTCCCCGACGAGGTCATGTTCCACGGGCACGCGGTGGCCTGGGTGCTCGGCGAGACCCTGGAAGCGGCCCGGCTCGGGGCGGCGGCCGTCGAGGTGGACCTCCACGAGCAGCCGTCCTTGATCACGCTCCAGGACGCGATCGCGGCCGGCAGCTTCCACGGCGCCCGGCCCGAGATGGTGACCGGGGACGTCGAGGCCGGTTTCGAGGACTCCGCGCACGTGTTCAGCGGCGAGTTGCAGTTCTCCGACCAGGAGCACTTCTACCTGGAGACGCACGCGGCGCTGGCGCTGATCGACGAGAACGGGCAGGTGTTCGTCCAGAGCAGCACCCAACACCCCTCGGAGACGCAGGAGATCGTCGCGCACGTCCTCGGTCTGCACAGCCACGAGGTGACCGTGCAGTGCCTGCGCATGGGTGGCGGCTTCGGCGGCAAGGAGATGCAGCCGCACGGCTTCGCGGCGATCGCCGCGCTCGGTGCCCGGCTGACCGGTCGGCCCGTGCGGGTGCGGCTCAACCGCACCCAGGACCTGACCATGTCGGGCAAGCGGCACGGCTTCCACGCCTCGTGGAAGATCGGCTTCGACGCCGAGGGCCGCATCCAGGCTCTGGACGCCACCTTGACGGCGGACGGCGGCTGGAGCCTGGACCTCTCCGAGCCGGTCGTGGCGCGCGCGATGTGCCACATCGACAACACCTACTGGATCCCCAACGCCCGCGTCCGCGGCCGCATCGCCAAGACCAACAAGGTCTCCAACACCGCCTTCCGCGGCTTCGGCGGCCCGCAGGGCATGTTGGTGATCGAGGACATCATGGGTCGGTGCGCGCCGCTGCTCGGCCTGGACCCGATGGAGTTGCGGGAGCGCAACTTCTACCGGCAGGGCCATTCGACGCCGTACGGGCAGCCGGTCAGCCACCCCGAACGCATCTCCACCGTCTGGCGGGAGGTCCAGGAGGACGCCGACCTCGCCGGGCGCCGGCGCGGGATCGCGGCCTTCAACGCCGCGCACCCTCACACCAAGAGGGCGATCGCGCTGACGGGGATCAAGTTCGGGATCTCCTTCAACCTCACCGCCTTCAACCAGGCGGGCGCCCTGGTGTTGATCTACAAGGACGGTTCGGTCCTGATCAACCACGGCGGTACCGAGATGGGGCAGGGCCTGCACACCAAGATGCTGCAGGTGGCCGCGACCACGCTCGGCATCCCGCTGCACAAGGTGCGCCTCGCGCCCACGCGGACCGACAAGGTGCCCAACACCTCGGCCACCGCCGCCAGTGCCGGGGCGGACCTCAACGGTGCGGCGGTCAAGAACGCTTGCGAGCAGTTGCGCGGGCGGCTGCTCCAGGTGGCCGCCACCCAGCTCGGTGCGAACGCCTCGGACGTGCGCATCGTCGGGGGCGTCGCTCGCGCCCTGGGCAGCGACGGGGAGGTGGCCTGGGACGACCTGGTGCGCACGGCGTACTTCCAGCGGGTCCAGTTGTCGGCGGCCGGTTTCTATCGGACCGAAGGACTGCACTGGGACGCGAACAGTTTCCAAGGCTCCCCCTTCAAGTACTTCTCGTACGGCGCGGCCGCTGCCGAGGTGGAGGTGGACGGCTTCACCGGCGCGTACCGGATCCGGCGGGTGGACATCGTGCACGACGTCGGCGACAGCCTGTCCCCGCTGATCGACATCGGTCAGGTCGAAGGCGGTTTCGTACAGGGCGCAGGCTGGTTGACGCTCGAAGACCTGCGCTGGGACAACGGTGACGGGCCGCACCGAGGACGGCTGTTGACCCAGGCCGCGAGCACCTACAAGCTGCCGAGCTTCTCGGAGATGCCGGCGGAGTTCAACGTCAGGCTGTTGGAGAACGCCACCGAGGAGGGTGCGGTCTACGGGTCCAAGGCGGTGGGTGAGCCTCCGCTGATGCTGGCCTTCTCGGTCCGCGAGGCGCTGCGGCAGGCGGCCGCCGCCTTCGGGCCCGCCGGGGCCAGCGTGGAGCTGGCCTCCCCCGCCACGCCGGAAGCCGTGTTCTGGGCCGTCGAATCGGCCCGGGCGGGCGGCGTACGGTCGGGCGGCGGCGGCGGCGAGAAGAGCGACAGCGCGTTCCGCCTCGGCGAGGGCGCTCCGCGCGATGCCTGACATGTCCTGGGTCGCCGCGGTCGCGCGGTTGCGGGCCCGCCGGGAGTCCGGCGTGCTGGTGACCGTCGCGACCGTGCGCGGCCACGCCCCGCGCGGGGCCGGCGCCAAGCTCGTCGTCGGCGAGAGCGAGACCTGGGGGTCGATCGGCGGCGGCAACATCGAGGCCGTCTCGATCGACCGGGCCCGCGAGCTGATCGGGCTGCCCGACGCCGAGTCGGAGCTGATCGAGTTCGCCCTCAACGACAAGGTGACCGGCCGGCACGGCGTGCAGTGCTGTGGCGGAGCGGTGAGCGTCCTGCTCGAACCGCTGCCGGTGGTCCAGGCCGTGGCGATCTTCGGCGTCGGGCACGTCGGACTGGAGTTGGCGCGGATCCTGGCCCGCCACAGCCTCGATCTGCACCTGGTCGACTCCCGCCCCGACGTGCTCGCCGAGGAACGGCTCGGCGTGCTCGCGGACGCGGTGGCGCAGGTGAGCGTCCACCACGCGCCGCTGCTCCCGGAGGAGGTGCTCGCCGAGCTGCCGCCCGGCACGCACGTCCTGATCATGACGCACGACCACGCCGAGGACGCCGCCCTCTGTGACGCGGCCCTGCGCACGCCCGGTCTCGGCTCGATCGGCCTGATCGGCTCGGCCGCGAAGTGGGCGCGGTTCCGCCGCCGACTGTCCGCGGAGGGCGGCCACGACGCCGCCACCATCGATCTGATCAAGAGCCCGATCGGAACGGCCGGCATCACCGGCAAGGAACCCGCCACGATCGCGGTGAGCGTCGCGGCGGACCTGCTCCGGGCCTTCGAACGGACCGCCCCCGGGTGATACGCGTCCCCCCGGGGGGGAGTGCCGGCGGTGGCTCAGGAGTGGAGCCGCGGCAGGATCCGGTCGAGCCAACGGGGCAGCCACCAGTTCCCCCTGCCCATCAGGAACATGGCGGACGGCACCAGCACGAGCCGCACCACGGTCGCGTCCAGCACCACGCTGACGGCCAGGCCGAGGGCGAGCATCTTCACCACGACCGTGGGCGAGGCGGCGAAGGAGAGGAAGACCGCGGTCATGATGAGGGCCGCGCTGGATATGACCCGGCCGGTGACCGACAGGCCGGTGCCGACCGCGACGGTGTTGTCCCCGGTCCGACGGTAGGTCTCGGCGACGGAGGAGAGCAGGAAGATCTCGTAGTCCATGGACAGGCCGAAGACGATCGCGAACATCATCATCGGCACGTAGGACTCGATGGGGACGGGCTCGGACAGCCCCAACAGGGCGCTCCCCCAGCCCCATTGGAACACCGCGACGAGGATCCCGTAGGAGGCGGCCGTGGTGAGGAGGTTCATCAGCACCGCCTTCACCGGGATCAATACGCTGCGGAAGACGGCCGTGAGCAGGAGCAGCGCGGCGGCCAGCACGATCGCGATGATGTAGGGCAGGCGCGCGGTGACGGTGTCCCGGAAGTCGAGCTGCCCGGCGGCGGACCCGGTCAGGTAGCCGCGCGCGCCGGAGCCGTCGAGCGCCTCGGGCAGAGTGGTGTCGGTCAGCTCGGTGAAGAGGTGCCCGGTGGCCGCGCTCTGCGGTCCGGAGGTGGGGGTGAGCGTGGTGATCAGCAGCTTCCCGTCCGGACTGGCGGTGACGGGGGTGATCCCGGCGACTCCCGGGGTGGAGCGCAGGGCGTCGGCGAGTCCCGCGCCGATCCGGTCGACCGGGGCGCCGGCCCGGCTGACGTCCACCACGACCACGAAGGTGCCGGCCGCTCCGGGACCGAATCCCGGACCCGCGGCCCCGGCCGTCCAGTCGTAGGCGTTGCGGGTGACCGTCCCCGGGGCGTCGGCGCCGTCGTCGACGTGGCCGAGCCGCATCGAGAACATCGGCACGGCGCACAGTGCCAGCAGCGCCGTGCCCGCCGCGAGGAAGGCCCAGGGGCGCCGGGCGACGAGTGCGGCGTAGCGGTGCCACCCGTCGCGCTCCCCGCCCGTCTCCGCGACCGGGCGGCGCACGGCGAAACGGTCGATCCGGCGGCCGACCAGGCCGAGCGCCGCGGGCACGAGGGTCAGCGAGGCCGCCGCCGTCACCACCACGGCGATGGCCGCGGCCAACCCGAGCTTGCCGATCAGGCTCAGGCCGCAGGCGTACAAGCTCAACATGGCCACCGCGACGGTGACGGCGGCGACCAGGACGGACCGGCCGCTACCGGCGGTGGTGCGGGAGGCGGCGACGACCGGATCGTGGCCGTCGAGCAGGTCCTGGCGGAAGCGCGTGGTCAGGAAGAGCGCGTAGTCGATGCCCACGCCCAGCCCGATCATCGTGGCGAGGGTGGGAGCGGAGGTGGCGAAGGTGACGACGCCCGCGGTGATCCCGACCGCGCCCAGCCCGACGCCCACGGCCAGCAGCGCGGTCACCAGGGGCAGCAGGGCGGCGGCGATGCTGCCGAAGGCGAGCAACAGGATCAGGAGGGCCGCGGCGATGCCGATCAGTTCGGCGGTCCGGTCGTCGGCGGGTTCGCGCACCACCTGGCCCAGGTCGCCGCCGTAGGCGACCTGGACCCCGGCGGCGCGGGCGGGGGCGGCGGCCTCGTCGAGGTGCTCGGCGTAGCCGTGCCCCAGGGTCTTGACCTGCCGGTCGAAGGAGACGGTGGCGGCGACGGTACGGCCGTCCGCGCTGGTGGTCGGCGGGGAGACGGCGGTCACGTGCGGCAGCGCCCTGAGGTCGGCGAGCGTACGGTCCACCGCCCCGGGATGTTCCGCCACCGTGCCGGAGTCCACGTGGAGGACGACGCGCCCGTTCGGGGCGCCGGCAGCGGGGGCGGACGCCGCCAGGAGCTCCGCGCCGGTGTGGGAGCGGCTGCCGGGCAGGGACACCTCGTCGCTGTACGTCGGCCCGACTGCCTGGCGGCCCGCGAACACGGCGGCCAGGAGGACCAGCCAGGCCGCGATCACCCACAGCGGGCGCCGTGCGCAGAATCCGCCGAGGCGGCCGAGACGGCCGGGGCGTTCGACGGCGGATTCGGATTCGGGTTCGGGGGCGGCCTCGGCCGGAGCCGGACCTCGAAGGCGTGCGGAAGACACGGCACCTCCAGAAAATGGCAGGACTGACACTTATGGCACGGACGACCATAGAGGGAAAGTGGCAGGACTGACAATTGACAGGGATGACGTGATTGCTAGGCTGCTGCCATGCGCAACGAACCCGCCGCCGGGACAAGAACAGGGCCGGAGCCGGAACCCGAGGCCGAAGCGGGGTTGCGGAGACGCAAGAAGGAGCTGACCCGCACCCGGCTCCGGGAGGGGGCCGCCGAGCTGTTCGCCGCGCGCGGTTTCGCGGGGACCACGGTCGCGGACATCGCCGCGTGCGCGAACGTATCGGAGCGGACGTTCTTCCGATACTTCGACAGCAAGGAAGCCCTCCTGCTGCCGGACATGAACCTGCTGTTCGAGTACGTCGAGGCGGCCCTCGCCACCCGTCCGCACGAGGAGGACCCGCTGGGCGCGATCTGCAACGCGCTGCTCACCGCGGCGCAGCCGTTCGCCGCCTCCACCCTCACGGCCCTGACCCACCCCATCGAAGGGGCGGAGCCGCTGATCGCCGCCCGGCTCGTCGAAGCCTTCGCCGCCTTCGAGGACCGGCTCACCCTCCTCGTCGAGCAGCGGCTCCCCCGGGACGCGCCCGACGCGGACCTGCGGGCCGCGGTGATCGCGGGGGCGGCCATGTCCTCGGTGCGCGCCGTCCTGCGCACCCAGCGCCGCCGCCGACAGGCCGGCACCGTCACCGATGCCGCCCCCGCGCACCTCCTGGTCCGCTCCTTCGACATCCTGCACGAGATCGGAACCACCGCGTCGTGAAGTCCAGCCGCCCCATGCTCCGCCGTCCCGTCCCCGTGCTCATAGCCGTCGGCCTGACGCTGACGGCCGCCGGCGCGGTCACGGACCTCACCGTCGAGCACATCGCCCGCCAGCGCATCGAGCAGGCGGCCGCCTGCCGGCTCTCGCCCGCGGGCACGGTCACGGCCGACCTGCTGGACCCGCTCGCCGGGCTGCGTTCGCTCACCGGCGACCTGGGCACCGTACGCGTCGAAGCGCGCCGCGTGCGGCACGCCGACACCGAGATGGACGTCCGGGCCGATCTGCGCGACGTCACCACCGACGGGGCGACCAGCGGCGGGACGGCGACGGCGAGCGTCCCGTACGCCGCCCTGCAGAAGCGGCTGGCCGATGCGGCTCCGGGCATGACGGTCGGCGGTGACGGCAACGGCCTGACGTTGACCGGGCGCGCCGGGACCGGGGCCCTGAGCCTGCCCGTGACCGTCCACGCCGGTGTCACGGCCACGGCCGACAGCCTGACCGTCACCCCGACCACCGTGACGGTGTTGGGCCGCACCATGCCGATCGATGCGCTGGCGGGTCTCCCCGGTGCGTCCGCCTTCACCGGGGAGCTCGCCCCGCGCACGGTCCCGGTCGGCGAGCTCCCCGACGGCGCCCGGCTGACCGGCGCCCGGGCCGACGCTTCCGGCCTGGCCGTCTCCCTGTCCCTCTCCCGGACCACGGGCACGACGACCGGCGGGAAGTGCGCCGCGGCCTAGGTGTGTTGTCCGGACAGGTTGGTGGCGCGGCGGTGCTCAGCCGAGTTGCTGGAGGAGCGGGAGGATGTTCTTCGGTTGGGCGTTGACCTGGGCGAGGACGGAGATTCCGGCCTGCTGGAGGATGCTGGCCTGGGTGTAGTTGGCGGTTTCCAGGGCGTAATCGGTGGCTTCGATGCGTTCGCGGGCGGCGCTGAGGTTCACCACGCCCGTGTCCTGGGTGCGGATGTTGGACTCGAAGCGGTTCTGGACGGCGCCGAGGATCGAGCGCAGGTTGGTGACCTCGACCAGGGCGGAATCGATCATCGACAGCGGGTCGATGAGCAACGGCGTCGTGAGAGCCGGGACGTCCGCCTTCGCGACCGAGACGACCTGACCGGCCGCGTCCTTGTACGTGACCTTGCTCGGGTCGGCCTCGTCGGTGAAGGCGATGGTCCTGGACACGTCGTAGGACTCCAGGCCGAGCGTGTTCACGTTGAGCATCTTCATGGCGACGGCGATGACGTCGCCGTCGTTGGCGCCGGTCTGGAAGTTCATGCTGGTGTTCTTCGCCAGCACTTTGATGCCGTTGAACTGGGTCTGCTGCGAGATGGCGTCGATGGCCTCCAGGCGCTGGGCGACCTCCTGCTGGATGGCACGGCGGTCGGTGACGGCGTAGATGCCGTTGGCGGCCTGGACCGTGAGCATCCGGATGCGCTGGAGGTTGTTGGTGACTTCCTTGAGCGCGCCCTCGGTGGTCTGCGCGAGGGAAATGGCGTCGTTGCTGTTGCGGGACGCTTGGACGGAACCGTTGATCTGCGTGGTCATCCGGTCCGAGATGGCCAGCCCGGCGGCGTCGTCCTTCGAGGAGTTGATGCGCTTGCCGGAGGCGAGCCGTTCGGCTGCGACCCCCATGGTCGAGCCGGTGATGTTCAGGTAGTTCTGCGTGGTGAGCGACATGATGTTGGTGTTGAGCGTCAGCACGTGATCGTCCCCAGTCGGTGGTCGGTACGGGTGTCGGGCAGCGCGAGGCGCTACGCGGACGGCGAGGCGCTCACGTGCACGTCGTCCTGGGCCAGGACGAACCGCAGGACGTCGACGTCCACCCAGCCGAGGGGCGAGACCGCGTCGATGAAGGCGGGGAGCGTGCGCGTCAGCTCCGCGATGACCTCGGCCCTGTCCTGCCCGCGCGCGGCGGCGGCTTCGGCGAGCTTCTCCTCGCCCAGGGCCGCGACCACCTGCTCCTCGGTGAGCGGCTCGTTGGGGCCGGAGCCGAGCCAGGACCGACTCTGCGGCAGGGCCGCGGCCAGGGCGCGCGTCTCGGCCACGATCTGCTCGGCCGCCGCCTCCTCCCCGGGGGTCAGGTCCGCGATCCGCGCCGCCGCCCGGAACGTCTCGATGGTCCCGGCGGGGATGGCGTCCACCAGCGCGGGGATCTCCTCGGCGAGGGAGGCGGCGACTTCCGCCTCGCCCACCTGCGCCAACTCGGCGAGCGTCGACAACATGCCGGCGGGAGCGGCGGCGGCCACCTCTTGCGCGGTCAGCGGATCATTGGCGCCCGGTCCGGTCCAGGAGTCGAACTTGCCCGCCGTCCCGGGCTCCCCGGCCAGGGCCGTCAGCAGCTGTCCCAGCACCGGGGCCAACGTGTTCTCGCTCATCGAGCTCCCTCAAGTGAGTGATCTTGAGCCTGCGAGGCTACCCAAAGGGAGCAAGGCACAACAGAGCGTGAACAAGTCATCCCGGAGCGATCCATACGGCTGGATCGGCCCTGTCACGGCCTCCTAGGATTTCGTCGGACCCGCCCCGGGTGCGGGCGGGGCGAGCTCGGCGACGATCTCCGCGCCCAGCGCGTAGGCCGGTACGCCCGAGGTGATCAGTGCCGTCTCGGCCACCCCGATCAGGTCGGCGATGGTGGCGCCCGCGTGCAGGGCGCCACGGGCGTGCAGGCGGGCGGGATGGTGCCGGCCCAGGGACAAGAGCTGCCCGAAGTGGACGAGTTGTTGCACCCGCGCCCCCAACGGGTTCCCGGTCAGGACGATGTCACGCAGCGCCGCGAGCGCCTCCTCGGTGGGGAGCCTGCCGAACTCCCGCGCCAGCCGCAGCCGTTCCTCCACGCCGCTCGGCACGGACCCGAGCGTGGAGACGTAGCGCTCCCGGACGGCGGCGATCCGCGGGGCGAGTGCGTCCGTGCGCGGGGCGGGTGCGTCCGTGTGCGGGGCGGGTGCGTCGCCGTCCGTCATGACGACGCCCGTGCGATCGAGGCGCGCACCGCCGCCAGGGCGCCCTCGGGGAAATCGACGGCTCCGCCGATCGCGGCGGCGGCGAGCTCCGCCTCGGCGCTCTCCTCGATCGCCACCACGAGGTGGGCGGTGGCCGCCGGGTCCGGGCCGAAGACGAGCAACCCGTGGTTGGCCAGCAGGGCCGCGGCCGTCGTCGGACGGCGCTCCAGGACCTCGGCGATGCCGCGCACCGACACGTCCGACCCCCGGGGGCCCCAGGGAACCACCGGGACCTCCTCGGCCTGCCCGAACCTCAGCATCGGCTCCGTACGGCAGGGCAGCGGCCGGTGGGCCACGGCGAAGGCCGTCGCGGCGGGCGAGTGCGTGTGGATCACCGATCCCACCCATGGGCGGGCCGCGTAGACGGCGCTGTGCATGGTGATGATCTCGGCGCTGACCGAGCGCAGCTCGCCCTCCAGCACCCGTCCGTCGAGGCCGACCGTCGCCAACTGCTCGGGCCTCAGCCCCCGGACGAAGCCCGGCGTCAGCAGGAACCGCCCCTCGTCGACGCGGGCACTCAGGTTCGCGTGCCCGGAGTGGGACATCACCCCCGCTTCGAAGAGCGTCCTGGCGGCTTCGACGAGCTGCTCGGCCCGTTCCTCCACTCCCTGTACGTCCGTCATCGCGACCTCTCTCGGCTCCGGTGTCGGCGGACGCTCGTGCGCCGCCGTCCACGTGCCGCCCACTCTTCAACTTGAACTAAGGTTCAAGTCAAGCGGCGTGGAACGGGGTGGGGCAGGTGGAGGACCCGCGCATGACGATCGGCCGGCTCGCCGAGGTCACCGGGGTGCCGGCTTCGGCCATCCGGTACTGGGAACGCCACGACCTGCTCCCTCAGCCCGAGCGCCGCAGCGGGCAGCGGCGCTACCCGCCGGAGGCGGCGCAGCGGATCGTGCTGCTGCGCAAGTGCCAGCGGGCGGGGCTGACTCTGGTCGAGATCCGCGCGTTCCAGGAGGAGCAGGAGGCGCGCAAGGCAATGCTCCGCGACAAGATCGCCGAGATCGAGCAGCGCATGGTCGACCTCGACCACGCCCACCAACTCCTCAGCCATGCCCTGCTGTGCGGCGAGGAGGACATCGTCCGGTGCCCGAAGTTCCGCGAGCAGATGGCGGGGTGGCGCACGCCGGAGCCCGGGGCCGACGGCTCGGTCGGGGGACCGTAGCGGTGGGACAACGCCTCGTCGTACAGCTTCAGCGTCGCGAAGGTGGCCGAGGTTCTCCTGCTGCGGGGACGGCGGGGCGGTCACCGGGGATGCCTCACACATGCCCCGCCCCGCGCCGGGGAAGCTCGACGGCCCAGTCCCCACGGCGCCCGCGGCTCTCGCCCCACCGGACGCACGCCACCCCGGGTCCGGAACGAGCGGCGCAGCGGGCCCCGCGCCTCACCTCTCGCGGCCGCCCGGCAGCCACACCGTCATCAACGCGGCGAGCCGCCCGCCCCACCCGGAGCGCTTCCGGGGCGAGGTGGCCGGGGTCGGTGCGGTCGCCTCGTACCGGGTCGCGGGGTGCGGGGACCAGGTGATGTCCCGCACGCAGTCGCCCGGAACGCCGAGGACCTCCGCGAGCGCGGCGAGGGCGCCGTCGCCGTCACGTGCTCGGCGGTCGAGCCATACGGTGACCGCATCGCCCCCGTCGGTGAACTGGCTCAGGGCGAAGAGGTGTCCACCGAGGCGGAAGACCGCGACGTCCACAGAGCCCAGGTCCTCCCAGCTCTGTTCCACCGTCAGCACGAGCCGCTCCACGTACGCCGTGAACGGCGGCGGAAGCACGCCGATCGGCCGGTACGCCAGGACCATCGAATCCCACATGCCGTACTGCATCGCGGGATTCGGGTTGCCCCCCTGGTATTCCGGCGCAGGCCGCCAATCCGGTTCCGGCCCGGGGACCACGACGGGCTCCCACACCGGCCCGTCGTTCCCCGCGGACACGCCCTCACCCATGGTCGCCCTCCTCTGGAGCCCCTGAAGCTGATCTACCGACCTGCGGTTCGCCGACGCGTTCGCCGGGCTGCTGCGCGGCGAGTTCCCCGTCCAGCCGGGCACGATCACGGTGTACTGAACCGACCGTGCCCGTGCCCGTGCCCGTGCCCGTGCCCGTGCCCGCGGCCGACGCGTGGGGCGGGCCGGGAGGGGACTGCTGCTCAGCCGATCACGGCCTGGGCGTCGATCTCGACCAGCATCGGCTCCTGCGGGAGTTCCACGAAGATGGTCGTGCGGCAGGGCTTGACCCCGCCCGGCTCGATGTTCTCGTCGATGAACGCCGCGTAGACCTCGTTCATGAGCGGGAAATCGGCCCGCTTGGTGAGGTAGACGCGGAACATCACGACGTCCTCGATGGTCGCGCCGCCCGCCTCGACGATGGCCTTGACGTTCTCCAGGGTGCGCCGGGTCTGTGCCTTCACGTCCCCGTGGTAGAGGTACTCGCCGGTCGCGGGGTCCTGCGGGCCCTGGCCGGACACCTGGAGGATGGGGCCCTTGCGCACGCCCTGGGAGAACATCCAGGCGGGGGCGGGGGCGCCGTCGGTACGGACTTCGGTCTTCTCGGCGGTGCTGTTGCTCATGGGGTCTCCTTATGACAGTGGGTTGTTGGCGGTGGGGCAATGGGGGGGTCAGGAGTCGGCCGGCGGGGAGCCCGCGTCGGCCGAGATGGCGCGGGTGACCGCCAGGAGCTCGGGGAGCAGCCCCAGGACCTGTTCGTACGGCAGCACCACGTCCGGTACCGAGATGGAGGCCGCCGCGACGGCGCGTCCGGAGGCGTCGCGGATCGGGGCGGCGATGCAGTTGATGAACGACTCGTGCTCGGCGTGGTCCTCGGCCCACCCCTGGGCGGCGACCTTGTCGAGTTCCGCGAGGAGCGCCTCGGGGGTGGTGATCGTGTTCGGGGTGTGGACGGTGAACTCGACGCCCTCGACAACGCGGCGCCGTTCGGCCTCCGGAAGGTCGGCGAGGAGCACCTTGGCGACGGCCGTGTTGTGCAGGGCCGCGCGCAGCCCGATCCGGGAGTACATGCGCACGGGGTGGCGCGAGTCGTACTTGTCGATGTAGACCACCTCGCCGCCCTCGTACGCGGCCAGGTGCACGGTCTGCCCGGTGTCCGCGTTGAGCCCGGCCAGGTGCGGGGCGGCCGTGCGGCGGATGCCGTGCTGTTCCAGGGCCAGGCTGGACAGGGCGAACAGGCCTGCGCCCAGGTGGTAGCGGTAGCCCGGATCCCGGTAAACGAACCGTGCCTCCTCCAGGCTCTGGAGCAGTCGCAGTGCGGTGGTCTTGTGCACGTCGAGGACGTGGGCGAGCTGGTCGAGGGAGCGCTCGCCCTCGCCCAGCTCGGTGAGGAGGCGCAGGGCACGGGTGACGGTCTGGCTCATGGGTGGTGGTGCTCCGGGTCGGGTCTATGGAGTGGTCGACAGGGGTGACACGATGCCACCCGCCGTGACCGAGGTCGCGGCCCACCGCTCCGGCGACGCGCCGAGGAGGTCGTTCAGGACCGGCGCCGGGGCCGGTACTCCGTGGTCCTCGTGCGCGGTGAGCGCGGCGGCCGCGCTGAGGTGGCCGAGCCGCAGCCGGCTGCGCTGGTCGAGGCCGCGCAGCGTACCGGCGAGGTACCCGGCGGCGAAGGCGTCGCCCGCCCCGGTGGCCTCCACCACCTCCACGGTCAGGGCCGGTTCGGTGACGGTCAGGCCGTCCCGGGTCAGGGCAGTGACGGCGTTCCCGGAATCCTTGACGACGAGGGTGGCGGGCGAGGGGAACAGGGCCCGCAGCTCCTGCGGGTCGCCGGTGCCGAAGGCGGCCTCCGCCTCGTCCGCGCCGAGGAGTACGAGGTCGGCCGCGTCCAGCAGGTCACGCAGGACCCCGGGGTCGCGGTCGTGCCACAGGGCGGCGCGCCAATTGAGGTCGAAGCTGACGAGGGTGCCGGGACGCCGGTGTTCGGGGGCCAGGAGGGCCCGTACCAGGTCGAGGCAGCTGTCGGAGAGCGCGGCCGTGATGCCGCTGAGGTGCAACAGCCGGGCCGCCGTCAGCAACCGCGCGGCGGCGGGGTCCGTGAGCAGCTCCGGGCCGAGGGCGGAGGCCGCCGAGCCGGTGCGGTAGTAGTGCAGGCGGCTGCTGCCCGCGCCCAGGTCGCCGCGGTGTCCGGAGCCGCCGGTCTCCTTGAGGTAGAGGCCGGTCGGGCGGTGCGGGTCGATCGCGACGGCGCTGGTGTCCACGCCGCGGGCGCCGACCTCGGCGGTGAGCCGGCGGCCGAAGCCGTCGTCGCCGACGCGGCTGATCCAGGCGCTCGGTATGCCGAGGGAGGCCAGCGCGCAGGCCACGTTGGACTCGGCGCCGCCCACGGACGGCCGGAAGGCGCCGACGGTGTCGAGCGGGCCGGGGCCGTCGGCCAGCAGGACAGCCATCGACTCCCCCAGGCAGACGGCCTGGACCGGTTCGGCCGTACGGGGTGCGGGTGCGGTGTCCTGCCGGTTCATCAGTCGCTGCTCCCTGGTTCGCGTGTCTGCTGCTCGTGGTGTGCCCGTCGCTTCCGCCTCCCGGCACCCGGGGGCCTTTCGGACGTTGCCATCCGTTCCGACGGAATGCTAGAACCATAACAGCAACATACGCAACGAGCGTTGCGCATGTTGCAACGCGCAGTACCCGCAGTACCCGTACCAGTCGCAACACCTGCACCAGTCGCACCGGAGGATCACGTGGATCACCAGAGCTACGCACGCCATACCGACGGCCCCGGGATCGACCACGCCGCCGTGTCCGCGCTGACGGACGAGCCACTCGACTGGCGCTTCAAGGCACTGCCCGATGCGGCCCGGGGCCTGACGGTCGGCCAGTACCTCGCGACCGGCCCCGCCCTCCACGACCTCGGCACCCCGCTGCTGACCCTCGACTCCGGCGCCCTCGCGCACAACACGCGCACCATGGCCGATTGGTGCCGCCGCGCCGGGGTGGTCCTCGCCCCGCACGGCAAGACCACGATGGCCCCCGCCCTGTGGCGGACCCAGCTCGACGCCGGGTGCCACGGAATCACCCTCGCCAACCTGCCGCAGCTGCGGGTGGCCCGCGCCTTCGGCGTCTCGCGGTTGATGCTGGCCAACACCCTCCTGGACCCGGCCGGACTGGCCTGGCTCGCCGGCGAGCTCGACCGCGACGCGGAGTTCGCCTTCACCTCGTGGGTCGATTCCGTCACCTCCGTGGAGCTGATGGACGAGGCCCTGCGGGCCGCGGGGGCCCACCGCCCGGTGGAGGTCCTCGTCGAACTCGGCGCCGCGGGCGGCCGGACCGGGGCCCGCGACCTGGACACGGCCGAGCGGATCGCCGCCGCCGTGGTGGCGGCCCCGACCCTGCGCCTGGCGGGCACCGCCGGGTACGAGGGGGCGCTGGCCCACGAGGCCACCGAGGGCGGGCTGGCCGTCGTACGCGGCTACCTGCGTTCGCTCGCCACCCTGCACCGGCGCCTGGCCGAGACGTACGAGACCTCCGCGCCGGTGGTCACCGCGGGCGGCAGCGCCTACTTCGACACCGTCGCCGAGGAACTCGTACCGCTCGCCGCGCAGGTGCCGGGCACCGTGGTGATCGTTCGCGCCGGCGCCTACCTCGCCCACGACGACGGCTTCTACCGGACCATCTCCCCCCTCTCGCGTGACGCCGACGAGACGCCGCTGCGCTCCGCGATGCACGGCTGGAGCCGGGTCGTCTCCCGGCCCGAGCCGCAACTCGCCCTGCTCGACGGCGGCAAGCGCGACTTCCCCTTCGACGAGGGACTGCCCGAACCGCAGGCGGTGCGCGGTGGCGGCCCCCTCGGCTCCGGCCGGATCACCGCCCTCAACGACCAGCACACCTTCCTGCGCGACGCCGGGGATCCGGCCCCGGTGGGCGCGGTCCTGCGGCTGGGGCTCTCGCACCCCTGCACCGCCTTCGACAAGTGGTCCCTGATCCCCGTGCTCGACGACGCCCACGCGGAGCATCCGCGCGTGGTGGACTTCGTAAGGACGTTCTTCTGATGGCCGATCTGCTCTTCCGGGGCGCCACCGTCGTCGACGGCACCGGCGCCGAACGCTTCCCGGCCGATGTCACCGTCACGGACGGGACGATCGAGGAGGTGACCGCCCCCGGTGCGGGGCGCCTGAGCGCGCGCGAGGTCGTCGACGCCGACGGACTCGTCCTGGCCCCCGGCTTCATCGACATGCACGCCCACTCCGACCTGCGGCTGCTGCTCGAACCCGAGCACCCCTCCCGGGTCACCCAGGGCATCACCTGCGAGGTCCTGGGACAGGACGGCCTGTCCTACGCGCCGGTCGACGACACCACCCTCCCGGCGCTGCGCCGCCAGATCGCCGGCTGGAACGGGAACCCCGACGACGGGGCGGGCTTCGCGTGGGACTGGCGCACCGTCGGCGAGTACCTCGACCGGATCGACCGGGGTGCCGGGGTCAACGCCTGCTACCTGGTGCCGCACGGCTCCGTACGGATGCTCGCGATGGGCTGGGACAACCGCCCGCCCAGCCCGGCCGAGCTGGACCGGATGCGCGAGATCCTCGCCCAGGGAATGCGCGAGGGCGCGCTCGGCATGTCGAGCGGCCTCACCTACACCCCCGGCATGTACGCGGACACCGCCGAGCTGGTCGCGCTCTGCGAGGTGGTGGCCTCGTACGGCGGCTACCACGCACCGCACCAACGCTCCTACGGAACAGGGGCGTTGGAGGGATACGCGGAGATGGTGGAGATCGCCCGCCGGTCCGGCTGCGCGCTGCACCTCACCCACGCCACGATGAACTTCGGCGTCAACGAGGGCCGGGCGGGCGAACTTCTGGCCCTGGTCGACGCGGCGCTCGCCAAGGGCGTGGACCTGACCCTCGACAGCTATCCCTACCTCCCCGGCTCCACCACCCTCTCCGCCCTGCTGCCCAGTTGGGCCACGGAGGGCGGGCCGGACGCGACCATGGCCCGGCTCGACTCCCCCGGTGACCGCGAGCGGATCCGGGGGGACGTGGAGGAGCGCGGCAGCGACGGCTGCCACGGCGTGGTCACCGACTGGGCCACGATCCAGCTCTCCGGGGTGCAACAGCAGCGTCTCGCACCCCTGGTGGGCCGCACCGTCGCCGAGATCGCCGCGGAGCGCGGCCGCACCGGCACCGAGGTCTTCTTCGACCTGCTGCGCGAGGACGCCCTGGCCACCACGATCCTCCAGCACGTGGGCCACGAGGAGAACGTGCGGGCCATCATGCGCCACCCGGCGCACACCGTCGGCAGCGACGGCCTGCTGACCGGGGCCCGCCCGCACCCCCGGGCGTGGGGCACCTTCCCCCGCTACCTCGCCCGCTACAGCCGTGAGTTGGGCGTGCTCAGCCTGGAGGAGACCATCACCCGGATGACCGGCCGCGCGGCCCGCCGCCTGGGCCTGGTCCGGCGCGGCCTCGTACGTCCCGGCCACCACGCCGACCTGGTCCTCCTGGACCCGGACACCGTCCAGGACACCGCGACCTTCGCACACCCCCGGCGGCCCGCCGCCGGCATCCCCTACGTCTACGTCAACGGCACGGCGGTCGTCCACGACGGCGCCCCCACCGGCGCCCTGCCCGGCCGGGCACTGCGCCGCACCCACCGAGGAACAGAGGCAGCGCAATGACATCCCCCGCGACCGGCTCCACGTCCGCACCCACCGCCGACGCCTCCGACGCCTCCGCGGCCCTGGTGGCCACGCTCACCGCGGACCCGGTGATCGCCGTCGTCCGGGCGCCCCGCATACCCGACGCCGCCGCGCTGTGCGAGGCGCTGGCGGCCGGGGGGATCCGCACGGTCGAACTCACCTTCACCACCCCGGGGGTGGGCGCCCACATCGCGCGGGCCGCCGCCGCGGGCCACCGGGTCGGGGTCGGCACCGTACTCACCGCGGACCAGGCGCGCGAAGCCATAGCGGCCGGTGCCTCCTTCCTCGTCACCCCGGGGCTGCGCCCGCTGGTCGCGGCCGTCGCGGCCGAGGCGGGCGTACCGGTGGTGATGGGCGCGCTGACGCCCTCCGAGGTGGCCGACGCGCTGGACCTGGGCGCGGCCGCGGTGAAGATCTTCCCCGCGAAGACCTTCGGGCCCGGCTACTTCAAGGACCTGCACGGCCCCTACCCGGGCGCGGCGCTGGTCGCGTCGGGCGGCGTCAACGCCACCAACGCGGGCGCGTTCCTCGAGAACGGGGCGCTCGGCGTCTGCGCGGGCACCGACGTCGTGCCCCCGGCGGCGGTCGAGGCCGGGGACTGGGCGGACATCACGCGGCGCGCCGCGGCGTTCACCGCGGCCCTGGCCGGGGCGGGGGTCCGGGCGTGATCCACTGGCTCCAGCACGAGACGGCCGGACTCCTGGTCCTGTCCGCGATATCCATCGCCTTCCTCCTCCTGCTGATCATCAAGTTCAAGCTCGAACCCTTCATCTCCCTCGTGGTCACCGGGCTGTTGTTGGCGCTCGCGGCCGGCCTGCCCGTCAACACCATCGTCGGGTCGGCGCTCAGCAGCAAGGAGTCGCTGATCGAAGGCGGCTTCGGCGGGATCCTGGGCCACATCGCCCTGATCGTCGGTCTGGGCTCCCTGCTCGGATCGCTCCTGGAGGCTTCCGGCGGCGCCGAGGTCCTCACCCAACGGTTGCTGCGCGCCTTCGGCGAGAAGCGCGCGGGCCTGGCGATGGGTCTGACCGGCCTCATCTTCGGCATCCCGGTCTTCTTCGACATCGGCATCTTCGTCCTCGCGCCGCTCGTCTACGTGGTGGCCAAACGCAGCGGCAAGTCGATGCTGCTGTACGCCCTTCCGCTGCTGGCGGGCCTGTCGATGACCCACGCGTTCCTACCGCCGCACCCGGGGCCGGTCGCGCTCGCCGGGTTCCTCGGCATCGACCTCGGCTGGTTGATCGTCATGGGACTGGCCTGCGGTCTCCCCGCCTTCTTCGTGGCGGGCGTGCTGTGGCCGAAGTGGATCGGCAACCGGATCATGATCGAGGTGCCGGAGGAGTTCAGCGCCCCGCAGGAGGACGACGCGGAGGCGGACGGCGGCCGCGGGCCGGTGGCGCTGGGCAAGGTGGCGCTGGTCATCTGCGTGCCGCTGGTGCTGATCCTCGGGGCCACCTTCGGGACGGTCTTCCTCGACAAGGACGCCGGCGTACTGCCCTTCTTGACCTTCGTCGGGAACCCGGCCGTGGCGCTCACCCTGGCGTGCCTGGTCGCCATCAAACTCCTGGGCACCGACCGGGGCATGACCAAGCAGCAGCTCTCGGAGCTCGGTGCGGCGGCGCTGCGTCCGGTCGGCATGATCCTGCTGGTGGTCGGCGCGGGCGCCTTCTTCGGCGCCGTCATCTCGGCCACCGGGGTCGGCAAGGCACTGGCCGGGACGTTGTCCACGGCCGGGCTCCCGCTGATCGTCCTGGCGTACGTGATCTCCTGCGGTCTGCGCGTCGCCCAGGGCTCGGCCACGGTCGCCATCGTGACCACGGGCGGCATCATCGCCCCGCTGGTCAAGGACGCCGACTACAGCCAGCCCGCACTGGCCCTGATCGCGGTCTCGATCGCGGCCGGCTCGATCATCGCCTCGCACGTCAACGACGGCGGGTTCTGGATCATCTCCAAGTACTTCAACACCTCGGTGAAGGACACCCTGAGGTCCTGGACCGTGCTGGAGACGATCCTGTCGGTGACCGGCTTCGCCGCGGCCGTCGGGCTCAGCCTGGTGGTCTGACGGTACGGAGCCGCGCGCCGGTGGGCGGCCGTCACGGACGGTCCGCTCGCCGGCGCGTTGCTGTCCGATGCCCTGTGCAGTGTGGGTGTGGGTGGGGGTGGGGGTACGGATCAGCTCCCGGTCCCGTCCGAGCAGACGACCGTCAACGCGTCGAGTCGCACGGCGCGCGGTGTTCCGTTGGAGCCGAGGATGGCTTCGACGAAGTTGTTGTTCTCGCCCTCCGCCATCCAGTCGACCTGGACCAGGCGGTAGTCGCCGCTGATGAGCCATGGAGCGTAGCTGACGAGCTTCTTGCCCTGGGGGGTCCAGACCCTGAGCTCGAACTGGAGGTCCTGGTCCGGCTTGACGTAGACCCGGGCCGTGCAGAAGCGGTAGGCCGGTTCGAAGGAGGCCCAGGTGCCCTCGCGCGCCCATCCCTGGGTGGCGGTGATGCGACCGTTGCCCTGTCCGGTCAGAGCGGTGCCGGTGCCGATCTCGAAGCCCGCCTGACCGTCGCCCCCGGAGAGGCGGTCCCATTTGCCGATGTCGGACGCTTCGAATCCGTTGTAGAGACCCCGTGCACCGGCGTGTGCCGGTGTCGCCGCCATCAGGGCGGCCAGCGGCACCAGGGCCAGGGCCGCCCAACGCGCCGTGATCCGTGCGCGCTTGCGCATGATTACCTCCGCAACGATGTGCAGGTAAAGAAGAACCTGTCGACCAGGCTCGCACCACCCGCCCGCCCATTCCAAGGCAGGATCCCGCCGAAGCCCTCGCCCGCGGCGGCCGGGCCACGACGAGGTCCTCCAGAGGAGAGTGCTGGTCGCTCTCGGTGGGCACGATCGACGTCGTGCGACCGTTCACCCGTGGACACCATGAGGAACGGGAGAAATCAGTGGAGTTGCGCGATGTGGTGCACGGCGACGTCGACGCCTATGTGCGGATGCGGTGCGATCCCGTCATGATGGCCGACCTCGGTGGTCCGCAGCCCCGCGAGGGGATGGCGGACAAGGTCCGGCGGGATGCCGAGCAGGCGGCCGCCGACATCGCTTGGCTGAAGATGATCGTCCCCGATCCGGCCGTCCCCGAGGTGGTGGCGGGGACCGTGACCCTCTGGTCGCACGACGGCGGCGACGGGCCCACCTCCGAGATCGGCTGGATGGTCCTGCCCCGGTTCCAGGGACGGGGGTTGGGCAGGCGCGCCGTCCGCGCCCTCCTGGAGCGGGCCCGGGACGAGGACCGTTGGGGCGTCGTGCACGCCTTCCCGGCGACGAGCAACGCCGCCTCGAACGGCATCTGCCGCTCGGTCGGCTTCCGCTTCGTCGCGGAGGCCGACGTGAGCTTCGCCGGGCAGACCTTCAGGACCAACCACTGGGCCGTGGACCCGCGGAGCGATCTGAAATGATCACGGTATGAGAGCCGACTCCCGCGGAACCGAGACCGTCCGCGTCCCCGCCCCGGGTGGCGGCGGGCTGTGGGCCGAACGCGGCGGCTCCGGCAGCCCGGTGGTGCTGCTGCACGGCGCCGGTATGGATTCCCGGCTGTGGGACGCCGTGGTCCCCGAGTTGGCCCGGCGCCACGACGTGATCCGCTACGACGCCCGCGGGCTGGGCCGCTCCACCCCACCGGGCGAGCCGTTCAGCGACGTCGATGACCTGCGCGCCGTACTGGACCACTTCGGTCTGCGCCGAGCCGCCCTGGTGGGCCTGAGCATGGGCGGCGAGACCTCGCTGGACTTCGCCCTCGCCCACCCCGAGCGCGTCAGCGCACTCGCCCTGGTCGGCGCCTCCGTCAGCGGCCACGTCTGGCCGCGGACCCCCGAGCTCTCCGCCTACTCCGCCGCCCGGCGCGCGGGCGACGCGGCCGCCCTGGCCGAGCTGGAGCTCACGGTCTGGGCAGCCATGGGCCGCACGGCCCCCGGTGGAGAACTGATCGGGGCGATGGTCACCGCGAACGCCGAGCAGCGGCTGGTGAGCGAACGGCACTGTGTGGTGGGCCCGCGTCGCGATGCCGAAGCGCACCTGGGGGAGATCACCGCGCCGACACTGGTCGTCCACGGCGACCGCGACCACCCGGAGATCGCGGTGATCGCCGAACGCCTCGTCACCGACATCCCCGGCGCCCGCGGCCAGGTCGTCCCGGACGCCGACCACTACCTGCCGCTCCGTACGCCGGCGCGCCTGGCCGAGCTCCTCCTGACGCACCTGCCCTGACGTCCGGTGGCCGTCGTCGACACGCGCGGGCGGCCCGTCACCCGTCGAGCAACCGACGATTGACCCGAACCGCCCCGGTGAACCTCCGCCCGCAGGGCGCCAATTCGATGATTCCGGGGCATTCGCCCTCCGCCCCCGGTCGGTTTCCCGTCACGCCGCGGCGGTAGCGGAAGCGGTTTGCCGCCACCGGTACGCACTCGGCGCGCCACCCGCATCCAAATTTCATTCATCATGCATTTATCGCGTGCCACCATGTGCCCGGCGCGGTCGATTGTCCGCTTCAGCAACCGACATGAACATCAAGGAGTGCGCTCGTGACCACCCACCTCAACCGCGGCGCCGTCCCACGGACCTTACTGGCGCTGATCGCGGCCCTGTGCGCGATCGTCGGCACCACCGCGCTCGGTGCGGCCCCGGCGGCCGCGGCCGATCAGCGCCGCCCGATCTACGCCGTCGCGCACCGCGTCGACACCCTGGGCGGCGTGGACGCCGCCCTCAAGCACGGCGCCAACGCCATCGAGATCGACGTCTGCGCCTGGTGGAACCCGAACGAATGGCGGGCCTACCACGACTGTTCCTCGGCCGGCGACAACCGGCTGGGCCCCAGCTTCGACAGCATGATCGACCGCATCGTCTCGAACGCCGACGCGGGGCGCAGGCTGTCCCTGGTCTGGCTGGACATCAAGGACCCGAACTACTGCGGGGAGCAGGAGAACCGCGGGTGCAGCGTCGCCGGACTGCGCGACAAGGCACAGCGCCTGACGGCTGCGGGGATCCAGGTGCTGTACGGGTTCTTCGAGTACCACGGCGGCAGCACCCCCGACGTGGGCGGCCGGGGTTGGAAGAGCCTGGAGGGCCGGCTCGGCGGCCTGGAGGGGATCACGACGACCGGCACCCGTGACCAGGCCCAGGCGGCCTTCAACCGGTCCGGTTCCGGTTTCCCGGCCGGCCACCGCGCGATGGACTACGGCGACTCCGACATCACCAAGGGGTTCGGCAACTGCACCGAGGCCACCTGGAACACCTGCTCGGAGCTGAAGAAGGGCGCCGCGGACCGTGACGCCGGACGGCTCGCGGCCACCTTCTCCTGGACGACCACCTACAACGACCCCTGGTACGTCGACAAGCTGCTCGGCGAAGGTCGCGTGGACGGCATCATCGCGGGCTACGGAGCCTTCACCGGAGTGCGGGAGTACGACGACAGCTGGCAGTGCGCCAACGCCGTCAACCTCGTCCGCGACTGGGTGGGCCGCCACAGCGGCACCCACCGCATGGCCACCCCCGGCGACCGCCTGTTCCGCTAGGGCCTCATACCCGCCCTGTCGAAGCGGCGCCGGCGTGCCGGGCACGGGGGCCGGCGTCGCCTCAGTGGGGTCGGTCCTCCTGGGCGAGCGCGGCGAGCAGTCCCTCGGCCGTGTGGCGGGCGGACTCCGGCCCGTCGGCCTCGCCGCCGGGGGCGCCGAAGAAGGGGTCCCCGGTGCCGCGGGCGAACATGTCCTGTTCGTACGCGGCGAGCGCGGCCTCGATGTCGTCGGGGCGGGCGGCGAGGGCCTTGGCGAGTTCCGCGCCGTCGAGGATGGCCAGGTTGGCGCCCTCGCCGTTCGGCGGCGCGAGGTGTGCGGCGTCGCCGAGCAGCGTCACGCCCGGCACCCGGTCCCACCGGTGGTCGGTCGGCAGGGCGTAGAAGGGGCGCAGGACCGGCGGGAGGTCTGCGTCCGTGAGCAGCGCGCGGAGTTCCGGCGCCCAGCCCTCGAACTCCTCCGCGATCCGCGCGGTGGCTGCGGCGGCATCGGTGAAATCGATCGCGTCGAACCACTCCTGCGACTCGGACACCATCACGTACGCGTGCAGGGTGTCGCCCCGTTCCCGGTGGGCGAAGAGCTCGCGCCCCTCCTTCGGCACGATCATCGAGCCGCCGCCGACCGCCTTCGCCGCGGCCGGGTGCCGGGTGTCGGCGTCGAACAGGTAGGTCTCGACGACCGACGTGCCGACGTACTCGGGAAGGGCTGCGGTGAGCATCGGCCGGACCCGTGACCAGGCACCGTCGGCGCCGACGAGCAGGCTCGTCTCCACGGTGCCACCGCCCGCGAACGTCACCTCGTGGCGGCCGCCGCCGAGGGAGCGGACGCCGCTGACCTTGTGGCCCCAGCGGACGGTACCGGCGGGCAGGGAGTCGAGCAGCATCTCGCGCAGCTCGCCGCGATGCACCTCGGGGCGTCCGCCCGTGCCGTCGTCGGGGACGTCGTGCAGGACCGTGCCGTCCGGGTCGAGGACCCGCATCGCCTGCCGGCCCTCCAGGACGAGGCCGCGGAACTCCTCCATCAAGTCGGCTGCCTCGATGGCGAGTTGTCCGTTGTAGTCGTGGATGTCGAGCAGTCCGCCCTGCGACCGTACGCCCGGGTTGGGCTCCGCCTCGTAGATCGTGGCCGGGATGCCGTGCAGGTGCAGGACCCGGGCGAGCGTGAGGCCGCCGAGTCCTGCGCCGATGATCGTGACGTGAGTGGTGATGGGGTTCATGGAGCTCGTGGGGCTCATGGGGCTCATGGGGCTTACCTTCCTGAGGGCGGCCCGTCGTACGGGTGACGGGCGGGGCCGGCGCCGTCGGTGGGCGACGACGCCGGCTCCTTGCGACTCCAATGTCACGACCGCCACCGACAGCTCACTGACAGGCCCCCGCACCCCCCTGACAGCGGACCGACACCCCTCCCCGCCCCGGTCCTGCTCAGGCCGGCCGCTGCGCGGCCGCCGTGGGCTTCGCGCGTCGTCTGATGTTGACGGCCGAGGCCCTGGCCAAGGCCGCCGGGTTCAGGAAGCGCAGCGGGCCGATCAGGCGGGACGCGAAAAGGTGCATGTGCCGCGCCATCGCGGCGTCGCGCGCCGCCGCCGAGAAGACCAGCCGTTCCAGGGGGGTGAAGGGCCGGGACTTGGCGAAGTCCGCGGCCAGCAGCTGGTGGCCGCGCAGCCGGCGTCGGTGCCTGCGCGCGTACACGGCCAGCTGCTCGTCGAGGTCGCCCCGCCCGGTGACGGCCGCGGCGACCGCTTCGGCCAGCCACTTCCCCGATTCCAGGGCCCATCCGCAGCCCACTCCCCAGAGGGGGTCGCCGGTCAGGGCGGCGTCGCCGATGAGCGCGATGCCCGGGGCGGTCGGCCGGCGGCTGTGCAGCGGATAGTCGACGGTACCGATGATCTTCGTGATGCGCTCGGCGGAGTCGATGGGCGGCGCCTGGGGCAGGGCGCGGACGAACTCGAGGAAGCTGCCCTCCAGGTCGGCCCGGAAGGCCGGCAACCGCTTCTTGTCCGGGAGGACCGCGAGGACGGTCACCCCGTCGTCGTTGGGGAAGGCGTACGCCATGTCGGGTTCGAGGAACCAGGTGTGACCGATCCCGTCGCGCAGCGGGAGGTCTCGGAAGTGCGCGAGGTAGCCGAAGCGCGCGTTCTCGTGCTTCTGGCCCGGCACCCCGGCGAGCTTCGCCACGGCCGAGTCCTTGCCGTCGGCGCCCACCACCAGCCGGGCCCGGATCTCCCGCTCCCCCTGCGGGGTCGACGCGCGCACCCCCACGGTCCGCCCCGCCTCCTGGACCAGCCCGGTCACCTGGTGTCCGAGCAACAGGTCGACGCCGGGGGTCCGCGCCGCGTGCGACCTGATCAGCGGGTCGAGGGTGCTGCGCCGGATGTTGTACGCGTACGGCAGCTCGGAACCCCCCGGCGCGGCCTTCGGCTCGATCCAGCCCCAACGCGTGTACCAGCGGGCTTCGTTGCGCACGGCTCCCGCATCCTCGATGGCGCGGACGAGGCCGAGTTCGTCGAGCACCGGGTAGGCGTTGGCCGTGATGGAGTGGGTGCAGAGCACCTTGTACGCCCCGGGGTCCGAGCGGCGTTCCAGCAGGGCGACGCGGACGCCGCGTCGGGCGAGGAGGATCGCCGCCGTACTGCCCGCGAGGCTGGCTCCGCTGATGACCACGTCGTAGTCGTGTCCCGCACTCTCAGGCTCGGTCATGCGCTGATCGCCCCCTTCGCTGTGTGGCGCCGCCGGCCGTATCGCGCCGCCCGCGGCAGTCGTGTCGTGCAACTGGAGTCAAGATCAAGGGCAGTTGTCAAGGGTTCCGGTTCGGGCGAGGGCGAGCGGGCCGGGTCGGGGCGGGGCGGGGCGGGGCGGTACGACGGATCCGCGCCTTCCGGCAGGCGTGATCGCGCCGGACGGGGCCGGCTCAGGCCCGGCGGTACTGGTCCACGACGATCGTGACGGAGCCGCCGGCGGCCGCCTCCACCAGCCGTACGATCGCGATCTCCGTGCGGTCCGGACTGCGCACGCAGAACGGCCGCGCCTTGGTGAGCGCGCCGAACGGCAGGGCGGACACCGGTCGGGTGTCGATGCCGCGCACGCAGTCGGCGGGCGTCAGCTCCGCGGCCCCCGGATCGGCCATGAAGGCGTCGGACTCCTCGGAGGGCAGGAAGGCCTGGCTGTCGCGGGCGAGGTACCAGGTGGCCGTCTCCGTGGCCACGACCTTCCCCGCCTTCAGGTCGAACTCGTAGCCGGCATCGGGCGCCGTGAGCCGCGCCTTGGCGTAGCCCGGCAGGTAGCCGGGGGCCGTGGGCGTGGGGGTGGGCTTGGCCGACGGGGGCCGCGGGCTCTCGACCGCACCCGTACCCGCACCCGTGCCCACGTCCGTGCCCACTTCCTCGCCCGCATCGGCCCCCGTGGGGTCTTCCAGGTAGTAGACGACTCCGGCGCAGGTGAGCAGCGTGGCGGCCACCGCGAGGGCGACGGCGGGGAGCCGCCTCCCCCGGCCCGTCGACCGGCGACCGGAACCGGGGGCCGGATCGGGGGCGGGGGTGGGGGTGTGGGTCGGCCGGGCAGCGGGGTCCGAGAACGGGGCCGGCGGCTGCACCCGGGTGCGCACCTCGGTGGGGACAGCCGCGGGCGTCACAGCGGGGACCGCAGTGGGCACCGGCGCCGGGCCGGCGGACCGGGCGTCGGGCCCCGGGGGCGGAGGTGCGGAGGCCGCCCGGGTTTCCTGGAGGTGGACCGGCGCCGGCCATCCGCCGCCCTCCCGGCCCCCGACCTCGTCGCCGATCGGCCGGGGCAGCCAGCCGTCGGTGAACTCCGGGCGCGGGCCCACCAACGGGTGCCCGTGCACGTACTCGATCAGTTCGGTGGTCGAGGGCCGGTCCTCGGGGCGCTTGGCCAGGCACCAGGAGACCAGTGCGTGCAGGTCGACGGGGACGTGGCTGAGGTCGGGGTGCTCGTGGACCACGCGGTACAGGGCGCTGGACTCCGGTCCGTTGCCGAAGGGCGGCGCGCCGCCGGCCACGTACCCGATCAGCGTTCCGAGCGCGAAGACGTCGGCGGCCGGTGTCACCTGGAGCCCCAGCGCCTGCTCGGGCGCCATGAAGGCCGCGGTGCCGATCCGCAGCCCCGTACCGGTCAGGGCGGCGGCGTCGGCGGCGCGCGCGATGCCGAAGTCGATCACCCGGGGGCCGTCCCCCGCGATGAGTACGTTGGCGGGCTTGAGGTCGCGGTGGACGACGCCCACCTCGTGGATCGCCTGGAGCGCCTCGGCTATGCCCGCGACGAGCAGCAGGACCGTGCGCACCGGCAGGGGCCCGTGGCGCCGCACGACCTGGTGCAACGAGGGGCCGGGTACGTAGGCCGTGGCAAGCCAGGGCGTGCGGTCATCGGCCCCGGAGTCGACCACCTGGGCCGTGAACAGGCCGTGGATCCGCCGGGCGCTGGCCACTTCCTGGGCGAACCGCTCACGGAACTCGGGGTCCGCCGCGAACTCCCTGCGGACGGCCTTCAGCGCGACGGGGCGGCCCCCGGGCGTGTAGGCCAGGTAGACCACCCCCATGCCACCGGAGCCGAGACGCGCGTGGAGGCGGTAGCCCCCGATCTCGTGGGGGTCGTCGGCGGACAGCCCCGCGGGTGCGGGCTGTGCGCCGGGGAGCTGTTCGTACATGCGGTGGCTCTCTCAACGGTGCGGCAATGACCTGCGCGCATCGTGCCCCTAACTGAAGTTTCAGTCAACATACGACATACGCGACCTCCCCGTACAGGGGTACGGACCCCCGGCGGGCACCCGACGTTCTGGAACCGGGCGCGGTCAGGGCCGGCGACGCGGTGACGGTCCGGTCAGCCCAGCAGTAGCTTCATGAGCACCGCGACCCCGGCCGAGGCACTGACCAGGAGCGCGACGAACGCCACGGCCTTCGTGACGAGGGCTTCGGGGTCGCGGCCCCCGTCGGCCCACGGGGCCCCCGCGCCGGCAGCCAGCCGGCAGCCGAGCAGGCCGACGCCGAGGGTGGTCCACCGCAGCAGCGTCGCCCCATCCCGGTACAGGGCGGGGACGGCGAGGATCCCCGCGACGAGGGCCACGGCGGGTGCGCGGGCGAGCAGCCAACGCCGCTGGCGAAGGATCCGCAGGGGCCCCAGGGGCCGCAGGACACCGCCGCCGGCTGAGGGCTCCACCTGGGTGGGCACGTAGCCGCGGCCGGAATCGCCCGGCCCCACGCCTGCACCGACGTATGCACCGGCACCGGCACCCGCACCGAGGCCGGGACCGGCCACCGCCCGCTCGCGGATCCGCTCGACCTCGTCCCTCATCGCGTCCGCGTCCGGGAACCGGTCCGCCGGGTCCTTCGCCAGGGCCCGCGCGATCAGCGCCTCGACCTCGGGCGGCTGGTGCGCGTCCATGTCCGCGAGGGCGGGCGGCACGGCGGTCACGTGCTGGTAGCCGATCCGGAAACCCGAGTCGGCGTCGAAGGGAACGGCTCCGGTGAGCAGTTGGAAGAGGACGATCCCGACGGCGTACAGGTCGGAGCGGCCGTCGACGGGCCTGCCTGGCTCGAACTGCTCCGGTGACATGTAGTGCGGGGTGCCGACGGTGAATCCGGTACCGGTGAGCGCCGTGGCCTGCTGGTCGAGGGCGCGCGCGATGCCGAAGTCCATGACCTTGACCGAACCGTCCCGGCCCACCATCACGTTGGCCGGCTTGATGTCGCGGTGCACCATCCCGCGTGCGTGGCTGGCGGCCAGCGCGGCGAGGACCGCGGAGACGAGCCCCAGGGCGTCGGCCAGCGGTAGGCCACCGGGAACGTCCGGCACCCAGTGACCGAGGGTCCGCCCCTCGACGTACTCCATCACGATGTACGGGACCCGCCCCTGCGGCAGCTCCTCCTCGCCGACGTCGTGGACCGCGACCACCCCCGCGTGGCTGATGGCCGCGACGGCCCTGGCCTCGCGGCGGAAGCGCTCGCGGCTGGACGCGTCGGCGGCGACGGCGGCGTTCATCGTCTTCACCGCGACCGACCGGTCGAGGGCGGTGTCGCGGGCCCGGTGGACGGCGGCCATGCCCCCTTCACCGATGAGTTCCTCGATCACGTACCGCCCCCGGGCCAGACTCTGCCCCGGTCCTATCCCTGCCTGCATGCGCGTCCCCCACCTGGTCCGACGGCAGGCTATCTCCCGTCCCCGCGACGGGGCGCGATCTTCGGACACCCCGCAACGCCCGGACCCGGGCCCGCCGTTTGCGGGCGTCCCACCATCCGGAACGGATCCGATCAACATGCGGACGGCGCTTGCCCTGGCCCGCTCCGCCCCGACAGGATGCAGCCATGTCCCCCGTACTCGTATCGCGTCGTCACGTGGATCTGCTGCGTGTCTCGACCATGCTCTGTCGGGCCGACTCCTCCCGTACGCGCGGCTGTTGATCCCCTGATCCCCTGATCCGCCGCTCCTGACACCGTACGGACGCGGGCGCCCCGCCGGCGCGCCCATCCACTCCGCGCCTCCGCACTGCCCTTCATCCTCGGCCCACGGCTTCCGCGCGCCCTTGTGCGCGCGGTCCGCCGCGCGCCGGACTCCGCCTCCCCTCCTTCCCGCGTACACGTGTCACGGCCGCCGCCGCGCGGCCTCGGCACGCGCTGCGCCGCTCCTCCTCCGAGGTCCTCCCATGCCGCGAAACCCCCTCCTGCTCCACTGGTTCCTGCCCACCGGCGGGGACGGCCGCGACCCCGGCGGCGTCACCGCGGTGCAGGGCCGCACCGGGGCCGCCACCCGGCGCCCCGCCGACGTCCCCTACCTCGCCCAGGTGGCCCGCGCCGCGGAGCAGGCCGGATTCCATTCGCTGCTCGCGCCCGTGGGCCTAGGCTGCGTGGACCCGTGGATCCTCACCACCGCCCTCGCCCAGCACACGACGCGCATCGGCTTCCTCGTGGCCTTCCGCGCCGGTTTGGCCAGCCCCACCCTGGTGGCCCAACAGGCCGACGCATTCCGTCGGTTCGCGGGTGGGCGGCTGGCGCTGAACGTGGTCACCGGCGGCGATCCAGCCGAACAGCGCGCCTACGGAGACCTGTTGGGGCACGACGATCGCTACGCACGCACCGAAGAGGTGATGACGGTGGTCCGGGCCCTGCTCGACGGCACGTCGGTGGACCACGAAGGGGACCACCTGAGGATCGAGGCGGCCCGGCTGTCCGATCCCGATGCGAGCCGTCCCGTACCGCTCTACTTCGGCGGGGCCTCGCCCGCGGCCGAGGAGGTCGCCGCCCGTCAGGCCGATGTCCAACTCCTCTGGGGAGAGCCGCCGTCGGCCGTCGCCGCACGCGTCGAGCGGGTCCGGCACAAGGCGCGGGCCGCCGGGCGCACGGTCCGCTTCGGGCTGCGCCTGCACGTCATCACGCGGGACACCGCCGCGCAGGCCTGGTCGGAGGCGGACCGCATCCTGGCCGGTTTGGACCCCGAGGCCGTACGGGCGACCCAGGAGCGCTTCGCCACCATGGACTCCGCCGGGCAGGCCCGGATGACCGCGCTGCACGGCGGGGTCGCGGACGCTGCCCGGCTCACGGTGGCGCCGAACCTGTGGGCGGGCATCGGCCTGGTGCGGGAGGGGGCCGGGACCGCGCTGGTCGGCTCGCACGACGAGGTGGCCGCGCGGCTCGCCGAGTACCGGGCCCTGGGCATCGACGAGTTCGTCCTGTCCGGGTACCCGCACCTGGAGGAGGCGTACCGGGTCGGCGAGGAGGTCGCCCCGCGGCTGCGCGCGCTGACCGGATCGGCGGCCGTCGCATGACCGAGCTCACGACGACGGCCGGACCGGACCGGAGTCCGTCGGCGCCGGTGGCCCGGACCCCGGCGCCCCCGGAGCCCGGTGCGGGGCGCGGCCGGTGGACCCGGTCGTCGGCCCGGTCGGCCCGGCTGCGCGAGGCGCTGCGCTGGGGCCTCCTGCGGATCGTCGCGCTGGCCGTGCTCCTCGCCGCCTGGCAGGCGGTGGTCTCGGCCGGGGTGTGGCCACGGGTGCTGGTGCCCTCGCCGGGTGAGGTGTGGCGCCAGTTCGTGCTCGCCTCCAGCGTCCACGACGGGGTGCGGGGCGTCGGCGGGCACCTGCTGGTCGAGCACCTCGGGGTGAGCCTGGGGCGGATCGCCACCGGCTCGGGCTACGCGGTGCTGGCGGGGGTTCCGCTCGGCCTGCTGATCGGCACGGTCCGGCCGTTGGCCGTCGTGCTGGAGCCCGCGGTGACCTTCCTGCGGACGCTGCCGCCGCTGGCCTACCTGTCCCTGCTGGTCATCTGGTTCGGCATCGACGAAGCGCCCAAGATCTGGTTGCTGGTGATCGCCGCGCTGCCGCCGATCGCCGCGGCCACGGCCGCCGCCGTGCGCACGGTCCCCGGGCAACTGGTGGAGGCCGCGCGGGCCTTGGGGTCGGGGCCGGTGGCGCTCCTGCTGTCCGTGCGCCTGCCGTCGGCCCTGCCCGAGATCCTCACCGGTGTCCGGATCGCCGTCGGCGTCGCGTACACCTCCGTCGTGGCGGCGGAGACCATCAACGGCGTACCGGGCATCGGCGGCATGATCCGCGACGCGCAGCGCTACAACCAGACCGCGCTGGTGATCACGGGCATCCTCGCCATCGGCCTGTCGGGGATCGTCCTGGACGCCCTCCTGCGGCTGGTCGAGCGGCTCGCCGTCCCGTGGCGCGGCCGGTCCTGACCTCCGCTCCCCCGCCACCTCCACCACCCACATCCTTCTTCGCCCCCTGTACTACGGCCCTCACGTCCATCCACGCACCTCGCACCTCGCACCTCACACGGAGCAAAGCCATGCCCGCATTCCCGTCCCGCCGGACCGTCCTGCTCGCCGCGGCGATCGCCCTCACCGCCTCCACCACCGCCGCCTGCGGCGACTCGGGCGACGCGGGCGGCCGGACCACCGTCCGGATCGCCTACCAGGCGATACCCAACGCCGACCTGGTCGTGAAGAACCAGCGGCTGCTGGAACAGGCGTTGCCCGACGTCGACGTCACATGGGTCAAGTTCGAGTCGGGCGGCGACGTGAACACGGCCGTCGTCGCGGGGGCGGTGGACCTGGGACTCGCCGGTTCGAGCCCGGTGACCAAGGGGCTCTCCGCGCCGCTGAACATCCCGTACAAGGTGGTGTGGATCCACGACCTCATCGGGGACAACGAGGCGCTCGTCGCCAAGTCCGGCATCGGGTCGGTGAAGGACCTGGCAGGGAAGAAGGTGGCCACCCCCTTCGGCTCGACCGCCCACTACTCGCTGCTCGCCGCCCTCACCGCGGCCGGGGTCGACCCGTCCTCGGTGCGGACCATCGACCTCCAGCCGCAGGACGCGCTCGCCGCGTGGAAGCGCGGGGACATCGACGCCGCGTACGTGTGGACGCCGACGCTCGGCGAGTTGACCAAGGACGGCAAGGTCCTCGTCACCAGTCGCCAGCTCGCCCAGCAGGGCAAGCCCACCGCCGACCTCGGCGTGGTGACGGACGCGTTCGCCGCGAAGCACCCCGAGGTCGTGACCGCCTGGATCAAGGCGCAGGACCGGGCCGTCGCACAGGCACGGACCGCGCCCGATCAGGCGGCGAAGTCCGTCGGCGCCGAACTCGGGCTGCCGGTGGACGAGGCGAAGCGCCAGCTCTCGGAACTGGTGCTGCTCAGCGCCGAGGAGCAGGCGGGCCCCGACTATCTGGGCACGCCGGGAGCTCCGGGGAAGCTGGCCGCGAACCTGCACGACGCCGCGGTGTTCCTGAAGGGGCAGAAGGCGGTCGACACGGTGCCGGACGTGGCGGCCTTCGGTCGGGCGCTCGCGGTGGAGGAGCTGGCCCGTGCCACGAACTGAGCCCACTGAGAAGGGCGTCGTCGAGCCGGACGTCGTCACGCCGGACGTCGTCGAGCCGGACGTCGTCACGCCGGACGTCGCCCACGTCGTCGACCTTGCGGGGGTCGCGGTCCGCTACGGCTCGGCCCGGCAGTCGGTGACCGCGCTGGAGGGCGTGGACCTGCGGATCCGGGCGGGCGAGTTCGTCGTCCTGGTCGGCCCGTCCGGCTGCGGAAAGACGAGCCTGCTGCGGGTGGTAGCGGGTTTCGAGCGACCCTCGCGCGGGACCGCCCTGGTCCGGGGCGCGGCTCCGCGACCGGGCGGCGGCGCCGGGGTGGTGTTCCAGCAGCCCCGGCTGTTCCCGTGGCGCACGGTCGGCGGGAACATCGGCTTCGCCCTGGCCCGACACGGGGTGCCCCGGGCCGAACGGGCCGGACGGATCGCGGAGTTGCTGGAGCGGGTCGGGCTCGCGGGCACGGCCGCCCGGCGCACCTGGGAGCTGTCGGGGGGCCAGCAGCAGCGGGTCGCGCTCGCCCGCGCACTGGCCGGCGAGCCCGAACTCCTGCTGATGGACGAGCCGTTCGCGGCACTGGACGCCTTGACCCGGGAGCGGCTCCAGGAGGAGGTCCGCGCCCTGGCCGGGCGGTTCGGCACGACGGTGCTGTTCGTGACCCACTCGGCCGAGGAGGCGGTACTGCTCGGCTCCCGGGTCCTGGTGATGGCGGCGGGTCCCGGTCGAGTGGTGGCGGAACTGCCGATCGGCCTGGACCGCGGCCCGGACACGGACGTCCCGGCCCTGCGCGCCTCGGCCGAGTTCGCCCGGCTGCGCGGCCGCCTCACCGAGCTGGTACGGCTCCCGGACGACCACGCCTGACCCCGACCCTGGCCCTGGCCCTGGCCACGCCCCGGAGGCCCCCTCAGCCTTCGCCGTACACGACCAGCGTGTGGTCGGGGCGTTCGGCCAGGTGGAAGGCGGTGTACGCGTAGTCGACCACCCCGCGCGCCGGGTGCCGGAGCCGCTTCACCCCGCCGTGGCGGGCCTGGAGGTCGTACTGCGGCCACCAGGCCCGTACGTGCGGGCTCGCCGCGTTCAGTTGATCGACGAGCTTCGGGTACCGCGGGTCCCCCGGGTGGCTCGCGCCCAGGGTCCGCAGCCGCGCGAGCAGATCCCGCGCCTCCTCTTCCCAGTCGACCAGCACCTCCTTGGCCGCGGGATCCAGGAACACCCAACGGGCCAGGTTCGGTGCCGGGGTGGCGAGGTGAGGGAGGAGCTCCGCGGCGGCCGGGTTGTGGCTGAGCACGTCGTAGGTGCCGTTGATGACGTAGGCGGGGTTCGGCTGGAGCAGGTGCGGCACGGCGGCCACCGCGGCGGGGAGCGGTCCGGGCTCCGTCCCCGACGGCTCCTGCTCCTCGGGCGCGTGCCCGGCGAGCCGGAAGAGGTGGCCGCGCTCGTGGCGGTCGAGCCGCAGGACCGAGGCGAGGGAGTCCAGCACCTGGTCGGAGGCGCGGACGTCCCGGCCCTGTTCGAGGTACGTGTACCAGGTGGCGCTGATCCCGGCCAGGAGCGCGAGTTCCTCCCGGCGCAGTCCCGGGGTGCGGCGTCGGCCCGTCCGCGGGAGACCGACGTCCCCGGGGGTGATCCGTTCCCGCCGGCTGCGGAGGAAGACGCCCAGCTCACGGCGCCGCTCGGGCTCCTGCTGCATGGTGGATGGCACCCCTGGTTCCAGAATAAACGGGCTCTGGATACCAGGCTAACGGGCCCACAGACTGATGGTCGGTCCGGGCGTTCGTCCGGCACCACAGGCACGGCGACGAGGAATCCACCATGTCGGTCAGCACATCGCCCAGCACGTCTTCCAGCACGACTCGCAGCGCATCGGCCAACACCTCGGGGAACGTCCCGGGAATCGAGGGCAAGGTCGTGGCGATCACGGGCGCCAGCAGCGGAATCGGCGAGGCGACCGCCCTGCTGCTCGCCGCGCGGGGCGCCCGGCTCGTCCTGGGCGCCCGCCGGACCGAGCGGCTCGCGGGGTTGGTGGCCCGGATCGAGGGGGCGGGCGGTTCGGCGGTGCACGCCCGCACCGACGTGACCCGGCCGGAGGACCTCCACGCCCTGGTCGCGCTGGCCCGCGAGCGGTTCGGGCGCCTGGACGTACTGATCGCCAATGCCGGGGTCGGGACGATCTCGCCCCTCGACGACCTGCGCGTCGAGGAGTGGGACCGCATGGTCGACGTCAACCTCAAGGGGGTGCTCCACGGGATCGGCGCCGCGCTGCCCGTCTTCCGGACGCAGGGCGCCGGCCACTTCGTCACCACGTCCTCCACGGCCGCAGACCGCGTCCTGCCGGCGATGTCCGTGTACGCCGGTACGAAACTGGCGGTGCGCGCCGTCTGCGAAGGGCTCCGTCAGGAGGCCGGGGACCACCTGCGGGTGACCACCGTCTTTCCCGGGATGATCGGCACGGAATTCGCCGAAGCCTCGCCGAACGCGCAGGTCCGGGCGCGGATCGTGGAGGCCCGGGACCGGATCGCCATCCCGCCGGAGGCGATCGCCCGGGCCATCGCCTTCGCCATCGAGCAGCCCGCCGAGGTGGACGTGAACGAGATCGTCGTACGGCCCACCGCCCAGGCGTGACGCCGGAGCGCGGCGATGCCGCCGGCCGCTGGCCGCCGGCCGCTCAGGACCCCGTGACCGCCGCGATGCCGCGCGCGAGGCAGGGGATGCGGTGTTCCGGGATGCCCGCGATGTTCAGGCGTCCCGCGGCCGTGCCGTAGATGGCGAACTCCGTGCGCAGCCGCAGCATCTGTTGCCCCGTCAGCGACAGCATCGAGAACATCCCCTTCTGCCGGGCGAGCGTGCGGGCTTCCTCGGCCCGGCCCAGGGCGCTGAGGCCGGCGGCCAGCGCGGCCCGGTGGGCGGTGATCCTGGTGCGCATCAGCTCCAGTTCCGCGCGCCAGGAGGCCCGTAGCCCGTCGTCCTCCAGGATCGTCGTGACGACGGCCGCGCCGTGTTCGGGGGGCATGGAGTACTGGGTCCGGGCGGCGTTCTGCAGGGCCGTCTCGGCGTGCCGTGCGGCGCCGGCCGAAGCGCCGATGACGATGGCGGCGCCCACGCGGTCGCTGTAGAGGCCGAAGTTCTTCGAACAGCTGACCGCGATCAGTACCTCCGGCACGCGCGCGGCCAGCGTCCTGGTGGCCGACAGGTCGGCTTCCAGGCCGTCGCCGAGCCCGTGGTAGGCGAGGTCGACGAAGGGGATCCAGCCGCTGTCGGCGGCCGAGTCCGCGAGCGCGCGCCAGTCCTCGGGCCGCGGGTCCACCCCGGTGGGGTTGTGGCAGCAGCCTTGGAGGAGGACGACGTCCTCGCGCCCGGCGCCGGCCAGTTCGCGCAGCACGCCCTCCGTGTCGAAGCGGCCCTCGGCGTCGCGCCAGCCGAAGCCGCGCACCGTCAGCCCGGCGGCCTCCAGGATGGGCCGGTGGTTGACGTACGCCGGTTCGCTGATCCACACGGTCGCGCCGGGGCGGGTGCGGTGGATCAGGTCGGCCAGCAGGCGCAGGGCGCCCGATCCGGCGACGGTCTGGACGGCTGCGGCCCGTTCGGCCGGGCCGCCGGGCGCGGAGCCGAGCACCATGGAGAGCAGGGCCCGGTTGAAGGCGGTGTTGCCGGAGAGTCCCCGGTACTCCTTGGACGGCGAGCGTTCGGCGAGGCGTATCTCGGCCTCGCGCACGGCGGCCATGACGGGGGTGCGGCCGGTTTCATCGCGGTAGACGCCGAGGACGAGGTCGAGCCGTTCGGCCCGTTCGTCGGCGCCGAAGGCGTCGGTCAGCGCCCACAGCGGGTCTGCGGGCGGTGGCGGGAGCAGCTCAAGCATCTGCGGGGATCTCCGGTCGGGGGCGGGTGCGGGGACGGCGGTTGGCGAGGACGACGCCGGTGGTGATCAGCGGTACGCCGACCAGCACGGCGGCCGTCGGCGACTCCCCCAGCACCGGAACGGCGAGCAGGACGACGGCGACGGGGCTGAGGCTGCCCATCACGGAGCTGCGCTCGGCGCCGAGCCTGCGGATGGCGAAGGCGTACAGCAGGCCGGCGCAGAGGCCGACCCCGAGTCCCTGCACGACGAAGAAGAGGGCGATGTCGGATCCGGCGGCGTGCGCGAGGCCGGTGGGAAGGGCTCCGGTCAGGACGAGGACCGCGATGATCGCGAAAGAGGGCAGGCAGAGCAGGCCGATGGAGCCGACGGGGTCGAGGTCGACCTCCTTGAGCCCCACCGTGTACAGCGCCCAGAGGCCGCTGGCGACCAGGAGCGTGCCCGCGCCTTCCAGGACGTCGGTGTCCACGGGGACGACGTAGCGCCAGACGAGGGCGGCGACGCCGACCGCGATGAGCGCGAGACCGGCCGCCTGGGTGCCGCGGGGCGCGCGGTGCCCGCGCACGACCATGAGCGCGGTGACGAAGAGCGGGACCATGCCGGGCACGATCGAGCCGACGAAGGCGGCGGAGGTGAGGGAGCCGCCGTGCATCGCGGCGAGGAAGAAGGGCACTCCGGCCCCGCAGATGATCTTGGCGGCCGGGCCGGGCCGCACCGCGGCGATGCGCCGGCGGCGCCGCCACAGGGCGGGGGCCAGCAGCAGGAGCGGTACGCCGAAGCGCAGCAGGGCGGCATCGGCCGGCAGCAGCGAGGAGGCGCTCAGGGCGCGGGCGCTGAGCGCGAAGGCCGCCCAGATCGCCACGGTCACCACCAGCGCCGCCATGCCGACGGTCTGCGGGGAGAACCGGCGCGCGAGCGCTCGGCCGGGTCCCCGGGGAGGGGCCCCGGCCGGGGTGTCGATGGCGACCAAAGGGGTTTCTCCAGCTTCTGGGGCCCGGCGGGCGGGCAGGTGGGGACGGCTGCGGGGCAGGGGGTGCGTACGGGCGACACGGGCGGCGCACGCGCGCGCCGTGGCCGGATCCCGTACCCCGGCAACGCTAGGGCTTCGGCCGGGGCAGTCGATTGCCAGTTCTGCCTCCTGGACATACGTTTGGGGCAGAATCTGCCAAGGAGTGGCCATGGACGCAGTCGATCTGCAGATCATCCGGGAATTGCAGGCCGACGGCCGACTGTCCAACCAGGACCTCGCCGACCGCGTCCGGCTCTCGCCGTCGCCGTGTCTGCGGCGCGTGCGGCGGCTGGAGGAGGCGGGCCTGATCCGCGGCTACACCGCCGTGGTGGACCAGGTCGCCTTCGGCCTGCCCATCACCGTTTTCGTCCGGATACGCCTGGAGCGTCACACGGCGGAGGCGGTCCGGCTCTTCGAGCAGCACGTCGCGCTCATCGAGCACATCCAGGACTGCTACCTGATGGCGGGCAGCAGCGACTACCTGCTCCGGGTCGTCATCGAGGACCTGGAGGCCTACGAGTCGCTGGTGCGCGACCGGATACACGCCATCCCCGGCATCGCCTCGATCGAGTCGAGCTTCGCCTACGGCAGCGTCAAGCAGTCGCGGACCTACCCCCGCCCCGCCCCCGGCAGCTCAGCACGCCGCCTCTGACCCCCGACCGGCCTCGCCAAATGGCCTGATCAGAGCCTCGGTTAGGATCGCCGACGGAGCAGCGGCTCGGGAGGCGGACCATCTCTCGGGCACCGGATCCGACACCTCCCCTCCCGCGCGCGGCACGGCCCGGCGGGCGGAGCTGTCCCGGACGCGGCCGCTCCGTAAGGGAACGAGGGGGAGGAGAGCCACCATGGTGTCCGTGGGAGAGAGGCTGAGCCGGGCGCGCGTACGGGCCTTCATCGGCCGGGACGAGGAACTCGGCCGCTTCGAGGACGCGTTGGGCGGCGACCCGCACGCGCCGTTCGCCTTCTACGTGTACGGTCCGGGCGGCATCGGCAAGTCGACGCTGCTGCGCTGTCTGACGGACCGCGCCCGCGCGGCGGGCCGGCCGCTCGTCGAGCTCGACGGCCGCTTCGTCGAGCGGGACCCGGCCCATTTCGAGCGTGCCGCCGCGGCTTTCCTGGACGTGCCGGGGACCGTCCTGTTCGTGGACTCCTTCGAGCACTGCCAGTGGATGGAGAGTTGGCTGTGGCACCACTTCCTGCCGCGGGCCGCTGACGGCACCCTGGTCGTCCTGGCCGGCCGGCGCGCGCCGCAGCCGCAGTGGGCGGCCGACCCGGCGTGGTCCGGGCTCCTGCACGTGAGCGAACTGGGGCCGTTCTCCGAGGACCAGGCCCGCGGGCTGCTGGCGGCCGCCCGGATCCGGCCCGAACTGCGCGACCCGTTGCTGCGCTTCGCCGGAGGCAACCCGCTGGCCCTGTCCCTCGCCGCCGCCGCGGGGTCGACGGGCTGCGGCCGGGAGGACATCTGGGCCCCCTCGGCGGACGTACTGCGCACCCTGCTGGCGGGCTTGATCGGTGAGGTGCCCACGGCGGCCCACCGCCGGGCCCTGGAGGTGGCGGCGCAGACCCACTCGACCTCCGAGGAGCTGCTCGCCTCGGTGCTGCCGGAGGAGGACGCCCACCTGCTCTTCTCCTGGCTGCGGGAACTGCCCTTCATGGAATCCACGCGGCGCGGTCTCCACCCGCACGACGCGGCGCGCGAGACCCTGGCCGCCGACCTGCGCTGGCGGGCGCCCAACGCCTTCGAGACGATGCGCCGCCGCCTGGCGGACGAGTACCTGCGGATCCTGCGGGAAGCACCCGAGGAGCGGGTGTGGACCGTCACCGACGAGCTCTTCTTCCTCTTCCGCGAGGGGAAGACCCTGGCCCGGCTGCGCACCTGGTCCCGCGAGGACGAGGTGCACGACCGCCCCCTGCACCCGGACGACCTCGACACCGTACTGCGCATGGCCGAGGAGACCGAGGGCGCCGCCTCCGCGGAGATCGTCCGCTACTGGGCCCGGCGCCAGCCGCAGGCCTTCAGCGTCTACCGCCTCGTCGACACGGGTCGGATCGTGGCCTTCACCGCCCGGCTCGCGCTGGCGGCCCCGCCCGACCCGCAGGACCTGGCCGCCGATCCCGTCGTCGCCGCCGCGTGGCGGTACACCGAGGACACCGCGCCCGTCAGCCCCGGCGAACACATCGGCGTCAGCCGCTTCACCGTCTACCCCGAGCGCTACCAGGTCCCCTCGCGCGTCATCGACTTGAGCAGTTCGCGCGCCCAGGCGGAGGCGGCCCGCGCCCGGGGCCGCGCCTACGGCTTCGCCGTCTTCCGGGACGCCGAGACCTGGGCCGCCCGCGTCAAGGGCACCCTGGAGGACACCGGGGCGCGCCCGCGGGTGGGCTCCTACACCTACGGGGTGTTCGGGGTCGATTGGCGCGGCATACCCGTGGAGGCGTGGATCCAGAGCTTCATATCGGACACCGACGCCTCCCCCGTGCCGCCCGGGCCCTCGCCCATCTCGCGCATCGCCTTCGACCAGGCCGTGCGCGAGGCGTTGGCGCACTGGCGGGACCCGGGCACCTTCGCGGCGTGCGCCCTGCTGCGCACCCGGCTGGCCGCCGATCTCACCGACGCCGTCGGGGAGTTGCGCGCCCTGCTGCGCGGGGCGGTCGACGGGCTCGCCGACGACCCGCGCGCCGTGCGCGCCCGGGAGGCCCTGACGGCGGGGTACTTCTCCGGCGCTCCCACCCAGGAAGCCGCCGCCCGGCGCCTCGGCCTCCCCTACGGCACCTACCGGCGCCACCTGCGCCAGGGCCTGGACCTGCTCTGCGAGGCCCTGTGGGAGCAGGAGTTGCACGGCTCGCGGGGGCGCTAGCTAGCGCGGCGGTGGCACGGAAGCCCGCAGCGGTGGGTGGACAGCCGCGGACAGGAGTGGACAGTCACCGGCGCCGTCGGGCCTGGAGAGTGGACAGCGCTCCGCACGAAGCTGTGCGACATGAACCTCCCCCACCGCACACCGACCGGGCGGACACCACCCGGTCGGACACCACCCCGTCGGACACCACCCGCCGTCCGGGCGACGGCCGCGCTCACGGTGCTCGCCGCGGCCCAGTTCACCATCATGCTCGCCACCTCGATCGTGAACGTCGCGCTGCCGCAGATCCGCGCCGGGGTCGGCCTGTCGGACGGAGGCACGACCTGGGTGGTCAACGCCTACGGCCTGGCCTTCGGGGCCCTGCTCCTGGCCGGCGGGCGCGCGGCCGACCTGCTCGGCCACCGCCGGGTGCTGATCACCGGCCTCGCGCTGTTCGCGGTCGCCTCGCCGGTGGCGGGGCTGGCCACCTCGCCCGGCCTGTTGATCGCGGCGCGCGCCGTCCAGGGCATCGGCGCCGCCGCCATCGCACCGGCCTCCCTGGCGCTGGCCATGGGCCTCTTCCCGACCGGGCCCGGGCGGGGCAAGGTGCTCGGGGTGTGGGGCGCGGTCTCCGGTGCGGGGGCGGCGGGCGGCGTCCTGCTGGGAGGTGGGCTCACCCAGGCGTGGGGCTGGCCGTGGCTCTTCCACTGCGTCGCGCTCGGGGCTGCCCTGGTGCTGGCCGCGGTGGTGGCGCTCGTACCGCGCGGGGCCGGCAGCGAGCACGGCCGGTTCGACCTGGTGGGCACCGTCACCGTCACCCTCGCCCTGACCAGCCTGGTCTGGGGCCTGACCACGGCGCGCGGCGCCGGCTGGACGGACGCCCGGGTGCTGGGCGCCTTCCTCGCCGCCGGTGTGCTGCTCGCCGTCTTCGCCGTGATCCAGTCGCGCCGGCCGGACGCGCTGCTGCCGCCGCGGTTGCTCGCCACCGGGCGGGTGGCCGCGGGCAACCTGCTGATGGCCCTGCTCGGGTCGGTGTGGATCGCGCTCTTCTTCTTCCTGCCGCTCTACCAGCAGCAGGTCCTGGGATACAGCCCGTTGGTGACCGGGGTCGGGCAACTACCGCTCGCGATCACCCACATGATCGGGTCGGCCCTCGCGCCGCGCGTCTCGCGCCGCTTCGGCGCCACCGCGACCGTGACCGCGGCCCTGTTCACCGAGGCCGCGGGGATGCTGTGGCTGTCACGGATGAGCGCCGACGGCAGCTACCTCGTCGACGTGCTGGGCCCGAGCGTCCTCATCGGCCTCGGCCTGAGCATCGCCTTCGTCCAGCTCACCGCCTTCGCCGTGGAGGGCCTCCCGCCGCAGGACGCGGGCCTGGCGGGCGGCCTGGTGAACACCACGCGTCAGGTCGGCGGTGCGATCGGCCTGGCCGCGCTCGCCACCTTCGCGGGCTCCGTCACCGCCCAGGCGTCCCCCCACGAACCGGCCCTGGAGGCCCTGACCGCCGGGTACCGGGCCGCCTTCACGGTCTCGGCCGCCGTCCTGGCCGCGACGGGCGTCCTCGCCGTGCTCCTCACGCGCCGCACGGGCCCGCGGAGCACCGGTACGCCGACGTACGGGTCCACGGGCCCGCGTCGCCCGCACCTCGTGGGACGCCCGCGGGCCCCCGAGGCCCCCACGACCCCGCGCGTCGGCTGACCCGGCCGGCTCCGCCACCCCCGCGGCACCCCTCCACCCCCGCTCCCCTGCCCGTACGTCACCTGACGTCCCGCACCTGCCGTTCCACCGTGTCCATCGAAGGGAAATCCACCATGACCGCCGACAAGCCCTACCTGACCGGCCACTTCACGCCCGTCGTCACCGAGGTCACCGCCACCGACCTCACCGTCGAGGGCACCCTGCCCCCCGAGCTGACCGGCCGGCTGCTGCGCAACGGCCACAACCCCAAGCCCGGCGTCACCCCCACCCACTGGTTCAAGGGCAGCGGCATGGTCCACGGCCTCCGGCTGCGCGACGGCCGCGCCGAGTGGTACCGCAACCGTTGGGTGCGCACCCCCGCACTGGACGGCGCCCCGTACATGACGGAGCGGGGCCCGGACCTCACGGCCAGCGCCGCCGGGACGCACATCATCGAGCACGGCGGACGGCTGCTCGCCCTGTGCGAGGCGAACCTCCCCTTCGAGCTCACCCGGGAGTTGGACACGGTCGGCGCGTACGACTTCGACGGCAAGCTGCGCACGGCGATGACCGCGCACCCCAAGGAGGACCCCGTCACGGGCGAACTCCACTTCTTCGGGTCCTCGCCGTTCCCGCCGTTCCTCGTCCACTACGTCGCCGACGCCAAGGGCGAGATCGTCCACACCGCCGAGGTGCCGGGGGCGACCGCCTCGCTCAAGCACGACTTCGCCATCACCCGTCACCACGTGGTCTTCATCGAGGGCAACGTCACCTTCGACCCCACCGAGCACTCCGGCATCCCCTACGGCTGGAGCGACCAGCACCCCGCCCGCATCGGCGTCATGCCGCGCGGCGCCGACGGCCCCCGCGACATCCGCTGGTTCTCCATCGAGCCGGGCAACATGCTGCACGTCGCGAACGCCTTCGAGGACGGCCGGGGCCGCGTCGTCCTGGAGGGCCCCACCGTGGACCACGAGGGCTTCGACCTCTCCTGGAACTGGTGGGCGGGCAACCCCGGTCGCGGCACCGAGCCCGTCTCCCGCTCCTACACCCGCCGTTGGGTGATCGACATGGCGGCCGGCTCCGTCGACGAGCAGATCGTCGACGACCTGCCGGTGGAGTTCCCGACCCTCAACGAGGAGTACCTGGGCGCCGAGAACCGCTACCACTACGCCGTCTCCTTCCCCGACGAGAAGGGCTTCGGCGGCTACGGCGTGGTGAAGTACGACCGCACCACCGGCGCCCGCCGCATCCACCAGGTCGGTGACGCCCGGATGCCCGGCGAGGCCCTCTTCGTCCCCGCCGCCGGCGCCACCCGCGAGGACGACGGCTACCTGCTGACGGTCGTCAGCGACCTCAAGCAGGACGCCTCGCAACTGCTCGTCCTCGACGCGTCGGGCCTCGACCGGATCGCCACGGTCCACCTGCCCCACCGCGTGAGTGCCGGGCTGCACGGCTCCTGGGTCCCCGACGCCGCCCCGGCCGGATCCGAGCGCTGACCGTACCGCGATCGGACACTCCCGAGCCCCTTGACGCTCATCCTTAGCGTTAAGGGGTTCGGGACGCTAGGGTGACGGCATGAGTACGCGACCGACCACACGCCCCGGGGGCCGCAGCGCCCGTGTACAGCAGTCCGTGCACGACGCCGCGCGCGACCTCGTGGCGGAGCGCGGCCGCGAGGGGCTGACGGTGCCCATGATCGCCGCGCGCGCCGGCGTGACGCCGTCCACCGTGTACCGCAGGTGGGGCGACCTCCAGGAACTGCTGGCGGACGTCGCGATCGCGCACCTGCGCCCCGACGGTCCGCCCGACGACCTGGGCTCCCTCAGGGACGATCTCGACGCCTGGGCCGAGCTGTTCCTCGACGAGATGGCGTCGCCCCCGGGACGCGCCTACGTCCGGGACGCGCTGAGCGGCGACCCCGACGGACGCAACGCCGGCCAGTGTTCGGCGTACGCGGCCGAACAGCTCACCGTCATCCTGGAACGGGCCGTGGGGCGCGGCGAGGAGGCGCCCGGCCTGGAGGACACGATGGACGCGCTGGTCGCCCCGATGATGTACCGCATCCTGTTCCGGCCCGGCGCCCTGACGGCGGACTACGCCCGCGGCCTGGTGGACGCGCTGCTGGCCCGCTGAGCCCACCGACCCGCGTAGCTCACCAAAGCCCCTTCCCAGGAGAACTCCCGTGTCCCACTGGCAGATCGGCGACATCGCCGTCCACCGCATCGATGAGATGTCCCTTCCCGCGGCCACCGGACCCTGGCTGCTGCCCGGCGCGACTCCCGCCGTGGTGGCGGGAGTCGACTGGCTGAAGCCGTCCTTCGCCGGCCCCGACGACCACATCAAGCTGGCCGTCCACACCTTCGCGCTGGAGATCGACGGCCTGCGCGTCCTCGTCGACACGGGCATAGGCAACGGCAAGACCCGCGCCAACCCGGCGTGGAACGACCTCGACACGGCCTACCTGGAGCGGCTGACCGACGCGGGTTTCGCGCCGGACAGCGTCGACTACGTGATCCTCACCCACCTGCACGCGGACCACGTGGGGTGGAACACCCGTCGGGCTCCCGACGGTTCCTGGCAGCCCACCTTCCCCGGCGCCCGGTACGTCGTCGCGGCGGCCGAGGACGCGTACTGGTCCGCGGTGGAGGTGGAGGAGAGCCGCCGGCAGATGCTGGACGACTCCGTCGAGCCGGTGCGCGCGCACGGCCGGTTGGACCTCGTCGATGTCGCGGAGGGCGGTACGGAGTTCCTGCCCGGCCTCACGCTCGTGCCCACGCCCGGTCACACGCCGGGGCAGATCGCGGTCGCACTCAGCAGCGGCGGGCACCGCGCCGTCATCACCGGCGACTGCATCCACCACCCGGTGCAGCTGGCCGAGCCCACCCTCTGCAGCTGCGTCGACATCGATCCGGCGGCGGCCGTACGCACCAGGACCCGGTTGCTGGACGAACTCGTCGACACCGACACCCTGTTGCTCGGCAGCCACTTCCCGCCGCCGACCGCCGGAGTGGTCCGGCGCGACGGCGACGGTTTCCGCCTCCTGCCCGCGGCGCACTGACCCGCCCGGCGCGCGGGGGCGCCGACGGGCCGGCCGCAGGCGGGGTCGGCCCGGGATCAGGCGGGTGCGTTCCAGGCGGTCGTCAGGCCGTCCAGCCAGGCGGGCGGCAGCTCCCCGGCGTCCCACTCCTCGCGCAACGGTCCGGGCGCCACGACCAGTCGCTCCAGCACGGCGATGCCGGTGACCGAGTGGACGAGCGAGTACCGGCCGTGCACCGCGATGCTGCCGCCCGGTCCGTACTGCGCGAACAGCCTGTCCAGTCGGGCCCGGTGGGCGGTGGTGAACTCCGTGAGCCGTCCGGCGTACCCGGCCCGCTGGCGCGGGGTCATCGTGGTGAGGACGGCGGCGAGCACCTCCTCCGTCACTTCCGGGTCCAGCTCCGAGACCTCGGTGAAGGACAGGTACAGGGGGGTGAGGGCCACCCGCGCCCGCTCCACCTCCATGCGCCGCACCCGTTGGCGCGCCGCGGCCGGATCGGGCTCGCCCTCCGCTCCCACGACCTGCAGCAGGGTCCGTTCGGTGACGGCGCCGAGCTCCTCCAGCAGGTCTCCGGCGCCGTCGAGCCAACCCGACTCGTACGCCTCGCCCTTGTCACCGGGGGCGGTCCGGGCGCCGCCGCTCAGCTCCTCGTGGGCGAGTGCCAGCGCCCCCGCCTCCAGGAGACCCATGAGCGTCCGCGCGTCATCGGAGGGGACGCCCGCGCGGGCGAGGAGCTGGAGCAGCGTCGCCCTGGCATTGTCGACACTGACCTCGTCCGGCCACTGCCGTCCCTCGTCGGCCGTGCTCATCGGGTCCTCCTGATCGCTCGGGTGGTGCGCGGTGCGTTCCGTCCCATCAGATCAGATCGTCGGGGTGACCGCGGGAAGGGTCCCCCGCAGGATCCCCTCGCGTGGCAGGACACGTCCGAAGAGCCGCTCCAGGATCCCCGGCGCCGCGTCACGTCCTCCATGATCGTCGAACCCGCCGACGTTCCGGCCGCGGCTCAGCCGCCGATCTCCGCCAGGAAGGGGACGACCGCGTCGACGAAGTGTTCGCCCCGGTCCCCGGCCACCATGTGTCCCGCACCGGCCACGTCGACGTACCGCGCGCGGGGCACCCGGGCGCAGAACTGCGCGGCGGTCTCCTCGCGCACCACGTCGCTCTCCCCGCCCCGGACGAGCAGGACCGGTACGTCGGCGCCGCGGGCGGCGCCCAGGAGGCGCTCCGCCATGCCGGGCGGGTCCATCCTGCCCGCGAAGTGGTCCACCATCCGGGGGTCCCAGTGCCAGACCCACCGCTCGCCCCGACGACGCAGGTTGTCGCGGAGCCCGCCCGTTGCGTACGGGCGCGGGCGGTGCGCCAGGTGGGCGGTGACCACCGCGGCCGCCTCCTCGACGCTCCCGAAGCCGTCCGGTTGGCGGCGCATGAACTCCACGATCCGGCGCGCCCCGCGGGGATCCGGGCGGTGGGCCACGTCGACGAGCACCAGGGCGCGCACCGCCGCTCGCGGGGCCTCGCCGGCGGCGAGCAGCGAGGCCAGCCCGCCGAGCGAGGCGCCGACGAGCACCGGCCGGTCGTCGAGCGCGGCGACGAGCTCCCGGACGTCCCCGGCGAAGAGGTCGAGGCCGTACGCGCCGTCCGTCGACCAGTCGCTGGCGCCGTGCCCCCGCAGGTCCGGGGCGACGACCCGCCAGCCCAGCGCGGCCAGGCGGGGCCCGGCCCGGCTCCAGGCGCGGCGGGTCTGGCCGCCGCCGTGCAGCAGGAGGAGGGGCGGTGCGGACGGCCCGCCCCAGACGTCGGCCACGAGCCGGATGCCGTCGCCGCCCACGAAGGTCGAGGTGCGGGGCTGCGCGCCGGCCTTCATGCCGTGCCCCGGGTGCGCAGCGGCTCCAGCAGTCGCTCCCGGTGCGCGTCCGCGGCCGCCGCGGCGAGTACGACGTCCAGCCCGAAGAGGGCCCGCTCCAGGAACCGCCCGTCGTCGATCAGGCCGGCGACCCACTGGTGCAGGGCGCCGACGCAGGAGGTGCCCACGGCGAAGGCCAGGGCGTCCGCGTCGACGTCGGCGCGCAGCACGCCCCGCGCCCGGACGTCCGCCATCGCCCGGCGGAGCTGACCGAGCGGGCTGCGGTCGAAGACGAGGCCGCTCTCCTCCCAGCCCCGCACCATGCGGCGCGACACGACCGGGTCGCCGGTGAAGAGCCGCACCGTCGCCCTGACGACCTCCCGCGGGTCGTCGGCGTCCAACACCGCCAGCTCCGCCTCCAGTCGGTCCACGAAGCCGCCGGCGAGCGCCTCCCAGACCTTCTCGCGCGGTCCGATCAGGTTGTACACGGTGGCCGGGGAGACGCCCGCCCGCTCGGCGATCCGCTCGGTGCTGATCGTGGCCTCCGTACCGTCCCTCAGGAGGTCGCGCGTCGCGTCGAGGATCCGCTCCCGCCGCTGCGCCTTGTGCTGCTCGCGCAGCCCGCCGCCGCCGTCCGTCCCCATGCGATCACGCCCCATCAAACTTAGAGACCTCTCTAAATTTAAGAGGGTCGGCGGGCGGGGTCAAGGGCCGCGCCTTGGTCCTTCCGCCGACGGGAGCCGGTCTCCCTGGTGGGGAAAGCGCATTGCGCACCGGTGTGTCGGCGACTTGGATTGATCGGACCAGGCGGCGGGGCCGCTCCCCGATCCCGTGCGGAGCCCTCGCCCCGAGGGAGGGAAGCGGATGTCACCCACGCTCGACGGCTGTGCGCCCTGGCCCGAGGAGTACGTCGACCACTACTGGGCGGCCGGGCACTGGCGGGGCGCTTCGCTGGACAACCTGCTGCGCGGCTGGGCCCTCCAGTACGGCCCCCGGACCGCGCTCGTGCACGGCGACACCCGCATCACCTACGCGGCCCTGAACCGGCGCGTGGGCCGCACGGCGGCCGGATTCCGGCTGCGCGGCCTGCGGCCGGGGCAGCGGGTCGTCGTCCAGATGCCCAATGTGCCCGAGTTCGTGATCACCGTCTTCGCGCTGATGCGCGCCGGCGCCGTCCCCGTGTTCTGCCCGCTCCCGCTCCGCGCGCCCGAGGTGTCCCGCATCGTGCGGCTCACCCAGGCCGTGGGGTACGTCGGCCCGTCGACGTACCGGGGCTTCGACCACATCGCGATGGCCTCGGCCATCGCGGCCGAAGGGCCCTTCCTGCGAAGGGTGTTCCCCTTCGAGGAACCGGGCACCGCGTCCCCGTACGGCGGATTCACCACCGACACCTCGGGCTGCCACTACTTCCCGCTGGCCTCCCTGGACTCCCCGCCGGACCAGCCGCTCGTGCGGGGCGCCGACCAGGTGGCGCTCCTCCTGCGCGCCGCCCGCGCCGACGGCGCCCGCGACGCGCCCCTGCTCGTGCCCCGCACCCACGACGACTACGCCTACCAGGCGCGGGCCGCCGCGGAACTGGTGTCGCTCACCGAGGACGACGTCTACCTCGCCGCCCTGCCCGCCGAGCACAACCTCACCTTCGGCTGCCCCGGCATCATCGGCACCCTGACCGTCGGCGGCAGCGTCGTCCTGCTCGACGACCCCGATCCCGCCGCGTGCCTCGCGGCGGTCGAGCGGGAGGGGGTCACCGTCACCTCGGTGACGCCGGCCGGGGCCCGGCTCTGGCTCGACGCGCTCCCCGACGTCGGCGCGGACCTGAGCACGCTGCGGCTGGTGCAGTGCGGCGGCGGGCCGCTGCCCCGCGCCACAGCCGAACGGATCGCCGCCGAACTGGGCTGCCGCCTCCAGCGGGTCTTCGACCTGCCCGAGGGACTGGTCACCCTCACCCGGCCCGCCGACCCGCAGGAGACCGTGCTCACCACGCGGGGCCGCGCGCTCTCGCCGGACGACGAGATCCGCATCGTCGACGCCGAAGGCGCGGACGTGCCCGACGGGGAGCCCGGCGAACTCCTCGTCCGCGGTCCGTACGCCCCGCGGGGGCACTACCGCGCACCCGACCACAACGCGCGCGCCTTCACCGTCGACGGGTTCCTGCGCACCGGCGAGCGCGCCCGGCGCACCCCCGACGGGAATCTGATGCCGGCCGACCCTCCCGCCGACCCGCTGTAGGCCGCTCGGCCGTGCAGCTGCTCGGCGGTGCAGTCGGTCAGCGGTGCAGTTTCCGCGCCCAGTCCTGCGGGACCCGGTCGGCCGGGCCCGGCGCGGGCTGGTCCGCGGGGTGGCCGACGGGCGGCGCGAGCGCGGGCCCGGACTCGTACAGCTCGTCGCCGGCGTAGTCCCAGTACCACTCCTCGTCCGGTTCGAAGCTCTGCACGAGGGGATGACCGCTGGACTTCCAGTGGGCGGTGGCGTGTTGGGCCGGCGAGGAGTCGCAGCAGCCGACGTGCCCGCATTGGGCGCAGCGCCGCAGGTGGAACCACCACCCGCCCACCGCGTCGCAGTCGACGCAGCCGGTGCCGCTGGGCGGGGCGCTCGGGTCGATTCCTTCGACGGCCTTGGTGTCGGTCATGCGGGCTCCTCGTCGTCCTCGTCGGATTCCGGGGCTGCGGTCAGTGGCAGCAGCACCTGGAAGCGGGTGTCGCCCGGTACGGACTCGACCTGGAGGCTGCCGTGGTGCTTGCTCACCACGATCCGCCAGGAGATGTCCAGGCCGAGGCCGGTGCCCTCGCCCACGGGCTTGGTGGTGAAGAAGGGGTCGAAGATGCGGCTGCGGATGTCCGCCGGGATGCCGGGCCCGGTGTCACGGAACTCCACCAGCAGCCGGTCCCCCTCCCGCGCCGTGCGGACCGTCAGCGTGCCGTCGCGGCCGGTGCTCCCGATGGCGAAGACGGCGTTGTCGATGAGGTTGGTCCACACCTGGTTGAGTTCCGCCGGGTAGGCGGGCACGTCCGGCACGGAGCGGTCGTACTCCTTGACCACCCGGACCCGGGGTCCGAATTTCCCGGAGAGCATCACCAGGGTGCTGTCGAGGAGTTCGTGGACGTCGACGACCCGGTACGGGGCACGGTCGAGCTGCGAGTACTGCTTGGCGGCGTCCACGAGGTGGGAGATGCGGGTCGTGGAGTCGTTGATCTCGTCCATCAACAACTCGGTCTCGACCGTGTAGTTGAGCCAGCCGATCGCCCCCGGCAGGATGTCCTCGGCGACGGTCGCCGCGACGTGGTCCAGCCAGTCCGTGTCCAGCCCGGCCTGCACGAAGGTCGGTGCGACCCGCCAGCCCTCCTGGATGCCGTGGTCGTCGAGCCAATCGGTGAGCCGGTCCTCCTGGTCGGAGGCCTCCAGCGGACTCAACACCGGCGCCTTGGCGACGCGTTCGGCCGTGCGCTCCTGGATCTCGATCAGTTCGGCGAGCGCCTCGCGGGAGTAGGGGCCCTTGGCGATCACGGCCAGTTTGTGCCGCATCTTGCCCACCCGCTCGCGCAGGCTCTCGGTGGCCCGGACCGCCGCCGCGGCCGGATTGTTGAGCTCATGGGTGAGCCCGGCGGACAACGAGCCCAGCGCCAGCAGCCGTTCGCGTTGCCCGATGGCCTGTTGGGTGCTCCTCGAACCGAAGAAGAGGCCCTCCAGCAGGTGCGCGGCCATCGGGAACCACTCCCGCATGACGTCCGCGAACGACTGCGCGGGCAGCACGAAGAACCGCGTCCGCTCGGTCACCCGCATCGAGTTGTTGTAGGTCTGCGGCACCCGGTCGCCCAGGTAGGCCTGCATGGCCCCGGAGTACACCCCGCGCTGCGAGGTGCGGCCCACCTCCACGTCGTCCGCGCCGACCCGGCGGGACAGCACCACGGTGCCCTCGATCATCACGTAGAAGCAGGTCGCCGGAGCGCCCTCGGTGTACACGGGACCGGCTTCGAAGCGTTCGACCCGTCCTTCGGCGCACAGCCGCCCGAGCTGCTCCGGGGTGAGCTTCTCGAACAGGAACAGCGAGGAGATCTCGTCCGGGGCGCACGGCATGACCTGCCCGCTCATGACTGCTCCAGGTAGCGGTGGACGAGCATCACGGCCATGGCTCCCTCTCCTACGGCGGACGCGACGCGCTTGGCGGACTGGGCGCGCGCGTCGCCCGCCACGAAGACGCCGGGGATGTTGGTCTCCAGGTGGTAGGGCGGCCGGTCGAGCTCCCACTCCGCGGGCGGCCTCCCGTCCGCCGTGAGGTCCGGGCCCGCCAGGATGAAGCCGTGCTCGTCGCGCAGCACGGTGCCGTCCAGCCAGTCTGTCAGCGGGGCCGCGCCGATGAAGACGAACATCCACTGGGTGTCGAGGAGTTCGGTGGCGCCGCTGTCCACGTCCCGCACCGTCAGCTGTTGCAGGTGTCCCTCGCCGTGCGCCGACTCGACGACGGTCCGGGAGCGCACCGCGATGTTCGGCGCCTCCTCGATCTGTTGGACGAGGTAGTGGCTCATCGAGGCCCGCAGCGACTCACCGCGCACCAGCAGCGTCACCGACTTCGCGCCCCGGGCGAGGTACATCGCCGCCTGCCCGGCCGAGTTGGCGCCGCCCACGATGTACACGTCCTGCTCCTGGCACGAGGCCGCCTCGGTGAGCGAGGACCCGTAGAACACGCCGCAACCGGTCAGTTCCTCGCAGCCGGGTGCCCGGAGCTGGCGGTACGACACCCCGGTCGCCAGGATCACGCTGTGCGCGGCGATCTGCGAACCGTCGGAGAAGCGCACCACGCGCGCGGCGCCGTTGACCTCCAGTCCGGTGACCTCGCGGGCGGTGAGGATCTCGGCGCCGAACCGGCCGGCCTGGCGGCGCGCCCGGTCGGTCAGCTGTGCGCCCGAGACCCCGTCCGGGAAGCCGAGGTAGTTCTCGATGCGGGAGCTCTGTCCGGCCTGTCCCCCGGTCGCCGACCGTTCGATCAGTACCGTGCGCAGCCCCTCGGAGGCCCCGTACACGGCCGCGCCGAGGCCGGCCGGGCCGCCGCCGATCACGACGAGGTCGTAGAAGTCCGCGGCGGGCGTCGTCGCGAGTCCGACGTGGGCGGCCAGGTCGGCCGTCTCCGGCTCGATCAGTACGGCGCCCTGCGGGGTGACCACCAACGGCAGCCGCTCCCCGTCGGCGCCGGCGGCCTCCAGCAGCCGCCGGCCTTCGGGCTCGTCGGAGGAGTACCAGCGGTACGGCACCTGGTTGCGGGCCAGGAACTCCCGCACGTCCGAGGAGCGCGCCGACCAGCGGTGGCCGACCACCTTGGTGGCGGGCACCGGTCGGTAGTCACTGGCGCGCCAGGCCGCGAGCAGGTCGTCCACGACCGGGTAGAGCTTCTCCTCCGGCGGGTCCCAGGGCTTGAGCAGGTAGTGGTCGAGGTCCACGACGTTGATCGCGTCGATCGCCGCGTTGGTGTCGGCGTAGGCCGTCAGCAGCACCCGCCGGGCGCCCGGGTACACGTTCAGGGCCTGTTCGAGGAACTCGATGCCGTTCATCTGGGGCATCCGGTAGTCGGCCAGGATCACGGCCACCAGATCGCCCCGCAGCTTCAGCTCGCGCAGGGCCTCCAGCGCCGACTCGCCGGACTCGGCGCGCACGATCCGGTACCCGGCACCGTAGCGTCTTCGCAGGTCACGGGCGACGGCGCGGGAGACCCCCGGGTCGTCGTCCACGGTCAGGATGACGGTCCGCGCGGTGTCGGCGACCTCGACCATGTGCCTCCTGCCCGGGCGGACCCCACCGGCACGGCCAGCCGCGCGCCGGTTCCCGACCATCGTAGGTGCGATCGCCCCGGTCCGCTCCGGGGCGGGGACGGCCGGGAACGACCGGGGACGGCCGAGGACCCGGCCCGCGCGGGAGGGGCGGCCTCAGGAGGCGGTGCCCGCGGCGGCCCATCCGTTGCCGCCGAGGGGGAACTCGTATCCGGGGCGGCCGGTGTGCCCGCTGGTGCGGAACGGCTTCCCGTTGTTGTCGATCGTGAGGGTGCCGTGGCGCGGACCGCTGGACCAGGACAGCTCCAGGTACCAGCTCACGTCGTTCGCCGCGACACCGGCCCTGATGTAGAACACCTCCGGCTCGGACTCGCTCACCTTGAACGGGAAGTTCGGCTGGCCCTCCTCGGGCACGGCGGCCGGGCGCGTGGCGTCCAGGGACACGTTGAAGGTGCGGGTGGGCACGCCGGAGCCGCAGCCGACGCCCGGGTACCCCATGGCGTAGTCGTTCCAGGCGAGGGGCGCGCGCTTGCCGGCGGTACGGACGGTCAGGCCGTCGAGGACCACGGTCTCCTTGCCGGCCCCCTGGAGGGTCAGCGTGAGGTACTGCCCGCCCGCCGACACGGCTCCGGCCGCGGCGGCCCAGGCCGGGGCGTCCCGCTCCAGGGGTGGCGGGGCCACTTCGGCCGGCGGCTTGTCGATCAGGTAGTGCTGGTCGCAGGGGCTCTCCCAGGAGTACGGCTGGGTCGTCACCTTGACCGGCGCACCGGCCGCGGGGGCGTCGCCCCGGCCGGGCGGGGGCGCTGACACGGGGGCGCTGCCGGTCCCGGTGGCCCCGGCGGCGCCCGCCGGGCCCGGGGAGGCGGGTGCGGAAGCCGGGTCCGAGGCGCCGGAAGGGGCCGCCGAGGCCGTCCGGTCGCCCGTCCGCTGCCCCGCGCCGGGCGGGGCGGCCGCGGCGCCGACGGGCCCGTCCGGGCCGTCGGTGTCGCGTGCCGACAGGTTCGCGGTGAGCGCGATCGCCCCGGCGACCACGGCCACGGCGAGCCCGGCGTAGGCCGCCCCGCGGTGGCGGCGCCGCTCCTTCGGGGCGGGCGCGCCGGAGAGGCGGACGACGGACGCCTCGGGGGTGGAGACGGGGTCCGGCGCGGGCGACGGGGCGGCCGCGGGCTCGCCCCCCTTGCGCGGTCGGTTCGCGTCCGCCAGTACCCAGTGCCGGTGCAGCTCGACGAGTTCGTCGGGCGATGCCTTGCAGAGTCGGGCGAGCCGTTCGACGGGGGCGTAGTCCGTGGGGACGACGTCGCCGTTGCAGTACCGGTGCAGCGTCGACGTACTCATGTGGAGCCGTTTGCCGAGCGTTCCGTAGCTGTGCCCGGACCGCTCCTTCAACTCCCGCAACAGCCGGGCGAACCCGGCCCCGGCAGTGTCCTGCGACACCGTTCCTCCCACCCGCGTTGCACCCCGTGTCCCGTTCCGCGTCCCAGCGATGGTTTGTTCCAGCAGCTCAGAGGCTGTTTCGCCGTTCCAGTATCCCTGACCGACCGACAGCCGTGGCGGCCGGGACGGATCGCCTCACAGGCTGGGGCCATCCAAACACAGGGCCACCGGCGCCGGTTCCGACTGATCCGGCGCCGCATGCTCGGCACATGAAGGGCGATCACCGATGACCGCGTTCCGCCGCCACTCCCCGCGTCCCCGCAGCACCCGCCGCCTCGCCGGCGCCGCCGCCGTCGCCCTCACGGCCTTCGCCCTCACCGCCTGTCAGAACGGCGCGGGCGGCAAGGAGGCGGCAGCCCCGGGATCCGCCACGGTCGCTCCTTCGACAGCAGGTGGCACGAACGGCGCCCAGGGCACCCCGACCCCCGGCCAGCAGGGCGCCCCGGGCGCGGTCGCCGCCTCGTCGACGGGAGCCGCGAAGACGTCCGCCGGGACCGGGGCCGCCGCCGGATCGGGCTCGGGCGAGGCGAAGGGATCCGCGGACGCCTCCGGCGCGGGCGGCCGCGTCCAGTGCGCCGGGTCCAACACGGCCGTCACCGTCCAGCCGGTCACCCGACCGCTCAACCACATGCTGATCACGGTCAGGAACACCGGCTCCAAGCCCTGCGATCTGACGTACTACCCGGTGCTCCGCTTCGACGAGATGCAGTGGGCACCGGCCGCGCGGAAGGAGACCCAGCCGCAGGCCGTGGTGACGCTCGCACCCGGCGGGTCGGGCTACGCCGCGGCCATGCTGTCGGCGGCCGACGGCAGCGGCGAAGGCGGGACGACGGCCCGCCGGCTCACGATCGGCTTCCAGGGCCGGACGCCCAACAGCAGCGGCGGCGCCTCCGCCACGCCCGCCCTGCCGCCCCAGGGGATCTACTACGACAGCTCGTTGGTCGTTACCTACTGGCAGCAGAGCGCGGCCGAGGCGCTCGGCTCCTGACCGGGGCCCGCGACGGGGACGGGGGCGTACGGCGGACGGGGGCGTACGGCAGATGGGGGACGGGGCTTGTGGAGCGGCCCCGTCGCTCAGCACGCTTGCCCCATGACCACACCCGCCCCCGCCCCGGTACGGGCTCCCACGGCCGCCCGGCCGACCGGTGCGCGCCGGGCGCTGGTGGCGGGGTCCGTCGGCAATCTGGTCGAGTGGTACGAGTTCGGCGTCTACGGCTACTTCGCCACCGTGATCGCGGCGCACTTCTTCACCCCCGAGGGCGGCAGCCCCGTGGAGGGCCTGGTCAAGACCTACGCGTCCTTCGCCCTCGCGTTCTTCTTCCGGCCCGTCGGGGCGGCGGTGTTCGGCCGGCTCGGCGACCGGATCGGCCGCCGCCCGGTGCTCGTCCTCGTCATCTGCCTGATGACGGGGGCCACGGCGCTGATCGGCGCGCTGCCGACCTACGCGTCCGTCGGCGCGGTCGCGCCATGGCTGCTGACGGTCCTGCGCGTCGTGCAGGGGCTCTCCGCGGGCGGCGAATTCGGTGGCGCGGTGGCGGTGATGACGGAGTGCGCGCCACCGGGTCGCCGGGGCCGGTACGGGGCGTGGCAGTCCTTCACGGTGGCGCTCGGCCTGCTCGGGGGCGCCGCCGTGGCGGCGCTCCTGGCCACCGTACTGAGCGCCTCCCAACTGCACGCGTGGGGATGGCGGGTGCCGTTCCTGCTGACGCTGCCCCTCGGGCTCGTCGCCCTGTGGCTGCGGTTGCGGCTGGACGAGACGCCCGCCTTCGCCTCGGCCGTCGCGTCCGCGGGCACCGCCCCACCGGGCGCCCGGGAAGGTGTCCTGGAGGGCGGGCCGCCGCGGCGGCCGCCCGTCCCGGACACCGTGCGGGCCGTGGTCCTGGGCGCCGGACGGGTGATGGGCTGGTCCGCGGCCGGCTACACGTTCCTGGTGGTGCTGCCCTCGTACCTCCAGAACACCCTGCACGCGACCTTCCAGCAGGCCCTGGTCGCCACCGCCCTGGCCAACCTCGGGTTCGCCTGCTCGATCCTGCCGGCGGGCGCGGTGAGCGACCGGGTCGGGCGGCGTCCGGTCATGCTGGCCGGGGCGCTCCTGGTCGCCGTGCCGGCGCTGCCACTGCTGCACCTGGTGCAGGATCCGGGCGCGGCGACGTACGCGAAGGGCGCGGCGCTGGTCGGGGCCGGGGCGGCCGTCGGGCTGATGGCGGGGCCGGGGCCGGCGATGCTGGCCGAGATGTTTCCGACGACGGTGCGCTACACGGGCCTCGGGCTGGCGTACGCCCTGTCCAACGCCGTGTTCTCGGGCTGCGCGGGGCTGGTGATCACCGAGGTCGTCGCGCGGACCGGGGACGTCGACGTCCCCGGGTACTACGCGGCGGCGGCCTGCGCGGTCAGCGCCGTCGCCCTGCTCACGCTGCGCGGCGACGACCACGAGCGCGAGCTGCGGTGAGCGGCCTGCGGGTGATCGGGTTGATGTCCGGCACCTCGTACGACGCCATCGACGCGGCCGCCGCCGACTTCACCGTGGACGGGGACGCGCTCGTCCTCACGCCGCTGGGCACGATCGGCACGACCTACGACGACGCGCTCCGGGAGGCGCTGGCCGGGGCGCTGCCACCGGCCGGGACGGATCTGGCCACGGTGTGCCGGCTCGACACCCGCATCGGGCAGGCCTTCGCCTCGGCGGCGCTGCGGGCCGACGCCGAGTTGTGCGGCGGGCGGGCCGACCTGATCGCCTCGCACGGCCAGACCGTCTACCACTGGAGCGAGGCCGGGCGGGTGCTCGGCACCCTCCAGATCGGCGAACCCGCCTGGATCGCCGAGGCGACCGGGCTCCCCGTCGTCTCGGGCTTCCGCACCCGGGACGTGGCGGCCGGCGGGCAGGGCGCGCCCCTGGTGAGCATCGTCGACGCGATGTGGCTGCGCGGGCGGCCGGGGGTCTCCGTGGCGCTCAACCTGGGTGGGATCGCCAACGTCACGGTGCTGTCGGACGGCGGGTCCGGCGCGGGCCGGGCCGCTGTGCCGGGGAGTTCGGCGGTCGTGGGGAGCGCGGCCGGCGGTGGGCCGCTGGCCTTCGACACCGGGCCGGCGAACGCGCTGATCGACGCGGCGGTGCGGGAGTGGGCGGGGCGCGATCGCGCGGGCCGGGCCCGCTCCATGGATGTGGACGGCGTGCTCGCCGCGCGGGGCCGCGTACATCCTCCGCTGCTGCGGCGGTTGTCGGAGGAGCCGTACTACGCGCTGCCCGCGCCGAAGACGACCGGCAAGGAGCTGTTCCACCTGGCCTACCTGCGGGCGGCGTTGGCGCCGTTCGGGCGGCTGCCCGCCGAGGACGTCGTCGCCACGCTGACCCGGCTCACGGCGCGGACCGTTGCCGAGGCCGTGCGGCCGTTCGGCGCGACGGAGGTGATCGCCTCCGGCGGCGGTACGCGCAATCCGGTGCTGATGCGGTGGCTGGAGGAGGAGCTGGGCGCGGGTGCGGCGGCCGGGGGCGTCCTGCTGCGGACCTCCGACGGACTGGGGCTGCCGTCGGAGGCGAAGGAGGCGTACGCCTTCGCCGTGTTGGGCTGGCTCACCGCGCACGGACTCCCGGGCACCCTCGCCTCCTGCACCGGCGCCCGGCACCCGAGCGTCCTCGGCTCGATCACGCCCGGCGGGCGCGGCCTGCGACTGCCGGCGCCGCTGGGAACGGCCCCCGATCGCCTCGACGTCCGGCCCGTGCGCGGCCTCGGCTCCCCCGCCGGTCCCCGGTGACGGCGGAGAACGGGACTCCGCTCAGCCGGGGGCGCCGGACCCGAGGTCGGCCACCGTCTCGGCCTGGTCCCAGACGGTCAGGAAGGTCAGCCTCAAGCAGCTCGCGAGCGCCGGGTGTTCGATGAACAGGGCCGTGGTGGCGCTCGTACCGGCCATGGGGTCGGGCATGTCGCACAGGACCAGCGAGGCGTCGGCGATGATCAGCTTGAGCGGGAGCCGCGGGGCGAAGCGGGCCTCCTCGCCCGCCTCGCCGAAGCGGCGCACGTTCTCCAGTACGTCGGCGTCGCCGAGCGCGTCGTGCGTGTACACCGCGCGGGCCGTGCCCCCGGCGCGGCGCAACCTGCGCACGGTCCTGATCCCCTCCGTGTTCGCCGCGGGGGCGACGAAGGGTGGTTTGCAGAAGCTGAGCACCTCGTGCGCCGCCTGCTCCTGGATGCGTGCGAAGCGCTCGGCGATCGCCTTCGGGTCGCGCAGCACCTCGATGTAGTCGAGCGGGTCGGTGTGGGTCTGCCCCGCGGTCCAGAGCGGGGTCAGCGCCGCGGTCAGGGCGGACGAGGCCTGGTCCAGCCGCTCCAGGGACTCCCGCTGGAGGGCCATCAGCCGGGTGAGGGCCAGTTCGGGCGCGACGGCCGAGAAGGCCGCCACGCGGCCGGGGCGCGGGATGGCCAGTCGCCTGCGCACGAGCGCGTCGAGCACGTCGTAGACGCGCTGACGCGGGACGTGCGCCGCGCGCGCCGCCTCCGCGGCGGTGTACGACTCACGCGTGACCAGCGCGAGGTAGACCCGGGCCTCGTAGCGCGAAAGGCCCAGCGCCACGAGGTCGTTGACCGCACCGTCGTCCGACGACTCCATGGCACGACACGCTATACCCGGAGATCACCGGACCGATAGCAATCCTTTGCCCTCGACGGGTGTTCCCTCGGGCCTGCCACTCACCGGCTTCGTCGGTGGCCACCACCGCACGTGGCGACAGGCCGTTCCACCGCCCCTCGCGCGGCACGTCCACCGCCGGCGGTTTCGTCCGGCCGACGCCCCCCGCCGCGACCGGCACATCAACTAAGCTGCGCAACACAGTTGTTGATGCAACGCGACCGACCGGGGTGGAGCACGCATGCGTCACGGATCACGCGGGGCCGCCGTCGCCGCATTCGCCTCGGCGCTCCTCCTCCCGGTCACCGGCTGTTCCGGCTCGGGGACACCGAGCGCGGCCGCGTCGTCCTCGACCTCGCCGAAGGCCTCGTCGTCCGCGCCGTCCACCCCGTCCGTAGCGCCCTCCGCGCCCACCACGGCCACCCCGCCCGCACCGGCGGCCCCGAGTGCCGCGTGCACGGACACCGCGGCCATGGACACGGGGAAGCTGACGTCCTACCTCTCGCGGCTCAAGAGCACCAGCGGCTCCTACGGCAGCAAGGCCCTCAAGATCGACGGGTCGGGGCTGAGCTTCGCCCCCGAGACGACGGAGCGCCCCTGCGCCGCGGTCGAGGTGACGCTCAGCCGGTTCTGGGTGGACGTGTCCCACGGGAGGACGATGCCGGGGCGGCCCTCGCCCTCCCCGGGCAAGGAGTTCGTGTACGTCTTCATGGACCGCCCCGTCCTCACCGTCGGCCCCGCGGACGGCATCGTCGGCGGCAGCGTGCCACCGCAGTCCTCGGCGTGCCGGGGCTCGCTGTCGGTCGTCCACACGGGCCCCGACATCACCGAGTCCGACCTGCCGAACGACCTCCAGATCGCGACCTCCTACACCGAGGCGGGCCGCGGCGCCCTGGACGTGACGGTCAAGGCCCCCCGCGTGCTCGCGGCGACCTTCGTCCCCCCGTCCACGCCGGGCGGCTGCTGAGTGCGACGGGGCGTCCCGTGACGGGCCCGACCCGCGGACGTTAGGAGAGCACCGGTACCCGCAGTGCACTCGTCTGGAGGACCCGTGAATCCGCTGCACCCCCGCGGCCACGACCCGGCCGCGTCGAATGACCGACAGCAGGACGGGACCCGGGAGGAGGGGGCGGGCGCGCAGGACCCGCAGGACACGACCGCTGAGCCGCCCGACGGCGCGCCGTCCGTCTCCGACTCGGAGCGGTTGTTGTTCGGTGGCGAACTGGCCTACGACATCGGCTGGGAGCGCCACGAGGGCGCCTGGCTGGAGTTGGGCCTGTGGACCATGGCCAAGGGGCTCCCGCGGATGGTCGGCATGGGCGTGCGGCTCGCGCACCTCGCCGATGCCCGGGCGCTACGGGTGGTCCTCGGCGCCGAGTTCGGGCGCGGCGTCACCCAGGCGATCGGGCTGGTCGCGGTCAACTCCGTGCTCGGCCACGTCCTGGCGGGCGGGTCGACGAACGAGCGCCTCGCCCGGGCGGTCCCGGCCCTCGTGGTGGTCGCCGTCACGGCCCTGCTCGGCTCGCTGTTGCGCTCCGCCTCGACGGCCGCGACCGGCGCGCTGGAACCGAAGGTCCAGCGCGTGGCCACGGAGCGGTACTTGGGGCTCGTGCACCGGGTGGAACTGGCGGCGATCGAGGACGACGAGTTCCACCGGCTGCTGGACGCCGCCCGCTACGGCGCCGACTCGGCACGTCGGATGATCCGTTACTGCACCAACACGCTCAACTCCGCCATCTCCCTGATCGCGGCGGCGGGCGTGCTCACCGTGCTGCACCCCGCCCTGTTGCCGCTGCTGGTGCTGATGACCCTGCCGAGCGCGTGGAGTTCGCTGACGATCTCCAAGCAGCGGTACGTCTCCTTCCACACCTTCGTCCAACACGCGCGCGCCGGACACCTGCTGGGGCAGTTGCTGACGTTGCAGGAAGCCGCCGCGGAGGTCCGCGTGCACGGGGTCGGCCCGTTCCTCCTGGGGCACTTCCGGAACATGGCCGAGACCAGCGAACGCGAACAGACGCGCCTGGCCCGGGGCGCCGCCCGGGTCGGGCTGGTCGCCGACGGCGCGGGAGGGGTGGCGACGCTCCTCACCTACGGCGCCCTCGGACTCCTGCTGTGGAACGGGGCCATGGACCTCGCCGTCGCGGGCACGGCCGTCCTCGCGATCCGCACGGGCGCCGCCAGCCTCGACGGGCTCGTCTCGCAGATCACCGAACTCCACCAGGAGTCCCTGTTCGTCGCCGACTACGAGCGGCTGTGCACCGAGGCCGAGGCCCGGGCCATTCCCACCACCGGCGAGGCGCTGCCGCCGCCGGAGGACCTGCGCGAGATCCGGTTCGAGAAGGTCACCTTCACCTATCCGGGCAGCAGCGGAGAGACACCGCCGCCCACCCTGCACGAGGTGTCCCTGTCCTTCCCCATGGGCAAGGTCATCGCCCTGGTCGGGGAGAACGGATCGGGCAAGTCCACCCTGATCAAACTCCTCGCGGGCCTCTACCTCCCGGACCGGGACGGCGGCACGATCCGGTGGGACGACGTCGACGCCGCGCGGGCCGACCGCGGCGAGATCTTCTCCCGCGTCGCCCTGATGAGCCAGTCGTTCTACCACTGGCCCTTCACCTTCCGCGTCAACGTCGGCATCGGCCGCCCGGCACGTCCGATCGACGACCGTGCGGTCGAGGCGGCAGCGGCGTACTCGGGCGCCGACAGCGTCCTCGCGGAGCTGCCCCGGGGTCTGGGTACCCTCCTCGCCCGCGGGTACCGGGGCGGCCACCAGATCTCCGGCGGGCAGTGGCAGAAGATCGGCATCAGCCGCGCGAAGTACGCGGACGCGCAGATCCTGGTCGTGGACGAGCCGACGAGCGCCCTGGACGCGGTCGCGGAGCAGCGGGTCTTCGACCAGATCCGGTCCCTCGCCCAGACCGGTCAGACGATCGTGCTGATCACTCACCGGCTGCACTCGGTCCGCCGCGCGGACGTCATCCACGTCCTGAAGGAGGGACGGGTCGCCGAGTCCGGGACCTTCGCCGAGCTGATGGACGAGGGCACCGGGACCGGGGAGTTCCGCGGCGCCTATCTCGTCCAGGCCGCGGCCTTCGCCGACGACCTGCCCGCCCCGCGCGACGGCGCGGACCCGGTCGCGCCGTCCGGCGCCGCCCGTCCCCGACCCTGAGGAGCCGAGCATGAGCACCGCACCCACCGGGCCGCGACCGAACGTGGTCGGCGTCCACCTGTACCTCCAGCGCGACGACGGCCGGATCCTGCTCGGGCTGCGCCATCCGGACGTCGCCTTCGCCGGCCGCACCTGGCACTTCCTGGCGGGCCACTGCGAAACGGAAGGGGCGCTGGCCGCCCTGGTCCGGGAGGCGTCGGAGGAGGCCGGGCTGGTCATCGATCCCGCGGGGGCCGAGCTGGTGCACACCGTGCACGTCCTCGACCCCGACGGCGACGCCCGCCCCCGCCTGCAACTGGTCTTCCGGGCGCGCGCCTGGTCCGGCACCCCGGAGGTCCGGGAGCCGGACAAGTGCCTGGAGTGGGGCTGGTTCGCACCGGACCGGCTGCCCGAGCCGCTCGTCCCCTACACCCGGCAGGCGATCGAGTCGATCGGCCGCGGTCGGGCGTACTCCGAGATGGGCTGGTCGGCACGGTGAGCGGGGTGGAGCGCTACCGGCTGCCGCTGGACGTGCACCTGCTGCTGGTCCGGGCCGGGGAGCGGGGGCGGGAACGGGAGGTGCTGTTGTCGCGGCGGGCCGGGCAGGTGTACGCGGCGGGCATGTGGCACCTCCCGTCCGGGCACGTCGACGGGCCGCACGAGGACGTCGTCACCGCGGTGATCCGGGAGGCGGCCGAGGAGACCGGTGTGCGGATCGAACCGGGCGCGGTGGGACTGGCGGTGACCGTCCACCACCGCGGGCCCCAGGGCCGGGCCCGGATCGGCCTGTTCTTCCAGGTCCGCGCCTGGCGGGGAAGTCCGCGGGTGCGGGAGCCCGACGTCTGCGACGCCATGGGCTGGTACCCGCTGGACGCCCTGCCGGAGCCGATGGTCGCCTACTGCCGGGCCGCCCTGGACGCCTACCGCGCGGGCCTGCCCGGCGCCGTGCACTTCCAGGAGCCCGGCGACCCGATCCCCCACACCGCGGACGCCACCGACGACCGGACCCGGCTGCTGGCGGGCCCCGAACAAACCCCCTAGGAGCTCGTTCGATCTCGTGGCAAGATCGCGGGATGCTGCAACTCACCGATTTCATCATCGACTGCCCGGACACCATGAAGCTGGCAGCGTTCTACTCCGAGGTGACGGGGCTCCCGGTCAAGGCGGACAGCAACGAGCACTGGGCCGGTATCGCGTTCGGCTCGATCGAACTGGCCTTCATCCAGGTGGAGGACTACCGCGCCCCGCAGTGGCCGGACAACGAGCACCCCAAGCAGTTCCACCTCGACTTCGAAGTCGACGACATCGAGGCCGAGGAATCCCGCATCCTGGCCCTCGGCGCGACCCTTCAGCGGGACATCATCGACCCCGAAGGCTACGGCTTCCGCGTCTACACCGACCCCATCGGCCACCCCTTCTGCCTCTGCCGCAACAAGGGCGTCGTCTGGACCGAGCAGGGCCCCACCTGGCCCCAGCGCGCCTAGGCCGTCACCGGAGGTCCGCCCCGTCGGGTGGTCGACCCTGTCGGCAACGTCGCGCACGGCAGCCCGTTTTGGATTGGCGCGCGATCCTCAATACGATCCGGCGATGATCACAAGCAAACGGCTGGCGATCGGGGCGTGCGGCATGCTCGCCGCCCTGGCGGTCGGGCTCTTCCCGGCGAGCGCCGTCGCCGCAGACGGACCAACGGCCAAGGAACCGCCCAAGGTCGACCTCGTCCTCGACGTCAGCGGCTCCATGCGGGCGACCGACATCGACGGCCAGTCCCGGATGGCGGCGGCGAAGCAGGCCTTCAACGAGGTCATCGACGCCGTGCCCGACGAGGTGCGGCTCGGCATACGGACCCTGGGGGCCAACTACGCCGGTGAGGACAAGGCGCTCGGCTGCAAGGACACCAAGCAGCTCTATCCGGTGGGCCCCTTGAACCGGACCGAGGCGAAGACCGCGGTGGCCACGCTGGCGCCCACCGGCTGGACCCCGATCGGTCCGGCCCTGCTCGCCTCCGCCCAGGACCTGGAGGGCGGCAACGCCACCAAGCGGATCGTGCTCATCACCGACGGCGAGGACACCTGCGCCCCGCTCGACCCGTGCGAGGTGGCGCGCGACATCGCGGCCAAGGGCATCCACCTCACCATCGACACCCTCGGCCTGGTGCCCGACGCCAAGACGCGCGCGCAGCTCACCTGCATCGCGGAGGCCACCGGCGGCACCTATACCGCGGTGCAGCACAAGGAGGAACTCTCCGGTCGGGTGCGCCAATTGGTCGACCGGGCGGCCGATCCGGTCGTCAACCCCGTGGCCACCGAGGGCGCGAAGCAGTGCCAGGGGGCGCCGCAGTTGAAGGCCGGTCTCTACAGCGACCGCGAGACCTTCGGCGAGCACCGCTGGTACCGGGTGGACGTCCGTCCCGGGCAGGAACTGCGGGCCTCGGTGAGCATCGCCGCCGACCGCGCCGTCAACAACGACTACGGGGTCCTGCTCCGGGCGACGACCGTCCACGGGCGGGAGATCGTACGGGGTTCGGAGGCGGGTGACGGGCGCACCGACGTGCTCTCGACCGGCCTGCGCTACCCGAAGGCCGACGTCGACGACGCGGGCGCGGACGGCGAACCGCCGGCCGAGACCGTGTGCATCCAGGTCAGCAACTCCTTCTCCGCGGCGCCGTCCGTCAAGACCGCCCCGGGCATGCCCGTCGAGCTGGCCATCGAGCTGGTGGACGGTCCCGACGAGGCGTCCGACGCCGCCGCCTTCGGGCTCGGGCGCGGCTGGTGGTCGCTGGGCGTGCTGGTGCTCGCCGGGCTGCTGGCCGGTCTGGTGTGGGGCTGGATCTCGCGCTGGCGCATCTCCGTCTGGAGGACCAACTGATGCGTACCGTACGCACACTGACCGCCGTGCTCGTGGCGGCCACCGCCGCGCTCGCGGTGGCGGGAACGGCCGCGACGGCGATGGCGGACACCCCCTCGCCCTCCGGCCCCGTCGCCGGCCCGAGTTCCGGCAAGAAGTCCGGCAAGGACGCTTCCGGGGCGAGCGCTCCGACCGAGGCGGGGACCAGTTTCCGTACCGCCGCCGCGTTCCGTCCGGGTCAGCAGGCCACCGCGGCCGGGTCCACGGGTGACTACCTCTACTGGGTGCTCCCCATCGACGCGCAGCAGCGGGTGACCGTGAGGACCACGGTCACCCTGCCCGAGTCCGCCGCCCGGCACGGCTCGGCGACCTGGCAGCTCGACGTGTACGACGGTCTGCGCCGCCGGCAGGCGTGCACGTACGGGACGCAGTCCCGGGCGGTGGCGAAGGAGGCCGCCTCGGTCGAACTCTCCTGCACCCTGCGCACCGTCCGGGCCGCGGCGGAGCCGTGGGCCAACGATCCGCTGCCGGGGAGCTACTACGTGCGCCTGACGGTCGCCGCCCTGCCTGCCGAGGACCTCGGTCTGCCGGTACGGGCCGCGGTCGAGGCCGCGGTCACGGAGACCGGTGGTGCCACCGCGGTGGACGGTTCGCTCGCCGCTCCGCTGGTTCCCGCCACGGTGACCGGGTCGCTGCGCGAGCCGGAGGACGGCTGGTCCGGCGGCTGGTGGACCGACCGTTGGATCTGGACCGCGGCGGGCGGCGTGCTCGGCGCCCTCGCGGGCCTCTTCGGTTACTCCCTCACGCGCGGCTCGGGCCGCCCGTCCCGGGTGCCGTCCGGCGCCTGAGCAGGACCCTCACGCGCGGGGTGCCGCGCCTCCGAAGCGGGCGAGGTAGCGGGCCAGGCCGGTCGGCTCCTCGCCCGCCCAGCCGACGTATCCGTCGGGCCGGACCAGGAAGATCCCCTTGCCGTACGGCTCGTAGGCGTCGATGCGCCGCGTCAGGACGAATTCGGCGTCCACGGCCGGCAGTTCGGCGTCCGTACCCACGGCCAGCAGGGTGAAGTGGGGGCCCCGGAACAGGTCGAAGAGCCGGCTCCCGTCCGGGAGCGGCCCGTCCGGGGCCCGGTCACCGGCTTCCAGGGCGCCCGCCGAGCCCTCGGAGAGCGGGCCGCCCCGGTAGCCGAGGCCGAGCTGGCGACCGGCTTCGCCCCGCTCCTCCTCGCCGCGGTGGATCCGGGTCGACAGGCCGAGCATCTGGGCGGCGACGGGCTGGCGCTCCTGCTCGTACGTGTCGACGAGCGCCGGATCCGCGCCGTGGCGCAGCACCTGGCCGAGCTTCCAGCCGAGGTTGTAGGCGTCCTGGACGCTGGTGTTGAGCCCCTGCCCTCCCGCCGGGGAGTGCACGTGGGCGGCGTCGCCCGCGAGCAGGACGCGGCCGGTGCGGAAGCGATCGGCCATGGCCGCGCGCGGCCGGAAGTCGGAGGCCCAGCGGACCTCGGTGACGTCCCGCGCGCTCAGGTGGGTGAGGGCGGCGACCACCGCGGGGACGTCGAGGTCGTCGGTCCGGGCGACGAGTTGGTAGTCGTCGGTGCCGGGGAGCGGACAGATCGCGGCGAAGGCGCCGTCCGCGCCGGGGAAGACGTGCCAGTGGTCGCGGTCCAGGGCGCCGGGACGCAGCCGGACGTCGGCGACGACCATCGGGTCGGGGGCCACGCTCGCACCGCCCTGGCCGGTCATCGCGATGCCGAGGGCCTTGCGCACCGTGGAACGCCCTCCGTCGGCGGCGACCAGATAGGCGGCGCGCAGGGTGGCTCCGTCGGCGAGGTGCGCGTCCACTCCGTCGGCGTCCTGGTCGAGGCCGATCAGCTCGACGCCGAAGGCGACCCGGCCGCCGATCTCGGTGAGGCGCGCGAAGAGGATCTCCTGCGTGCGCCACTGCGGGATCAACCGGGCCCGTCGGTGGGGCTCGGCGTCGGTGGGCCCGTCGATGTCGCCGTCGCCCAGCATGTCGTGCTCGCCGACGGGGTTTCCGCCCTGCCAGATCCGACCCATGGGGGCGTTGCCGCTGTCGGCCAGCACCGCGTCGACGACCCCGAAGTCGTCGAGGACCTCCAGGGTCCGCGGCTGGACGCCCTTGCCCCGGGAGCCGGGGAAGAGCGCGTCGGCCCGTTCGAGGACCAGGGCGCGGACGCCGCGGCGGGTGAGGTCGAGGGCGAGGGCCAGTCCGGTGGGGCCCGCGCCGACGACGAGTACGTCGGGCGCCCCCGACTCCTTAACGCTGTTAAGTGCTGTCATGGCTACGAGAATGTGCTTAACGCTGTTAAGTTGTCAAGGTGTCGAGAGAACCGGACGCGACGTCCGACGTAAGAGGAGCCAAGCCCGAGCGGGCCCGGCTCGACCGCGCGACGGTCGCGGCCACCGCCCTGCGCCTGCTCGGCGAGGTGGGCCTCGAAGGGCTCACGCTGCGGGCCATCGCCAAGGAACTGGACGTCAAGGCGCCCGCGCTGTACTGGCACTTCAAGGACAAGCGGGCCCTGCTCGACGAGATGGCCACCGAGATGTTCCGCCGGATGACGGCGGACCTGGCCACGGCCGTCGATCCGCCCCGCGACTGGCACGAGGCGCTGGAGAGCGCGATGCGCGGGCTGCGCGACCACCTGCTGCGCTACCGCGACGGCGCCAAGGTCTACAGCGGCACGCACTTCACGGACATGAGCTTCGCCGCCCCGATGGAAGCCCACCTGCGCACCCTGGTCGACGGCGGCTTCAGCTCCGCCGGGGCCGCCCGCGCATGGTTCACCGCGTACAGCTACACCATCGGGTACGTGATCGAGGAACAGTCGATGGGGCCGCTGCCCGGCGCGGACGGCGAGGGGTACGACCTCGACGCCCGCGCCGCACGCCTCACGGACTACCCGCTGACGACCGAGGCAGGCCCGGCCATGTTCCGTGACCGGGACACCGGATTCGAGGAGGGGCTCGCCGCGGTCCTCACGGGCATCGCCGCGACGCGCTCCCGCTGGTGAGCGCGAGGGCTCCGTCGTGCGGTACGAAATCGAGGTCGGTCAGGGCCCGATGATCGCACCGGTACGGGAGCCGAGGGCGGCCGGTGTGCCGACACGTGTGGTGCCGGTGTGGTGACCGGTGGAGATGCGGCGGCGTCCTGCGTGTTCTCGCCGCGGTGCGGGGCGCGGTACGCGACCATACGGACGCCGATGCGCGCTCGATCGTCGGCGGCGTGCGAAGCGGCCGGCAGCCGGCCGAGGGAAACACCGAGAATCAGGAAGAAGGACGACGTGTCCGGCAGCGACAGCGAGAACCCAGTCATCCCCGCCCCTGCCCCCACCTCGACCCGCCCCAGGTCGAACCGGGACTGGTGGCCGGAACAGATCGACCTCCAGGTCCTCCATCACCATTCGTCCCGCTCCAACCCGCTGGGCGAAGACTTCGACTACGCGCGCGAGTTCGCGACGCTGGACCTCGACGCCCTGAAGCAGGACGTCTTCGCGGTCATGACGGCGTCGCAGGACTGGTGGCCCGCCGACTACGGCCATTACGGGCCGCTCTTCATCCGGATGAGCTGGCACTCCGCGGGAACGTACCGCATCGCCGACGGCCGCGGCGGTGGCGGGGCCGGCGCCCAGCGCTTCGCGCCCCTCAACAGTTGGCCGGACAACGCGAGCCTGGACAAGGCGCGCCGGCTGCTCTGGCCCGTCAAGCAGAAGTACGGCCGGAAGGTCTCCTGGGCCGACCTGCTGGTCTTCGCCGGCAACTGCGCCTTGGAATCCATGGGGTTCAAGACCTTCGGCTTCGGCTTCGGGCGCGAGGACATCTGGGAACCCGAGGAGATCTTCTGGGGCCCCGAGGACACCTGGCTCGGCGACGAGCGCTACAGCGGCGACCGGGAGCTCTCCGGCCCGCTCGGCGCCGTACAGATGGGGCTGATCTACGTCAATCCGGAGGGCCCCAACGGCAATCCGGATCCGCTGGCCGCCGCCAAGGACATCCGCGAGACGTTCGCGCGCATGGCCATGAACGACGAGGAGACGGCCGCCCTCATCATCGGCGGGCACACCTTCGGCAAGTGCCACGGCGCGGTCGGCGCCGAGTACATCGGCCCGGAGCCCGAGGGCTGCCCGATGGCGCAGCAGGGCCTCGGCTGGCAGAACACCTACGGCAGCGGCTCGGGCGTCGACGCGCTGACCAGCGGGCTGGAGGGCGCGTGGACCTCCGCGCCCGCGACCTGGGACAACGGCTACCTGGACAACCTCTTCGCCTACGACTGGGAGCTGACGACCAGTCCGGCCGGCGCGCAGCAGTGGACACCCACGGATCCGGCGGCGGCGGGCACCGTGCCCGATGCGCACGATCCGTCGAAGACGCACGCGCCGATGATGCTGACGACGGACCTCGCGTTGAAGTTCGACCCGGTCTACGCGCCGATCGCGAAGAGGTTCCACGAGGACCCGGCCGCCCTCGCGGACGCCTTCGCCAAGGCCTGGTACAAGCTCCTGCACCGCGACATGGGACCCCTCTCGCGTTACCTCGGTCCGTGGACCCCGGCGCCGCAGCTGTGGCAGGACCCCGTTCCCGCGGTCGACCACCCGCTGGTCTCGGACGCGGACGTCACCGCCCTGAAGGCCGCGGTCCTCGCCTCGGGGCTCACCGTCTCCCAACTGGTCACCACCGCTTGGGCGTCGGCGGCGAGCTTCCGCGGCACCGACAAGCGCGGCGGGGCCAACGGGGCCCGGATCCGGCTCGCGCCGCAGAAGGACTGGGAGGTCAACGCCCAGCCCGAGGTGGCCGAGACGGTGCGGCGCCTCGAAGGGATCCGGCAGGAGGCCGGCGGTGCGCGGATCTCGCTCGCCGACCTGATCGTCCTGGGCGGTTGCGCGGCGGTCGAGCAGGCGGCCAGGAACGCCGGGCACGAGGTCACGGTCCCGTTCGCACCGGGGCGCACGGACGCCACGCAGGAGCAGACCGACGTGGAGTCCTTCGCCGTGCTCGAACCGCGCGCGGACGGGTTCCGCAACTACCTGCGGGCGGGCGAGAAGCTGTCACCGGAGACCCTGCTGCTGGACCGCGCGAGCATGCTGACGCTCACCGCACCCGAGATGACGGTGCTGACCGGCGGCATGCGCGCCCTGGACACCGGCTTCCGGCGGTCCCCGCACGGCGTCCTGACCGACCGGCCGGAGACGCTGACCAACGACTTCTTCGTCAACCTGCTGGACATGGGCACGGAGTGGAAGGCGTCGGCGACGGCGGAGAACGTCTTCGAGGGCCACGACCGCGCGACGGGCAAGCCCCGGTGGACGGCCACCGCCGCCGACCTCGTCTTCGGTTCGCACGCCCAGCTCCGCGCCCTGTCGGAGGTCTACGCGTCCGCGGACGCCGGGGAGAAGTTCGTGCGCGACTTCGTGGCCGCGTGGGACAAGGTGATGAACCTCGACCGGTTCGACCTCGCCTGACGGGTGCCCACGGGGACCGGGACCGTGACCGGATGGTCGGGGTCCCCGGTCCCCCGCCCGGCCGCCTCGGCGCGCCCCGGGGCGCCGCCGTCACGGTCGCAGGGCGTCCACGAGGCGCGCCAGGGCCACCGCCAGTGCGCCGAGACCGGGACCGGCGGGGCCGCCCGGCTCGGTCATGTAGACGTCCCGCCGGATCTCCACCATCAGTGCGCCGACCCGGGCGTCCTGGCCGTAGTGCTCCAGCGGTACGTACGTGCCGGCGAAGGGGCTGTCGAGTCCCGTGCCGCCGAAGCCCGCGAAGGCCTTCTCGGCCTCGGCGAGCAGCCCGGCCGGGGTGTGGAAGGGGTCCGTGCCCAGGCAGATCGGCGGTCGGCTCCCCGCGCCGTGGAGTTCGTAGGGGAGGGGCGCGCTCGGGTAGGAGTGCACGTCGATGATCACAACCCGCCCGACGGCCTCCAGCCGGTCCCGCACGGCCCGCGTCATCGCCCGCGCGTACGGGTGGAAGTAGCGGTCGACCAACGGCGTCCCGTCGAACCCGTCCGGGCGCAGGGCCTCCCGGTGGGTGGTCCGCGTGTACACCGCGCCCATGCCCACGGACAGCATCTCCTCGCGCTCGTCGGGGAAGCGCTCGGGGTCGACGACCAGACGGGACAGGCCGTTGACGAACCGCCACGGGGTGAGGCCGCAGAGGGCCGCCGCGGCCGCGGCGATCTCGGCGGTGTGGGAATCGGTGATGTGGTCCAACTCCCGCTCCAGCGCGCCGTCCTCCAGCACGATGTCGGCGCGGACGGAGCCGGGCACGACCCGCGAGGAGTGCGGCACGTGCAGGAGGACCGGCGAGGCGGCGGCGCCGGGGAGGAGCTGGAAGGGGGCGTCGGGCGTGTGCTGCATGCGGGGTTCCTCGGCGGGAGGCGGCGTATTCGGGCACGTCGGGTGGCATGGTAACGCCCGCCCCTGGCAGCGCCCCTGACCGCGCCCCCGTCACCCGCGCCGTGGACGGTGCTTGACGTGCGCGCGACGGGGCACCAGCCTTACCCGGAGTTACTCGTAGGTAGGGGAAAGGGGTGGCGGCCATGGGCGTGGGCTCGAACGGCGCGCTGGGCGGGGAGCGGGACGGGGACGCGGCCGGGCGACAGGACCGGGACGACGCCGAGTTGATGTTCCTGGGGGTCGAGCGCCAGGCCGAGCTGGTGCGCACGGGCAAGGTCACCTCCCGTGCGCTCGTCGAAGCGTCGCTGCGCCGCGTCGCGCGCCACGGCCCCGCCCTCGGCGCCTTCCGCGTCGTCCTCGCCGAGCGGGCCCTGGCCGAGGCGGACGCCCGCGACGCGCGGCGCGGGGACGGCCCGCTCCACGGCGTACCCGTCGCCGTCAAGGACGAGTTGGACGTCGCCGGACAGGTCACCGGCTTCGGCAGCGCCGCCAACCGCACGCCCGTCGCGGCCGATTGCGAGGCCGTGCGCCGCCTGCGCGCCGCCGGAGCCGTCGTGATCGGCAAGACGACGATGCCCGAGTTCGGCCAGTGGCCCTTCACCGAATCCGCCGCCCACGGGCACGCCCGCAACCCCTGGGACACCACCCGCACCCCCGGCGGATCCAGCGGCGGCAGCGCCGCGGCCGTCGCGGCCGGGCTCGTCGGGGCGGCCCTCGGCGGTGACGGCGGCGGGTCCATCCGCATCCCGGCCGCCTGTTGCGGGCTGTTCGGCCTCAAACCGCAGCGCGGCCGGGTCTCCACCGCTCCGCACCCGCACCTCTGGTACGCCCTCGGTACGGTGGGCCCGCTGACCCGCACCGTGCGCGACTCCGCGCTGCTCTACGACGTGCTCGCCGGTTCGACCCGCACCGACCGCTGGAGCGCCCGGCCCGCCGCCACCGACTGGCTGCGGGACCTGGACACCGCGCCCGGCCGGCTGCGCGTCGGCTACAGCGCCACGCCCGCCGTGCCCGGTGTGCGACCGGATCCGGAACACGTCGCGGCCCTGCTGGAGACCGTACGGGCCCTGCGCGAACTGGGCCACGACGTACGGGAGGTGCGCCCCCGCTACCCGGACGCGACGGCCCCCTTCGTCGCCCAGTTCTGCGGCGGCGTGCGGGCGGAGGCCGCCGCCGTCGAGCGGCCGGAGCTGCTGGAGCGGCGCACCCGGCACGTCCTGGCGCTCGCCCGGGCGGTCCCGGAGTCCGCCGTGGAGCGCGGGATCCTGGCGGGTGAGCGGCTGGCTGCCCGCGCCGACCGGATGTTCACCACCATGGACCTGCTGCTGACCCCGACCATCGCCGGGCGCCCGCGCCCGGTCGGCGCGCTGGACGGGGCCGGGCTGCTGACGGCGCTCGTCCGGGCGCGCCCGATGATCGCCTACACGGCGCTGTGGAACGTCACCGGCCACCCGGCCGCCTCCCTTCCGGCGGGCCGCGGCGCGGACGGGCTGCCGCTCGCCGTGCAGTTGGTGGGCCGGCGCGACGACGAGGTGAGCGTGCTGCGGGTCGCGGCGCAGTTGGAGGCGGCCCGTCCGTGGGCGGGCGAGCGCCCGGAGCCACCGCTCGCGTGACCGGCGCCCCGGACATGCCGGCCGCGCCGGACGCGCCGGTCCGGGGCCCGCGTACGCCGCCCGCTCAGCCGGTGTGCAGGATCCGGAAGCGGCCGGGCTCCGCCGGATCCCGGTCCACGACCTGGATCGGCGGGCCGTCCCACTGCCAGACGCCGATGCCCGGCAGCCGGGAGAAGTCGATCTTCCCGCGGGTGCCCTCCACCGCCACGTGCGGCCAGGACCCGGCGGTGCGCGTGCGGTCCGGGCCGTGGGAGCGCAGCACCTCGGCGAGGACGGCGATCGTGTCGTAGCCCTCGAAGGCGACGAAGGAGGGCGCTTCGCCCAACCGCTCGCGCAGGGCCCGCTCGACCCGCGCCCCGAGCGGGCCGAGGCGCTCGGGCAGGTAGCGCAGGAACGGGACCGCGGCTCCGTCGTCGCCCAGCTGCGTCGCCCAGCCCGCGAACTCCGGCTGCCCGGCCGGGGCGCCGATCAGGACCTCGCCCAGTCGCGCGTCCCGGCGGACGGCCCGGACGATCGGCACGGCCGGATCCGGCACTCCGACCAGCAACAGGAGGGCCGTGGCCCGCTCGGCGGCGAGTGCGTCGCACACCGCCGCGGGGGTGAGCCCACCCGCGTCCAGTTCGACGACGGCGCCGCCGCGGGGCGCGAGGCGCTCCCGCAGGATGCGGACCCCGGAGGCCCAGTAGACGCTCGGCTGGGTCGCCACGGCGATGCGCCGGTGTCCCGCGCCGAGGAGGAAGTCCGCGTAGAGCCGCCAGCCGCGGGACTGCGGCGGGGCGAGGCGCGCTACCCGGTCCGTCGGCCCTTCGGTGAGCGCGTCGAGCACCGCCGACGAGCACAGGAACGGCAGGCCGAGGGCGTCCGCCCGGGCGGCGGCGGCGCGGGCGACGACGCTGTGGTACTCCCCCGCCACGGCGGCCACGCCCAGCGCGGCGAACTCGTCCACGGCCGCCACGGCCCGCTGGGGATCGGCCGCGGTGTCCCGGACCACCAGGTCGAGGGGCCTACCGGCGATCCCGCCCGCGTCGTTCGCTTCGCGGACGCCCAGCTCCAGTCCGGCGAGCAGGTGCCGGCCCGCCTCGACCCAGCCGGGCCGGGTCAGCGGCGCGAGCGCGCCGATCCTGACGGGCGACGACGCGTCGGCCGGCCCCTCTCCGCGTCGCGATGCCGTTGCGTTCATGCCTGGACTTCCCCCGTGTGCCGTTCCCGTTGTTCCGTGCCGTGATCGCCGTGCCGGGCCCCTCGCTAGCACCTGCCCTCTCCGGTGACGACCTGCTCCAGCAGGCCGTGGAGGACCCGCTGCTGCTGCGGGCTCAGCCCGGCGAGCGGGGAGTCCACGGCGAGGAGTTCCTGCAGCCGGGCCCGCAGCGCGGTCCCCGAGGCCGTGAGCACGAGGTGCTTGGCCCGGCGGTCGGTGGGGTGCGGGTGGCGCTCGATCAGGCTCTGCTTTTCGAGCTTGTCGACGACGAAGGTGGTGTTGGACGGCTCGCAGCACATGCGTTCGGCCAGCTCCCGCATGGTCATCGGCCCGCTCATCTCCCGCAGCGCGGCCGCCTGGGACGCGGTCAGGCCCAGGGTGCCCGCACACGCCCGCACGTGCTCGGCGATCCGCTGCGCCAGTCCGTTCACCAGGCCGCACAACTGACGCTCGGCGCTGGCCTCGGGTTCGCGGGACGTCGTCATGCCACCACTTTAGCAAGTCCATCAAGACAACATAATTACAGCTTGAATGATTCAAACTTGATGCTTATGGTTGCGCCGTCGCCCCGAACCACGGGGCGACCGACCCCACCACCCGGACCACCGGGCCACCACCAGGAGAGACTTCATGACCGAGACGACCGTGGTACGAGCCGGCCGACTGAACCGACCGTCGCGCATCCGTTCCCTCCAGCTGGGGGACACGAAGGTGTCGTACGTGCCGGACGGCGCCGTACGGGTGCGGCCGCTCGAACTGCTCGGGGACACCACGGCCGAGGTGTGGGACGCGCACCCCGAATACCTGGACGCCACGGGCCACCTCGTCGGGAGCGTCGGCGCCCTGCTCGTGGAGCACGGCGGTCGGGCGCTGCTCATCGACGCCGGCTTCGGCCCGCAGGAGCAGGAGGTGCCGGACGGCCCCATCGCCCGGATCCGGGGCGGCGAGCTCCTGGACCGGTTGGCCGAGCTCGGCCGTGCTCCGTCGGACATCGAAGCCGTGGCCTTCACCCATCTGCACTCCGACCACCTCGGCTGGGCGTGCCACCGGGTCCCCGGCAGCGACCTGCCCGTCTTCACCGGCGCCGCGTACCTGCTCTCCGGACCGGAGTGGGCCGGGCGGGACCTCCTCGCGGACCAGGGCATGGCCGAGCAGGTCGCGGCCCTCGCGCCGCACGTGCGTACGGTCGAGGACGGCCAGGAGGTCTTCCCCGGCGTGCACGTGAGGATCGTCCCCGGGCACACGGTCGGGCACGCCGAGTACGTCATCACCGGCGGCGGGCGGCGGCTGATCGCCTTCGGCGACGCCCTGCACTCGCCGATCCAGATCGACCGCCCCGACTGGTCCTCGGCCTTCGACCACGACCCGGAGCGCACCGCCGACCACCGCCACCGCCTCGTCGCCGAGCTGGCGGAGCCCGACACGATCGGTTTCGGCGTCCACCTGGCGGACGTGGTCTTCGGACGGGTCCTGCGCGAAGGGGACGGTCCGGCCTGGCAGCCCGTGGACGCCTGAGCCCCGGGCACGACGAAGGGCAAGGAGTTCAACTCCTCGCCCTTCCCAAGGTATAGCGCACCAGGGGGCTTGCGGCAAGGCCCCGCCCTCGTCGCAAAATGGCCGACCAAGGCCAGGACCTGCAGAAACGGGCATTGCGATGAGAGACGTGATCGTGGTCGGCGGCGGACCGACCGGCTTGATGCTGGCCGCCGAATTGCGGCTGCACGGGGTGCGCGTGCTGGTGGTGGAGAAGCTGGCCGAGCCGACCGGGGAGTCGCGCGGGCAGGGCCTGCACGCGCGCAGCGTCGAGTTGATGGACCAACGCGGTCTACTGGAGCGCTTCCTGGCGGTCGGCGAGAAGTTCAGCGTCGGCGGATTGTTCGGCGGCGTCGTGAAGGCGTGGCCCGAGCGGCTGGACACGGCGCACCCGTACGGGATCGGGGTCCCGCAACCGGTCACCGAGCGGCTGCTCGACGAGCGGGCCCGCGAGCTCGGCACCGAGATCCGGCGCGGCTGCGAGGTCGTCGGGCTCGACCAGGACGAGGACGGGGTGTCCGTCGAGCTGGCGGACGGCGCGCGGCTGCGCGCGCGCTACCTCGTCGGGTGCGACGGCGGGCGCAGCACGGTGCGCGCACGGCTCGGCGTCGGTTTCCCCGGGGTGCCCGCCACCGTCGAGACGCTGATCGGCGACATGGAGGTGACCGCGGATCCGGCCACGATCAGCGCCGTCGTCCAGGACGTCCGCAGGACCCAGTTGCGGTTCGGCGTCTCCCCCAACGACGACGGGACGCACCGCGTCGTCGTGCCCGCGGACGGGGTGTCCGAGGACCGGACGGCCGCGCCGACCCTGGAGGACTTCCGGCATCGGCTGCGGGCGGTCGCGGGCACCGATTTCGGCGTGCGCGCGCCGCGTTGGCTGTCCCGCTTCGGCGACGCCACCCGGCAGGCCGAGCGGTACCGGGTCGGCCGGGTGCTGCTGGCCGGCGACGCGGCGCACGTCCACCCGCCGACCGGCGGGCAGGGGATGAACCTCGGCGTGCAGGACGCCTTCAACCTCGGCTGGAAGCTGGCCGCGGCGGTCGACGGCTGGGCCCCGGAGGGGCTGCTGGACAGCTACCACGAGGAGCGGCACCCGGTGGCTGCCCGCGTCCTGGACAACACCCGCGCGCAGATGACCCTGTTGGGGAGCGACCCGGGCGCGACCGCGTTGCGCGGGCTGTTCTCCGCGCTGATGGACTTCGAGGAGGTGAACCGGTACGTGACGGGGATGATCACCGCGGTCGACGTCGCCTACGACCTCGGCGGGGGCCACGCACTCGTCGGCCGCCGGATGCGCGACGTGCCGCTGGAGCGCGGCCGCCTCTACGAGCTGATGCACGAAGGGCGCGGACTCCTGCTCGACCGTACCGGGCGGCTCTCGGTGGCCGGCTGGGCGGACCGCGTCGACCACGTCGTCGACCACGGCCTCGACCTCGACCTCGACGGGGAAGGGGGTGCGCCCGCGGTCCTGCTGCGGCCGGACGGCCATGTGGCGTGGGTGGGCGACGACCAGCGGGACCTGCTGGACCACCTGCCCGCGTGGTTCGGAGCCGCGGCCGACGGGCCCGGCGACAGCGCCGGGTGAGGTGGCGCCGTAGCGTCTACTCTTGTCCGCGGCAGAGGGCGGCGAGGGCCGATCGACGAGCGGGTTGTGAACGGGGCGTGCGGTGCCGACGGGGGAAGCGAACGACAACGAGCTGGTCGGCAGGCTGCTGGGAGGCCGCTACCGGGTGACCGCGATGATCGGCCGCGGCGGCATGGGCGTGGTCGCCCGCGCGCTGGACGAACTGCTGGGCCGTGAGGTCGCGGTCAAGATCCTGCGGGCCTACACCGACGCCGGCGCGCCGGAGCTGGCCGATCTGCGGACCCGGATGCAGCGCGAGGCCCGGGCCGCGGCCCGGATCCGGCACCGCGGTGTGGTCACCGTGCACGACGTCACGCAGGACCAGGGGCTGCCGGTCATCGTGATGGAACTCGTCGACGGCCCGTCCCTCGACGACGTGCTCTCCGAGCGCGGCCCGCTGGATCCGCGCGAGGCGGCGGCGATCGGGGCCGAGCTGATGCGGGCCCTCGACGCCGCGCACCGGGCGGGCGTCCTGCACCGGGACGTGAAGCCGGGGAACGTGCTGCTGGAGCGCGGCGGCCGGGTGGTGCTCACGGACTTCGGCATCGCCACCATGGACACCACCGACGACGAGGCCGCGTCCAAGCTGACCCGCAGCGGCCAGATCATCGGCTCCCTCGACTACCTGCCGCCGGAGCGCGCCCAGGGTCAGGAGCCGGGACCCCCGGCGGACATCTGGTCGCTGGGCATGACCCTGTACGCGGCGGTGGAGGGCACCGTCGCCTTCCGCCGCACCTCCGCGTGGTCGACGCTCTCCGCGATCGTCGGCGAACCGCTCCCCGAGCCCCGGCGGGCGGGGCCGCTGATGCCGGTGCTGCGGGCACTGATGGCGAAGGACCCGGCGCAGCGGCCGACCGCCGCCCAGGCCGGGGCGATGCTCGACCAGGTGGCGGCGGGCCGGCCGGCGCACCCCGTGCCCGCCGCCGTGCCCCCGCCCGTCGGCGCGTCGGCTCCCACCACCGGCTCGTTCGGTCCGCCGCCGGTGCTCTCCGAGCCCCACCCCCAGCCGTACGCGCCCCCGCACCCCCGGCCGACGTACGCGCAGCCTGCGTACGCACCGCCGTCACAGCCGCAGCCTTCGTACGCGCAGCCGTCGTACGCACAGCCCCCGAACGCCGGGCACCCGGCGCCCGGCGGATCGCCGACCGGTACCCGGCACACCCCCGGGGACACCGCGCGGGCCCGGCGTCGCACCCGTACCGTGACGGTCCTCGCGGCCGTCGCCGTGCTCGGGGCCGGCGGCGTGGCCTACGCCCTGTCCGCGGGACAGGGCGGCGGGCGCGGTGGCGGGCGGGCGGCAGGGGGCGCCGACACCTCCTCGACGACCGGCCGGCCGGATGCGGGCACGGCGACGGACGGCGCGGCCACCCCGAGCGCCTCCCCCACCCGGAGCCCGAAGAAGAAGCCGTCGGCCAGCGCCTCCCCGCGCCGCACCCCGTCCTCGGCGACGACCAAACCCGGCCCCGCGTCCACCAGTTGCAGTGGCTGGAGCCACAAGGACCCGAAGCCGGGAACCTACGGCTACACGGCCGGCGACGTCCACCTCGAAACGGGCCCGTACGAGCGGTGCCCCGACGCCTCGCCCGCCAGGAGCGGCACCAAGCTCCGCTACTTCTGCTACGTGGTGAACGCGGACGGCGACAAGTGGACGTACGTCCGCCTGGACGGCTCGACCAGCGCGGGCTGGATGTCCAATGCCGACCTCACGCGCCAGAAGGGCCCTTCGTCCCCCTGCTGACGGCCCGGCTCCCAGTCGCCCTGCGGGCGAAGGCGAGCGCGATCGGGCGGACGGACAGTCCGTGCAGGAGCACGCTCAGCAGGACGGTCGCGCACATCGCGGTGACGACGAAGTCGGCTTCCTCGGGCGGCAGTTGTCCGGCCGCCAGGGTGGCGAACACGATCGAGGTCACGCCCCGGGACCCGAACCAGCCGACGGCCGCGCGCTCGGGCACCGTCAGCACGGTGGCGGTCAGGGACAGCATGACGGGCAGGAACCGGACCACGGTGAGGGCCAGCAGGGCGTAGCCGAGCTCGGCCAGGCCGATCCCGTCGGCGAACTGGTCGATCGTCAGGCCGCCGAGGACGAACCAGACCGCGAAGGCGAGCACCTGCCCGACGTGGTGGACGAGGGAGAGATTGGCGTGGCCGAGCGCGCGGGCGGCCGGGGCGTAGCAGACTCCGGAGACGAAGGCCGCGACGAATCCGTTGCCGTGGGCGAGCACGGCCGCCGTGAAGACGAGGAACGGGACCGCCAGCGTGGCCAGGCGCAGGCTCTCCGGAGTTGCCCACTGCGCCGCGAGGGCGCGCCTGACCAGCCAGGCGGCCCCCGCTCCCAACAGGGCGCCGACCAGGACGGCCGTCGCGGACTCGCGCACCACCCGCCACACGAGCGCCCCCACACCGCTGTTGCCGGCCGCGGTGACGTGGGCGACGGCGAAGACGAACAGGGGCGAGATCAGCCCGTCGTTCAGACCGCCCTCCACATTGAGGGCGGCGCGGACCCGCAGGGGTACGCGTTCGTCGGCGAGCAGCGTCGAGATGGGCGCGAGGTCGATGGGCATCACCACGAGCGCGGTGACGAGCAGCAGCCACCACCCGGTGTCGGGGAACAGCGCGGCTCCCATGAGCGTGGCCACGGCGATGGTGAGGGGCAGGGCGATCCCGAGCAGGCGCCACTCGCCCGCCGTGGTCTTCAGCCGGTGGTACTCGGTGGATTCGCAGGCGTCCAGGAACAGCAGCAGGGCGAGGACCACCTCGACGCCCCGTTGGAAGCCGTGTTGGCTCAGGTTCTCCTGCACCCACGGGGCCTCGCCGCTGTTGAGGAACGCGCCCGCGAGCGCGAAGGCGAGGGGAGCCGTCACGCTCCACCGGGCGAGCCGTTCCGCGGTCACGGACCACGCGAACAGCAGGCACGCCACGATGAGGAACGCCGCCATGAACCCTCGCACGGGAGAAGACCGGCGGACCTCCGGGCCCGCCCGTGAGCCGGACCGGCTCACGATGGCCCGTCCCGGGCCGCGGCCCACCACGGCACCGGCCCGATTGACCCGTTTGGCCGCCGGCGACCACCCGGACGAGCCCCGCCGACCGCTCCGGCTCGGCGTTACGGGCCCTCTCAGCCGGTCTTCCGCGGCGCGGGCACGGGCCAGCTCACGGTGGTCTGGTCGGGGCGGCCGTAGTCCACGCCGTCGAGGCCCCATCCGTACAGTTCGCGCAGCTGGGCCATGAACCAGGCGGCGCCTTCGGGCGAGCGCGCCAATCCGGCGTGCGGGTCGGCCCACAGTTCCCGGACCAGGTCCTGGACCTTCGGGTCGAGTTCCCAGCCGTCGAGCCGGATGCGGCCCTGCTCGTCGGTGACGCGTGCCGTGGTGCCGGTGAGCTGGTCCCACAGGTCCTCCGCCTGCTGGGCGGTGGTGCGGAAGCCGTCGCCGAGGACGGTGTGGAGGAAGGCCGTGTACAGGGCGATGGAGGGGATGGCGCTGGAGGCCTGGGTGACGGCGGCGCCCGCGACGACGGTGAAGGCGCGCTGCGCGCCCGCCAGCACCGTCTCGTTCAGCTCGCCGGCGGTGTTCTCCAGGTGCTCCTTCGCGGCGCCGATGGTGCCCTGGCGGTAGACCGGGGCGGTCAGTTCGGAGCCGATGTAGGTGAGCGCGGCGGTGGTGAAGCGCTCGGCGAGCAGCGCACGCGCGGCGAGCGCGCGGACCCACAGCCGCCAGTCGGCGCCGCCCATGACCTGCACGGTGTCGTGCGCTTCCGCTTCGGTGGCCGGTTCCAGGCGGATGCTGGTGACCGCGGGGGCGGCCTGGGAGAAGTCGAGCGCGGGGGCCTGGTAGGGCTGCCCGAGCGGCTTGATCACCGAGTGGTGGACGGTGCCGGTGGCCGGGTCGGTGCGGCGGGGCGCGGCGAGGCTGTAGATCAGGTGGTCGACCTGCCCGAACCGTTCCTCGACCAGGTCGAGGACCTCGGCCTTGCCCGCGTCGGAGAAGGCGTCGGTGTTGACGAAGAGGAAGTCGTTGCCGGCCTCTTCGACGAGGCGGGCGGCGGCCGCGGTGCGGTACCAACCGGCGGTGGCGGTGCGGCGCTCGGTCTCGGCGCCTTCGAAAGCGACGCCGACGCCCCGGATCCCGTGCTGGCGCAGGCCGGTGAGGAGGGTGGCCAGGCCGTATCCGGCGCTGTGGCCCAGGAGGAGCACCACCGGGCTGCTGCCGTCGCTGCGGGCCGGGATCCGCTCCCACATCCGCTCGACGGTCTCGGCGGAGCCGGTGGGGTGGGAGTTGACGATCAGGAAGCCGCGCTGTTTCGGGTCGATCTGCCGGAGGCTCAAGGGGTGGGGTCCGTTCCGCTGGTGCCGAGTGGGTGCGCCCTGGGCGGTGTGCCCTGGTGGGTGTGTTGGTTCGAGGTGCCCTCTTCGGGAGCGTATCGGCGGCGCGGGACGCTCACGCGTACGAGCGGGCTACGGAGAATCGGCCCCCGCGTTGTGGGGTCCGGCATTGAGCATGCCGCGCGCGTATGAAGCGCGCGTATGAAGGATGTTGATCGTCGGATCACAGGTGTGCCGGCGAACGTTGCCCGACGCGGCACTAGCTTCCGGCCCCCGCCGCGGTGATCAGGTCGATGAGGCCCGGCAGGCCGGCTTCGGCCAGTGCGCGGCGCTGCCGGTCGGCGGGGGTGCCTTCGCGCAGGAGGCGGTGGATGAGGGCGCTCACCTGGCGGAGGTCGCCCGCGGCCTCCAGGGCCGGGGTGATGTGGCGCAGCAGCGAGCACAACGTGTCGCCGCTGCTGTGCGGGCGCCCGTCCCGGTCCGTCAGCGTGCCGTTCAGCCCGTACCGGGCCGCGTGCCAGGTGCCCGCTTGCAGCAGCTCCGGATCCAGCGTCGCCGACGGGGCGCCGGCCTCCTCCTCGGCGATCGCCGTGGCGACCAGGGCGCGGACGATCCCGGCGAGCATGACCGCGTCGTCGGCCCGCAGTTGGACGTCCAGGCAGCGCACCTCGACGGTGGGGTAGCGGTCGGACAGCCGGGCCTGCCAGTACACCTGGCCCCGGTCGGCGATCACCCCGGCGGCCACCAGGGCCTCCAGGCGCCGTTCGTAGTCGGCGGCGTCGGCGAAGGCGGGCGGCGGACCGCTGACGGGCCAGCGGCCGAAGACGATGGTGCGCCAGCTCGCGAACCCGGTGTCCCGGCCCTCCCACACGGGCGAGTTGGCGGACATGGCCAGGAGCGTCGGCAGCCAGCCGCGGATCCGGTTCAGCACCGCGATGCCCGTCAGCGGATCGGGAACCGCCACATGGACGTGCATCCCGCAGATGAGGTGCTCGTCGACCAGTTGCCGGGCCGCGCCCCCGATCCGCAGGTAGCGCGGCGTCTGCGTCACGGGTACGGGCAGGGGGCCCCGCAGCGGCGCGGCGCCCGTGGCCGCGATCCGGCAGCCGCTGTCCTCGGCGGCCGAGGCCACGGCGTGCCGCAGGCGCAGCAAGTGGCCCCCGACCTCCGCCAGGCTCGTGCACACGGCGGTGGCCACCTCGACCTGGGCCTGGAGCAGCTCGTCCTGCACCTCGTCGGGGTCCGCGACCGCGCCGAGGCCGGCGGCCCGGCGGACCTCCTCGCCCAGGGGTGCGGGCAGCCCCGTGGCGGGGTCCAGGAGGACGTACTCCTCTTCGACGCCGACGGTGATCACGTGACGCGGCTACCCCGGATGCGCCGTGATCATTCCTACGGGACGTCGCCGTACAGCACTCCGCCCGCCCCGGGGTCCATGACTCCGGGGCGGGCGGACGGTTCCGCGCAGATCAGGCGGCGGTGATGTTCTCCGCCTGCGGGCCCTTCTGGCCCTGCGTGATGTCGAAGGTCACGGCCTGGCCCTCCTGCAGCTCACGGTAGCCCGTGGAGTTGATGTTGGAGTAGTGCGCGAAGACGTCGGGGCCGCCGCCGTCCTGCGCGATGAAGCCGAAGCCCTTTTCGGAGTTGAACCACTTCACGGTTCCGCTGGCCATGATGATGCCTCTCAGTCGATGTCGGATCCGCACCGCGCGGACCCGGAGGTGATCGCCCTGGTCCGGCACTGCACAGCAAAACGCCCACGCCAGGGCGCGGGCAGGAACTGCGAACCACGACAGCTGGAACAGAAGCTACACGGCGAATGCGCCCGTCACCAGAGAGCTACGATCACCGCTTGCAGACGATTCTCGGCGCGGGGATCGCGCGGGTCCACGTCGCGGTCGCGACTGTGTCAGTTCCCCGGCCCGCGCGGCGCCCGTACGGCACCGGCCTCGGCGCGGTGGACGTGGTCGGCGATCAGGCCGGCGACCTCGGGCCACAGCTCCTGCGGCAGGTGGTGGGCCATCTCCTCCAGCACCACGAGTTCGGCCCCCGCGACGGCGGCGGCCGTGGCCCGACCACCGCTGACGTCGCACACGAGGTCGCGGGCGCCGTGCACCACGAGGGTGGGCACGCGCAGGGACCGCAGCCGCGAGGTCCGGTCGCCGGTGGCCACGACCGCGAGGCCCTGGCGCTGCATGCCGAGCGCGTCGTAACCGCGGTCGAAGACCCGTCCGGCCCGCTCGGCCGCGGCGGGCCCGTCGAACGGGAGGGTGGGCGACGCGGCGAGGCGCAGGGCCCGCACCTGCCACCGCACGAACCCCTCCCGGTCCGGCGGCGGCCCTCCCAGCCCGGCGAAGAGCGAGAAATCGGCCACCCCCACACCCGGTTCCCCGGTCGTGGCCATCATCGAGGTCAGTGACCGCACCCGGTCCGGATGCTCGATCGCGATCATCTGGGCGATCATCGCGCCCAGGGAGGATCCGACGAGGTGCACCTCGGTCAGCGCGAGCGCGTCGAGCAGGCCGACGGTGTCGGCCGCCAGGTCGGAGAGCGAGTAGGACGCCGTCGAGAGGTCACCCGCCAGGGCCGCCGGGAAGTCCGGCACGGGCGCGTCCGGGAAGTGCGTCGAGCGGCCGCTGTCCCGGGTGTCGAACCGGATCACCTGGAGGCCGCGGTCGACCAACTCCCGACAGAACCCTTCCGGCCAGTTGATCATCTGCGCTCCCGCTCCCATGATCAGGACGGCGGGCGGCGCACCGGGGGCGCCGAAGCGTTCGTAGGCGAGGTCGATGCCGGCCGGGCCGACGTCGCGCGCTGTGCGTTCCGACATGACCGGCACGGTATCCCGTGCCCGCTGCGCGCGTCGGCACCCCGCCGCCCCGCGGGTGACCCTTCGCATGCATGTGCCGCTGGGAACGCGGGTGCACCCCGCCCTAGAGTGACGCGCTGCCCACCGGCCCGGGGCGGTGGGCAGGGTACGACGGGTTCACGATGCGTTCGGCGACGAGGGAGGCCGCTCATGGCCAGTGCGTTTCAGGAGCGCAAGCTCCGGGGGATGTTCGCGGCGTTCGACGCGGACGGGGACGGCTACCTGCGCGAGGAGGACTTCAGGGCGCTCGTCGCCCGGTGGAGCCTGCTCCCGCGCGTGGGGGCCGGTACGGGGCTGCGCGCGCGGGTGGAGGCCCTGCTGATGGGGTGGTGGGCGGCGCTGCTGGAGGCCGGGGACGCGAACGGCGACGGCGCGGTCGACATGGCCGAGCTGCTGTCCCTCGTGGACCGGTTGCCCGCCATGGTGGCCGACGTCACCGCGACCGCGCACACGGTCTTCGACGCGGTGGACACGAACGGCGACGGCCGCATCTCCCCCGAGGAGCACCACCGGCTCGTCGAGACGTGGAACGGCCGCCCCGTCGACGTGGCGGGCGTCTTCGAGCGGCTCGACCTGAACGGCGACGGGCACCTCGACCGCGCGGAATTCGCCACGCTGTGGCAGCAGTTCTGGATCAGTGACGATCCGGCGGAGCCGGGCAACTGGCTGTGCGGCCGGATCCCCGAACAGTGAGGCAAGTCGCCGCCGACACCTCATCAACTCCCTTTCTAGGCAGGGAACTTCGCCCCTATCCGCCTCGGCTGGCCGTGAGCGGCTCGCGGCCCTCGCCGAGGCGGAGCCGCACCGCTCCGCCATGAAGTCGATGCGCCCGACGATGAGCGAGGACGCCCAGGGGGACCCGATCGGCTGATCCGACCGGTCCGGTCCCGTCTCAGGCGTCCTCCTCCTCGACCTTGAAGGTATGGAACCCGCGACGGTGGTAGTTGGGCAACGCGTTCGCGTTGTCCGCGGAGGACGTGTGCAGCCACACCCTGCGCACCCCCGGGACCATGTCCCACGCCTGCCGGATCGCGAGCGTCAGCGCATGACCGCCGAGACCCTTGCCGGTGAATTCCGGCAGCAACCCGAACGTCCTGATCTCCACGTCGCCGTCCGGGTGGACGTCGTAGCAGACCGCGCCGGCCGGCTCGTCCGCCAAGGTCAGCAGCCAACACGTGCGCTCCGGGTGCTCGACGAACCACGCCCGCCACTCCTGCGGGCCGCGCCGGGCACTGCGCCAGTGGTACGGCGCCCCGATCCTGGCCATCACGTCGGAGACCGGCGACAGGTCCCCTGCGACGGCGACCAGGGCCATGCCCGGGGCCGGTGTGCCGGGAACGAGCCGGCTCCGGTCGGTCATCTCGACGTACGTCACGGTCTTCTTCACCCGAGGCAGGCTACGTTCCCCCCACTCATGCGTGCAGGCCGCCGGAGGAGTGCGACGAAGTTTACGGGGAAGGAACTGCGGGTGTCCGATGGCGCATAGCATCTGGCAGCAACACCGTGAGGTACGAGGAGAGTGAGCCGCAATGGCCGACGAGCCCGACAGCACGCCCATCCACAACGTGTACGCGCAGCGGTTCGCCGCAGATCTCGAAGTCAACCGCAAGGAACAGGAAACCATCACCGCGCAGCTCACGGATCTCGGGGCTCGCCTGGCGCAGTTGAAGTCCGACGAGGGCTGGCTCTCCGGCATGCAGGGCACACTGCCCGCGGCGCCGGTGGCACCGGCACCCGTGACACCGGACGCCGACACCACGGTCGTTCCCCGGCCCCGGACGGCGAAGAAGGCCACCGCGGTCACCGCGGGTACGGCGGGCAAGGCGGCCACCAAGACGGCACGCCCGAGGAAGACCGCGGCCAAGACCCCCGCCCCGGCCCCGGTGGTGGCGGACACCGCCGCCGTCACGGAGACCACCGCGCCCTCGAAGGCCGCCACCCCGGCCAAGGTCGCCGCTCCGACCAAGGCCGCCACCCCGGCCAAGTCCACGGCGCGCAAGACCCCCGCGCGCAAGACCGCGGCGCCCGCGGCGAAGGCGAGCACCGAGAAGGCGGCGAAGGCGAGCGCCCAGAAGGAGCCCGCGACGGCTGCGGCGACCGGCGCCACGGAGCCCCCGCGGCGCGAACTCGTCCTGGCCCTCCTCGTCAGCGCCGCGGAACCCCGCATGGTCAGCGAGGTCGCCGGCGAACTGGCGCAGGCACACCCCGAGCGCCCCGCCTCCACCCAGGTGGTGCGCAACACCTTGGAGCTCCTCGCCAAGAAGGGGCTCATCGAGAAGGAGAACAAGCAGGGTTCGGTCATGTACTCCGCGCCCCGGCCCGGGACACCGGAGCAGGCTGCCGCGGCGACCCCGGCAGCCGGTGCGACCACCCCGACCGGGACGACCGGCTCGGCCGATGAAACCGCTGCCGCCCCCGCTCCCGTAGGGGTCTGATCCGGCGGCGCCCGCCGCTCCCCGGCGACCTCCGCGGTCGTCCGGGGTGCGGGCGCGCGGGGTCGCGGCCGTCCGGGGAGCGGTGGTGCGTTACGCGGCCGGCGGCAGCCGCAGCGCCAGGCCGTCGAGGACGACCTCCAACCCGTAGGCGAACTTGACCTCGCGGATCTCGGCGGGGTCGACGTCCTCGACCGGGGCGTAGGCCTCGGTGAGGTGCTCGTGGTCCGCCACCGCCACCCGCGCGGCGGGCATGAGGCGGGCGACGAATCCGGCTTCGGTCTCGCCCGAGCGCGCGACGGTGGTCAACCACGCCGCCTCGGTGGTGCTCATGCCGATGACGTAGCCCAGGACCGTGTCGATCGCACGGCTCGGCTCCGGGAATCCGGCGGCGGCGAAGAGCGCCGCCAGCCGGTCGGAGAAGGACATGAGGTTCGGGCCCAGGTAGGCGAGGCCCGCCTGGCCGAGGACCGAGGCCAACCAGGGGTGGTCCAGGGCCGTACCGCGGAAGGACAGGGCGGCCTCGCTGACGGCCGTGCGCCAGTCCTCCCGCGCGCGCTGCGGTGACGGGACGAGGATTTCGGCGCAGACCTCGTCCACGGCCAGCTCCATCAACTCCTCCTTGGTCGCGACGTGCCGGTACAAGGAGGTCGCGCCCGCCTTCAGCCGGGCGCCGAGCTTGCGCATGCTGAGCGCGTCGATGCCGTCGGCGTCCAGCACGAGCACCGCCTCGCGGACGATCGCGGCCCGGTTCAGCGCGGGTTGCTGCGCCTCTCGCTGCTGACGGGCCCACACGGACGGGATCGCGTTCGCGTCGCTCTTGGCGGTCATGAGGACTCCTCTTCTGCGCACATCGTTCGCATCCAGCGTACACATCTCGATTCTTGCGCACACTGTTCCGCAATGCGTACAGTGTGCGCAACGAAGGAACGGTGTGCTCAGCCCGGAAGGACGTCCCATGGAAGCCCGCAACCCACGTCGTTGGTGGATCCTCATCGTGCTCTGTCTCAGCACACTGGTCCTGGTCGTCGACAGCATGGCCCTGACCGTCGCGGTGCCGTCGATGACCGCCGACATCGGTGCGAGCGCCCAGGACACCCAGTGGATACTCGACTCCTACATCCTGGTCTTCGCGGGGCTGTTGCTCACCGCCGGAAGCCTCGGCGACCGCTTCGGCCGTCGGAAGGTCATGGTCATCGGCCTCCTGCTCTTCGGGGTGGCGTCGCTGGCCGCGACCTACTGCACCACGCCCGGCGAAGTCATCGCCGCACGCACCGCGATGGGCGTCGGCGGCGCGCTGATCATGCCCTCGACCCTGTCGATCCTCATCACCGTCTTCGACGAGGAGGAACGCGGCAGGGCGATGGCCGCCTGGGGCGCGGTGTCCATGCTCGGCCTGGTCGGCAGCCCCGTGCTCGGCGGCGTCCTGATCGACCACTTCTCGTGGCACTCGATCTTCTTCATCAACGTCCCGGTCGTCGTCCTGGCCGTCCTCGCCGCCTTCACCCTCATGCCGGAGTCCAAGGGACCGTGGCAGAAGCCCGATCCGCTGGGCGCGGTGCTGTCGGCGGTCGGCATGACCGCCCTGATCTGGTGGATCATCGAGATCCCGCAGCACGGTGCCTTCGACGGCCGCTCCGCCGTCACCCTGGGCGTCGCGGTCGTCGCCCTGGCCGGGTTCGTGGTCTGGGAGAACCTCACCCCCTCGCCGATGGTGCCGCTGGCGCTCTTCAAGCACCGCAACTTCAGCGGTGGTTCGCTCTCGCTGACGCTGGTGCAGATCGGCAACGGCGGCCTGCTGCTGGTCCTCACCCAGTACCTGCAGTTCGTCCTCGGCTACTCGCCCGTCAAGGCCGGTCTCGCGTTCGTACCGCTCGCCGTCGCCGCGCTCATCGGCAACGGCGCCGGGGCCGGGCTCGCCGCGAAGGTGGGCAACCGCCTCCTGGTGCTGACCGGCATGGTCGCCATGGCCGCCGCCTTCGGCCTGCTGGCCACCGTGTCGGCCACCACGGGCTTCACCGTCCCCGCCGTCGCCCTCGGCCTGCTCGGTCTCGGCGCGGGTCTGGCGATGCCCGCCGCGGTCGGGGCCCTCATGGGGACCATCCCGCAGGAGAAGGCCGGCGTCGGCTCCGCCCTCAACGACACCATCCAGCAGGCCGGTACGGCCCTCGGCATCGCCATCCTCGGTTCGCTCCTGACCAGCGGCTTCACCCGGCAGATGCCGGCGAACGCCCCCGAGGCGGCGAAGCACTCGATCGGCGGTGCGCTGGAGGTGGCCGGGGGCGACGGCGGCCTGGTCCGGGCGGCCCGGGACGCCTTCACCACCTCGATGTCGATCGACCACCTTCACCATCAGCGCGATCGGCGTCCTCGCCGCTGCCGTCCTCGCCGCCGTCGTCATGCGGGACGTCCGGCCGCAGCCCGCCGCGGCCACCGCCGGGGCGGCAGCCGAGAAGGGCGAGCTCGTCGCCTGATCCGCCGCCCGGAAGGCGGGACGGCCGGTGCCCCGACGGGCACCGGCCGCCGTGCGTCACGGGGCCTCAGGCGTCCAGGGTCAGGTCGCTCGCGGGGACGGACTGACAGGTGAGGCAGTCGTCCTCGGGGAGGCCCTCGGACGGCGTGACGAGGTGGGTGACCGCGCCCTTGAGTACGGGGGTCACGCAGCTTTCGCACTGGCCCACACGACAGCCGCTGGCCATCCTCACCCCGGCCCGCTCGCCGAGGGCCAGCAGCGTTCCGTCCCTCTTGGTCCAGGTGACCTCCTTGCCGGACCGGCCGAAGCGGACGGTGAAGGAGGCGTCGTCGGGGACGGTCACCTCGCGGACGGCGGGGCGGAACTTCTCGCTGAAGACCTCGAAGCGGGGCACGCCCCGGAGCTTCAGCGCCCCGGTGAGGGCGTCCGTCATCGCGGCGGGACCACAGAGGTAGAAGCGGGCCCGCCCTTCGAGGAGCGCGGGGTCGATGTGGTCGGCCGTGATGTGGCCGGCGACCGTGTGGTCGACGCCCGGGCGGTCCTGCGCGAGGGGCCGGGCGTAGTGCGTGACCACGCGCAACACCGGTATCGACGCCTGGAGTTCGCGCAGCCGCGCGCGGTACGGGTGGTCGGCGGAGTTGGCCACGCCGTAGTGGAGGACGACTTCGGGGACGCTGCCGCCGGTGGCGGCGAGGGTTTCGAGGTAGCTCATGAAGGGTGTGATGCCGATGCCGCCGGCGAGGAGGACGACCGGGTGGTGGGTGTGGGTGGGGATCGCGAACACACCGGCGGGGGTGGCCAGGTGGAGCCGGTCCCCCACCTCCAGCTCCCGGTGGACGTAGCCGGAGAAGCTGCCGTCGGGGACGTGCCGGATGCCCAGGTGGTAGGCCGTACGGTCGGCCTGGAGCGCGGGGCCGGTGAGGGAGTACGAGCGTGCGCCGCGCTCCCGCGTGACGACCCCGGCGGCGTCCTCGGCGCGGACCGTGAGGTGCTGTCCCGGTCGGTAGTCGGGCAGGGCTCCGCCGTCGGCCGGGGCGAGTTCCAGGGTGCGTACGCCCTCCCCCTCCGCCCCGATCGCGGTGACGGTGAAGGGACGGGTACCGGACCAACTGGGGTCGCTGCCCGCGGGCAGCGGCCGGATCTCGCACACCGACGAGCGCAGGGGGACGCCCCCGCTGAGGGGGTCGGTGACGGTGTGGTCGATGAGGCCGTTGATGTTGCTGCCCGTCGCGGACAGTGGATCGGAGCCGGGGAGCGCGAGGTCGGGCGCGGCCTGCCACCAGCCGTACTCGGCGACGACGACCCCCGGGTGCAGGGACGCGTCGAAGCGCGCCCGCAGGCGGATGCTGCCGCGTGCGGTGGCCAGTTCGACCCACTGGCCCTCCCCGATGCCGCGGGTCTCGGCGGCCCGCGGGCTCATGTCGACCATCGGATCCGGGGAACGACGGCGCAGGGAGGTGATCGAGCGCTGCTGGCTGTGGACGAAGTAGCCGCTCTTCGCGCTGGTCAGGACGAGGGGGAAGGCCCGGCTGGTCGGCGCCGGGTCGACGTGCACGGGGACGGGCGGGTAGCCGTGGGCGGCGAGGCGCCCGGAGTACAACTCGACCCTGCGGGTGGGGGTGTCGAAGCCCCGGACCGTGCCGTCGGGGCGGGGGCGCGCGTACCGGTGGTGGGTGGCGGGCTGCTCCACGCGGATGCCGCCGGGCCGGGCGCGCAGTTCCTCGGTGGTCAGGCCGAGGGGCTGGAGCTGGTGGTTCCAGGCGGCTTCGATGTCGCCGTCGAAGAACAGCTCGCCCAGGCCCAGGCGGCGGGCGAGGTCGAAGACGATCTCCTGGTCGGATCGGGAACCGCCCTGGGGCTCGACCATCCGCTGCCGCAACTGGACGTGTTCCTGGGCGCGTTGGTCGATGTCGAAGCCGAAGCGAAGGGCCTCGTGTTCCCAGGCGCTGTTGACCGGCAGGACGATGTCGGCGGTGCTGCTCGTGGGGGTGTGGAACAGGTCGGCGTGGACCTGGAACTCCAGCTCCCGCAGCGCTTCGGCGGTCAGGTCGGAGCCGGGCTGGCTCATGACCAGGTTGGAGCCGAAGCCGATCACCGCCCGGATCCGGTACGGCTCGCCGGTCAGGATCGCCGTGCGCAGGTCGCCCGCGTTGATCCAGCCCGAGGCGGGCGGGCCGAGCGGGTGCTTGTCGATGCCGAGCGCCTTGGCGCGCTGCTCCGGGGCGAGCTGCCCGGGGTGGGTGGCCGGGGTGTACGGGGGGAAGGCGACCTGCCGGTTGCCACCGGGTGCGTCGAAGGAACCGGTCAGGGCGAAGAGGGTGGCCAGGGCGCGCTCGATCTGGCTGGCGTTCGCGTGCTGCGCGACGCCCGTCCAGCCGTAGTACGCGACGGTGCCGGCCTCGATGATCATGTCGGCCAGCGCGCGCACCTCGCCCTCCGGGATCCAGGTGGTCCGGGCGACCCGGTCCAGCGGCCACTCGGCGCACGCGTCCGCGTACAGCTGGAAGGCGGGCACGCAGGTGACCGGCCCGTGGGTGGTCTCGATGCGGTGGCCGCCCCGGAGGGCGAAGCGCTCGGGGCGGTCGGCCGCGCGTGCGGTGTCGTAACCGGCGGGGGCGTCCGCCTCCTGGTCCCAGACGACGAAGCGGTCCGCTCCCGCCGCTCCTTCCCCGACGCCTTCCGTGAGGCCGTCCGTGACGTCGGCGGCCCGCAGGAAGTCCTCGGTGTCGGCGCGGACCAGCAGCGGGGCGTTGGTCCAGCTCCGGACGAAGGCCTCGTCGTAGTCGCGCCCTTCGATGAGGAGGTTGGCCAGGCCGAGGGCGAGGGCGGCGTCGGCTCCGGGGCGCATCCGCAGCCAGGCGTCCGCCCGGAGGGTGCTGGTGGAGCGGCGCGGGTCGATGACGGCGAGCTTCGCCCCGGCGGCCGTGGCGGCGCCGAGGGCGGCGGACTGCGCCAGCCAGGTCTTGGCCGGGTTGAACCCCCACAGGACGACGAGGTCGGCGGCGGCGTAGTCGGGCGGCGGGAGCGGGGCGCCGAAGGTGAAGAGGTGGGCGCCGTCCCGGTACCAGTTGCAGATCTCGGTGCTGTAGACCGTGTTCGGGGACCCGAAGGAGCGGACCAGACGCTCCAGCCACTCGATGGAGTCCGAGATCGCCGACGCGCTCGGCGAGGCGACGGCGAAGGCGACCGCTTCCGGGCCGCTCTCGTCCGCGATCGTGCGCATCCTGGCGGCGATCTCCGCCATGGCCTCGTCCCAGCCGATCGGGACCCAGCCCGGGTCGGGGTCGGACTTCGGGCGGGTGCGGCGCAGCGGTGTCGTCAGCCGGCCGGTGGAGTGGGCGATCTCGGGGGCGGCCCGGCCCTTGGGGCACATGGCGGCGCCCGTGGGATGGTCGGGATCCGGGCGCACACCGGTGAGACGGCCGTTCTCGACGGTGTACAGCGCACCGCACTTCGACTTGCACAGGGTGCAGAAGCCCTGCTTCTCCTCGGTCATCCGACGTCCAGCCCTTCGTCACGGGTGCTCCCCCCAGTGGACACCGCGCGAGGGGCCCGCGGGGCTTGCCGACCGTCACCGGGGACAGGGCCGAAGGTCCCGCGCAGGCCCTACAGCGTGAACGCGAGCAGGACCACGATCACCGGCGGGACCAGCGCGATCCACCCGGCGTAGCGGCGGACCGGGGCGTACCCGGGGCGGCGGGGGAACAGCCAGGAGGCCACCACCAGAAACGGCGTCACCGTCCAGCTCGCGAACCAGCAGGCCATGATGACCGCCAGGGTCGCTTCCAGGCTCCGGGCGCAGTCGTCGGGGCCGCAGCCGTCCGTGGCCATGGGGGCGACGGCGCCGTAGAGCAGCGCCAGGGGTACGAGGAGCACGGCCAGCCCCGTCGCCCACAGGGGTTCGCTCACTCGGGCGGTGCTCGCACTCTCGGTCGATTCGTCCATGGGCACAGCCAAGCCGCACCGGGGCCCGCGCGCGTGAGCGGTCGTACTCAGTCGCGGGGGCCCCGTACTCACTCGCGCGCCTCGCCGTGGGTGTACGGGGCCGGCTCCGCTGCGGTCAGTGGGTGGGCGCGGGCGGGGTCCAGTCGGCGGGGAGGCCGGACTGGGCGAGGACGGCGGCGAGGCTGTAGTGGTCCTCGTCCGAGGCGATCCGGCAGTGGTTCGCGTCGAGGTCGAGCAGCGTGGTCATGGGGACGGCGAAGGGCTTGGGGGCACCCTTGAGGTGGCCGGAGTAGACGGCGTCGACGGTGACGCGGTCGCCCTCGCGGTGGGTGGCGCGCACGGTGACGTGGACGTTGGCGATGAGGCCGTCGGCGCGGGCCTTCCAGCCGGAGATCTCCCGCGGGCCGCGGAAGGTGACGCCCACGCCGAGGTCGACATAGGTGCCGTCGGCGGTGAACAGGGCGCCGAGCGCCTGCGGTTCGGTGCCGTTCCAGGCACGGGCCAAGTCGGCGACGATCCTCGCCGGGCGCCGGTCGGCGCCCGCGGCATGGACGGCCGGGGCGGTGGCGGCGGTGACGGCGCAGAGGGCCGCGGCGGTGGCCAGTACCGTCGCGGCACGGGACGGCCGGGAGGTGGGGGCAGAGGTCGAGGGCATGGGCTTGGGCATGGTGCGGTTCCTTCACATGTGGCTGTTACGGGGGCGGTTGCGGGCGTCGGCTCGGCTTCGGTCCGCCGTGGCGGCCGCACCGGTCATGGGACACAGCCTCGTGCCGGGGGGTGTCCACTTTCCACGCCGTCCCGGGGCGGGGAGTGTCCATCGCTGTCCGCACCCGTCCACCCGCATCGCGCCCCCGGTACGGGTCCCCCGGTCCGCTCGACGGAACCGTAACCGCCACATACGAGAGGTGTAACGGTGCTCCTCACAGGGGTGCGACCGACGCCTCGGCGGGCATCCTCTTCACATACATCCCAGCAGGTCAGAAGCCACGGGGGCTCGCCATGCGCACGTACCGGAAGACCACCCACGCCCGCACGCTCGGCGCCCTCGGCCTGGCCGCCGCCCTCCTGGCCACCACCGCCTGCGGACCCGGCGGCGACAAGGCCGGGAGCGCGCAGTCGCCGACGTCCTCCGCGTCCCCCTCCGCATCGTCTTCGACCACCACGTCGGCGCCGACCGCGCCCTCGGCACCCGCGTCCTCCTCCACCAAGCCCTCCGCCGAGCCCGCCGCTTCGGCCTCCTCGCCGGGTCGTCCGGGCGAGGCCGAGGGCGACTCCAAGGGCGTCGACGGCAACTGCTCCGACGACGACACGCGGGTTTCGGTCGAGTGGGCCGTGCCGCCCGTGAAGGACGACTCGAAGCTCCTGCTGACCGTCACCAACGTCGGTACCAAGCCCTGCGAGCTGCGCAGCTACCCGGTGCTGCGGCTGGAGAACGGCCACGGCCGTCTCGTGGGCGTCTTCACCGGTTCCAAGCCGCGGACGGCGGTGACCCTCGCCCCCGGCAAGCAGGCGTACGCGGGCCTGCTGCTGCGCCAGGGCAACAAGGAGGCCGCCACCCTGGTGACCGACATGGCGCTCGCACCGCACGGTCAGAGCCCCACCGCCAACACGGGCGAGGGCCTGCTCCTGCAGATGCCGAAGGGCGGTGTGTACGTGGACGACAAGGCCCGCGTGACGTACTGGAACAGCGGCTCGGAAGCCGCCGTGTCGCCGCTGTTCGCCCACTGAGGCACACCGACCCAGGGAGCCGTGGGGGCCCAGGTAGCCCTGGGCCCCAGGAGCCTCGTGCGCGGATCCGATCAGCGTCGGACGGCGTCCTCGACCCTTCCCGTCAGGAGGGGGCCGTCCGGCCACTCGCCCTCCTCCTGATAGATCTTCACCTGCATCCGCAGTACCTCTTCGGGCTCGGCCCGCGCGTCGGCGAGGGTGGGGACGGCCACCTCGGTGCTCGTCCGCCCCTTGGGGACCGTGACCCAGAGGTAGGAGCCGTTCTCGGACAAGGGCCGATCCGGGTCCGGGGACTCCCCGAGGCCGGCCAGCCATTCCTCGCCGACGTCCTTCGTCGAGAGCTCCGTGCCCGCACCCACCGGCACGATGACGAACGGCGTTTGCACCATGGTGTCCGCCGGAGCGGACAACTCGACCTTCCAGAGCAGTTTTTGACCCTCGATCACCCTATCCGCGACCGGTTTCACGGAGATCGTGGGCATGGGGTCGTCGTTCTTGACGAGGACACCCCCGGAGGCACTGCCGACCGCCGCGCCGCGCACGGCCTTGGCCGCGACCGCGTGGTTGCGGTCGTTGTCGTAGCGGGAGTTCCCCGTGACCGTGAGCGACACCTCCGTGGTGCGGCCGGCCGCCACCGTCACGGTGCGGACCGCGGCCCTGCCCGTCCCCGGGTCCTGCACGGCGAGCTTGATCACCCCGCTCCCCTTGCCGGTGACCTGCACGGGCACCCGGTAGGTGCGGGAGCCGGAGTCGCCCTCCTGGACCGTCAACCGGCCGATGTCGACGCGCGGCAGCGCGACCGGGTGGACCGCCGGGGTGCCCGGACGCCAACCCCACGCGTCCATCAACCAGAGCGCGCCGGAGCCGCTGCGCGGGGTGAGCTCCAGCGACCTGGTCCGCTTCAGGTCGACACCCGCGCTCGAGGCGGCCCCCAGCGGTACGCGGACCTCGCGCGCCCAGTGCGCGACCGTCGCGGTGGATCCGGGGAGGCCGTCGACCGTGACCTGACCGAGCGTCACCCTCTTGCCGGAGGTGTCGGTGAGGGCCACGTCGAGCAGGGTTCCCCGAGTGTTCGGCGGCACGATCACCCGCAGGGCCAACGCCTCGGAGCCCGCCAGCGAGAAGGCGCGCTCCGGCGTCAGCCGGACCGGGGTGCCCGGCGCGCTCCAGCGTGCCGTGATGGCGTTGCGGCCCGGATCGGTGTCGGTGACCGTCCAGGAGGCGAAGTGCGGGGACTGCCCGGCGTCGGAGGCCGTCATGCAGGCTCGGGCGGCGTCCCTGGTGACCTGCTGGCACACGCGCCCGTTCGTGACCGCGAGCGGGGCGTCGGGCGAGATCGCCCCGGTGCGGTTGCCGCCGACCGCGTGGGTCAGTACGCGTGCGGGGTCGGCCGAGGGCGCGCGCCGGTCGGAGCCGTCGAGCAGCGGACGCACCCCGTCGTCGCCCGCGAGGAAGAGCCGTGCGGCGGCGGCGATGTAGGTGCCGCCCGCCTTCTGCTGCTGCGCTGCGGTCAGCCGGGTCGCCGCCCCGGTCGAGCAGACGGGATCCGCCTCGTCGCGGAAGTCGTCGGCGGCCGGGCCCTCGGCCTGGCCCGGGGTCCACTGCGTGTTGAAGAAGTTGTGGTTGGCGCCGACCACGTACACCGCGCTGTGCAGCGCCGCGCCCTGGCCGATCCCCCGGGTGCCGTCGAGGTAGACCTGCCCTTGAAGGTCGCTCACGTCGCCGTCACAGCCCGGCAGGATCGTCATGGACGGGACGTCGGGCGTGGGGTTCTGGCCGAAGAGGGTGGGGCCGATCATGACGGTGCCGCGGATCCGCCAGTCCACCGGTCCGCGGTAGCCGTCCTCGGCGGCCGGTGGCGGGGACAGGCTGTCGAGGGCGGCCCGGTTGACGCCCTCCCCGCCCCGGGAGTGACCGACCAGGAGCACCTTCGACAGGTCCGCGCGCGCCGTCGCCCGTACGGCCTCGGGGGCCCCTCGGGGATGCGCCGACCACTGCGCCCAGCGGGCGAGGTGCTGGCGCACGAGCGAGGACCGGGCCTGCGCACCGAAGTCGGCCGTGCGCCCGTCCTGCGCGTTGATGCCGTTCGCGGAGATCGAGATCGTCACGTAGCCCTGGGACGCCAGCAGTTCCTGGTCGTGCAGGTGGCCGCGGTAGCTCGGGAGCTCCTTGTCGCCCGGCGTGCACGGCCACTGCATGCCCGCCCTGTTCTTGCCGGGTTCGTAACAGGTGGCGTTGCGTCCGTGGAGGAACAGCGCCAGCGGTCGTTCGCCCGGTGCGTCGGTCGGGCCGACGACCGTGGCGCGCATCTCGACGGGCACCGCGTATCCCGGCAGTCGCACCGGCTCCAGGGCGTATTCGCCGCTGGTGGTGCGGTACGCGCCCGGGACGCCGGGGTCGACCGGGCCCGCGGGGAAGGGGATGTGCGGTTCGGTCGCGGTGAGCGAGCGCCGCGGGTTGGGAGTCCGTCCGGCGCCGGGCGCGTCCAGCCTCCGGGAGCCGGCGACCACCTGGAGGTCGCCGGCCGGTCCGAGCTGCTCCCCGTCGAGGCGGAGCCGGAAGGTGCGCTGGTCGGCGGAGGCGGTCGGTACGCCCAGGGTCCGCTTCCCCGAGCGGAACTCCACCAAGGCGCCTCCCATGCCCACGGGTTCGGCCGACCTCCAGACCAACTCGCCGCCCTCCAGGCGCCACCCCGACGGCAGCCGCTCTCCGGAGGATCCCGGGGGCGCCGTGGATATGGGGGCGCCTGTCGCGGATGTGGGAGCGGCTGTCGGCTGCGCGTGCGCCGCCTCCGGCACGCCCGCCGCCAACGCCGCGACCGCCAGGGTCGCGGTCAGCGCGCGTAACACCAGTCTCACGTGTTCTCTCCTCGTCGTTGGCCTCGGCGGGGGTCGCATCCGGGTGCGCCCGGGCAGGACCCGGGCACTTCCCCGCACGCAAGTGGACGTTTCGAGGCGCGATCGGTTGCCGGTGCGGGCGCACACGTGGCCCGGGCGACCGAAAGGGGCTGCCGGGGAGGTGAGTTCCGGCCGATCCGCACCGAACTGGCCGTGCGGCGTCCGGTGTGCGTTCACCTCCCGATCACCTCATGGTTCAATGACATGTGAAATATCACATGTCATAGCCCGGAGCGAAAGCTCCGGGCGTGACCCCTGTCCGTGACCGATGTTCGTCACCCCTTGCAAGGAGAACGCTCCGATGAATCGCTTAGCCCTGGTCCTGGCCGGTTCCGCAGTCCTGGCCGTTGCCACCCTCACCCCCGCGAGCGCCGCGACCCACTCCGCCGGCGAGGTCGACACCGTGACCTCGTGCGGGAGCTCGGGCCTCCAGTCGGGCCTGTCCACCCGGGTGTGCGCCGAAGTCACCGGCACCACCGTCGCGTTCTACGGCACGGTCGGCCTCGCCGGCCCGCCCTCCCCGGGCGGCCCCGGCCCCGCCCCCAAGGAGCTGATCACGACCCTGTCCACCGAGGTCGTCGGCAGCGGCGCCGCGCCCACCACCCAGACCAGGCAGGTCGTCTTCACCTCCGCGAACCTCCAGGTGCGCGGCGCCGCCACCACCGTCCCGTGCGGGTCGACCGTCCGCGGCACCTTCGCCGTGGCCTCCTTCCCCTGGGCCCCGCGTCCGGTGGTCCACGAGGTCGTCATCCCCTGCTGATCGGGGCTCCGCGCACGCACCCGCTCCGCGACAGGACCGCGGAGCGGGTCGAACGGAACGTGCCTACGCTGGAGGGGGCGGCGCGCAGAGGTGAATGAGGTGCGGCCATGGCAACGAGGCGCAGGACGCACACGGGGCACCCGGCGCCACGGCACGCGCGGCGGCGCGTCCCGGTGACCGCCGGCGCGCCCGCCGTTGCCGCGGCCGCCGCCGCCCTCCTGCTGTCCGGGTACGCCGCTCCCGCCGCGGGGACGCCCCTCGCCCCGGTCGCGACCCTCGCCGCCCCGACCGACGGGTCCTGCCGGACCTCCCTGGCGGACAGCTTCTGGCGGGCGCCCGTGGACGCGCTCCCCGTGCACCCGCGTTCCGCCGGTTACGTCGCCTCCATCGGCTCGACGGCGCCCCTGCACCCGGACTTCGGCTCGGGGCTCACCGGGGGCCGGCCCTTCGGCATACCGGTCACCGTCACGGACACCACGGTGCCCGAGTCGAAGGTCGCGCTGGACTACGCCGAGGAGAGCGACGCGGCCGGCTACCGGATCCCGCAGGACGCCAGGATCGAGAACGGTCCGGCGAGCGACGGGGACCGGCACGTCATCGTCTGGGACCGCGCCCTGTGCAGGTCCTACGAACTCTGGGACGCGCACCCGCAGGGCGGCAATGCCTGGCACGCCGGTTCGGGCGCGGTCTTCGACCTGCGCGGGCACCAGCTGCGCCCCGACGGCTGGACGTCCGCCGATGCCGCCGGACTGGCCGTCCTGCCCGGCCTGGTGCGCTACGACGAGGCGGCGGCCGGCGCCGTCGACCACGCGATCCGGATGACCGTCCCCCGCTCGGACCGGAGCTACGTCTGGCCCGCCCGGCACCAGGCGGGCTCCGCCGCGGATGCCTCGCTGCCTCCGATGGGGCTGCGGTTGCGCCTCAAGGCGTCGGTGGACACCTCGCAACTGCCCCCGCAGGCCAAGGCTGTGGCCGAGGCGCTCACGACGTACGGCGCCATCGTCGCGGACAACGGCTCGGCCTGGTACCTCTCGGGTGACGAGGACCCCCGTTGGGACAATGCCCAACTCGACGCCCTCAAGGGCTTCAAGGGCTCGGACTTCGAAGCGGTCGACGCCTCCACGCTCCGGCAGTCGCCCGACTCCGCGGCCGTGGCACCGCGGTAGCCGGCCCGGCGCGTCGGCGCGTTGTCCGGCTGCGCGTTTCCGCCTGCGCTTCTTGCGGCCGCGCGCCGTCCGTCAGCGCATCTTCAGCGGGTGCTCGGGGGCGAGGGCGTCCGAGATGCGTTCGGCGATGGTCTGGGCCGAGTTCCCCTCGGGGCTCTTGGGGCCCTTCGTCACGGTGACGGAGACCGACAGCTTCTGCGCGGGCAGGTACGCCTGGATGGCCGCGTAGCCGGAGAAGGAGGGGTTGGTCAGGATCCAGTCGTTCACCACGATCAGGCCCAGGCCGAAGTGGTGGGCCGCCGTGTTGGTCAGCAGGCAGACGGTCTTCGGGCAGGTGGACGTCGCGTGGCCGAGGCCGAGGGTGCCCGGATCGAGCTGGGTCTTGAAGGACTGCGCGGAGAGCAGCTTCCCGGTCCCGATGCCCCGCGCGGAGCGGTCGAGGTCGCAGATGTTCTGGACGAGCACCGCACCGCGCGCGGTGGTCCACGACGGGTTCCAGAAGGTGGACTCCTCGTAGGTGCCGCGCTCCGAGGTGAAGGCGTGCAGCACGGGTTCCGGTATCTGCGGCGTGCTCTGGTTGGTGGTCCCGGTCAGCCCGAGCGGGACCATCACCTGCTCCGACAGCAGCCGGTCGAGCGGGAGGCCACTGATCTTCTCCAGCGCGGCGCCCAGGATCGCGAAGTTGGCGTGCGAGTAGCTCCAGTTGGTCCCCGGCTCGTACAACAGCGGTTTGCCCGTCGCGATGCCGATGACCTCGGCCGGTGTCCACGCGCGAAACGGTGCGGCCTCCAGTGCGGCGAGGAAGGTGGGGTCCGTGACGTAGTCGTGCAGTCCCGACGTCGAATCGGCGAGCATCCGCAGGGTGATCTGCGAGCCGTGCGGAACGTCCGGCAACCACCGGGCCACCGGGTCGTCGAGCGAGGCCCTGCCCTGTTCGACGAGCCGCAACAATGCGGTGCCCATGTACACGATGGCCACGGATCCGGTCCGGAAGTGCATCGAGGGTTCGGCCGGAACGCCCGTCATCGACTCCCCGAGGGCCGTGGTGAGCACCTCCCGGTCGCCGGAGGAGACGCGCAGGACCACCGAGTTCAGCCCGAGCTCCCGTTGCGCCTGCCGCGCGATGGCGAGGACCTCGGCGGCATCGCCGCGGGCCGGTCCCGGCGAGCTGACGCAGCTCTCCGGATCGGCCGCGGCGGCCGCTGAGGTTTCGGCGGTTGCGGAGGCTTCGGCGGTTGCGGAGGCTTCGGCGGTTGCGGCTCCCGCGGAGACTCCGGCCGGGAGGGCGGCGCCCAGGACACCGGCGATGCACACCATGACCGTACGAGTACGCCTCATCCGTCCAGTATGGGCAGGCCCGGGGACCGCCGCACGCGGACGTGACGGTGCACACGACCGCCGCCCGGCGCGCAACCAACGCCCCCGCCGGCGCGTCGCACCACACATGGAACGTGCATGGCTCTTCTCGCTCATCCCCCTGGTGCTCGGCGCGGCCTTCCTCGCCATCGGCGCGTACGGGCTGCGCCGCACCGCCGCGCTGCGGCGCACCGGTGTCACCACCAGGGCCCGCATCGTCCGCCACGCGGTCAGGCGGGGCGACGAGGGGGCCACCTACCACTACCCCGTCGCGGCCTGGACGACCGCGGACGGGCGCGCCTGCACGTACGAGTCGAGGTTCGGGCGCGGCTCCGTCGGACCCGGCGCCGCGGTGGGCGCCACCGTCCTGGTGCGCTACGACCCGCGGGACCCGAGCCGGTTCACGATCCAGGGGTGGGAGGGGAAGGGGGTCGACCTCCTGTTCACCGTGCTGGGCGCGCTGCTCACCGCGGGGACCCTCGTCGTGGTGCTCGTCCGACTGGTCACCCTGCCCGGCTGAGTCGACCGCGGCCCGAGTCGACCGAGGTCGCGCCGCTATTGGGCCCAGGGCGGCGTGATGGTGCTGCCGTCGGCGAGCTCGGCGGTGAGGCCCACCCGGGTGGTGACCCATAGGTGCGCGCTCTCCTCGGTGGTGTTGGCGACGCCCAGTTCGGAGCCGGCCGGGGCCACCGCCGCGTCGCCGGCGCGGAGTTCGGCGCTCTCGCCGTCGATGGTGAGGCGCAGGCACCCGGACAGCACGTAGAACGTCTCCTCGGCGCTGATCGTGTGGTGCGGCCCCACCATCGCGGGCGGGACCTCGAGGCGCCAGGCGGCGAGGTCCTTGCTCCCGGTGTCGGTGCGGACGTAGGAGACGAAACGACCGCCGTGGATCTCGTGCACCACGGCCTCGTCACGGTGGATGAACGGCATTGCGACCTCCATATGGACAAGTAGCTTGTCCATTTAGACAAGCAGCTTGCCGAGTTATAGTCAAGGCCATGGATGACGCCCTGGCCTTCTCCGCCCTCGTACTCACGCTCTCCGGACACCTGGTGCAGGAGATCCACACCCGCGTGTCCGAGCAGGGTTTCGAGGACCTGCGCCCGGCGCACGGCTTCGCCTTCGCCCGCATCTCCGCGGGCGGCGCCACCACGGCCGACCTGGCCGAACACCTGGGGGTGAGCAAACAGGCCGCCGCCCAACTGGTCGAGGAACTGGTCCGCAAGGGCTACGTGGAGCGGCATCCGCACCCGCACGACGCCCGCGCCCGCCTCCTGGCGCTGACCGGGACCGGCCGGGCCGCCACCCGCGCCGCCGACGAGGCGGCCGGGGCCGTCGTGGCACCGTGGCGGGAGTCCCTGGGCGAGGAGCGCTTCGGCGCCCTGGTCGCCGACCTGGCCCGGCTCACCCCGCCGGGTCCGCTGCGCCCCGCCTGGTGAGCCGTCGCCGTCGGGGCCCACCGGCAGCCCCTCGCCGACCACCGCACCGGGCCCGGAGTTAGGCTGCGCCGTATGAACGGACGGGGGGCCGGGGTGCCCTGGCATGTGATGGAAGGGGTGCCGGCCGGTCGGGCGGAGGTGCCGCGGCTGCTGCGGGGGTTGGTGATCGTCGGCCGACGGGGCAAGGCGTGGCACCGGTTGGAGGAGCGCCTGGGCTGGAGCACCGACGAACCGCTCTTCGCCCACGCGGCCTCCAGGCTCTTCGAGTTGCTCCCGGACCTCGACGATCGCCGCCTGGTCCGCGTGCTCGACTTCCTCGCCCGGCGCGGTCACGGCGCCTGCCGAAGCTCGGCCGGCGTCCACTACATGACCTTCACGGTGTTCGCGAACGGCGGGCGCCACGTGCTAGCACTGGTCGCGCACCGGTCAGCGGAGGTGCGGGCGGGGGCGGCACACGTCCTGCGCACCATCCGCTGCGAGGACCCGGCCGCTCTGGGTGCGCTGCGCCGGCAGGCCGCCGTGGAGGCCGACCCGACGGCGCTGGCGTCCCAGTTGCTCGCGGTGGGCGTCCTGTCGACCCTGTCGCCGCCGTCGGCCGGGGCCGCCGCGGCCACGGCCGGAGCGTGGCTCCGGCCGTGGCTGGAGCACCACCAGCCCCTGGTGCGGCTCGCGGCGGCGCACAGCACCCTGGCTCCCGGCGCGGTGGGCGCGGTGGGGGCACCCGGCGGGGCTCCGGGGACCGGCCACGCGGTGGCCCGCAGCCTCATCGCGATCGGGACGGGCCCGCTGCCGGAGGTGCCGTGGTGGCCCACCGGGTACGGACCGGCCGAACGCTTCGCGCGGCTGCTCGCGCCGTATCCGCCGCAGGCCGCGGCACTGGTGCACGCCCTGGCGCGGCAGCCCGACAGCGAGCTGCGCGGAGCGGCCGTCATGGCGGCCGGTGCACGGCTGCGGTACTGGCGGGACCCCGCGCCGGAGCTGTGGGAGGCCGTCGCCGCGGCGTTGGACGAGCCGGAGGTGGCGACCGTGGCCCTCGATGTCTTCCTCCGGGGCGGTGGGGCCGCGGCCCCCTACGCCGACCGGCTGGTCCGGTACGTCGAGCGGAACTGGCTCCGCGGCACCCGCACGCACAGCGTCGACACCGCGATCCGCGCACTGGTCGCCCTGGGCGACGACCGGGCGCTTCCTTGGTACGCCGATGTCCAGGGGAACCGCTTCCTGGAGGTCGACTCCGTCCCCGACCGGTGGGCTCCGCGCCTGCTGCCGGTGATGCGCCGACAGCTCGCCGCCGGTTCGCCGGCCCGTGACGTGCCCGAGATCCTGCGGACCGTCGCCCGCTGGGGTCCCGCCGCGGCGGCCGCCGTGCCCGAGCTGACCGGGCTGCTGAACACCGGCCTCGCCCGCCCGGCCACCGAGGCGCTGGGCCGGATCGGTCCGGCGGCCGCCGGCGCGGCCGGGATGCTCGCGGCTCTCGCGACCACCACGCACACCCCGTGGGCGGGGCCCCTGTGGCGGGGGGCACAGAGCGCCGCGTGGGCGCACTGGCGCGTCACGGGCGATCCGGAGCCGGCGCTGCGGGTGTGCGGCGCGGCGGTACGGGTCGGCCCCGGCCGACCGGTGCTGCGCTACCTGGCCGACCTGGGCCCGCTGGCCACGGCGTACGCCGACGCCGTACGGCCCCTGATGGCCTGTCCCGGCGAGTGGAGCCGGGTCGGCGCGGCCGAGGCGTGGTGGCGGATCACCGGTGACGCGACCCGCGCCGTCGAAGTCCTGCTGCCGGAGCTGGCGCCGCTGGCGGAGCACGCGGTCACCCCGCTCGTCCTGCGGACGGTAGCGGCACTCGGCGCCATCGGGCGCCCCGCCTCGGCCGCCCTGCCGGCGCTGCTCGCGGTGACCTCCTCACCCCGCCGCTACGGTGGCGACGCCCCGCACGACGAGGAACTGACCCGCGCCGCACGCACGGCCCTGACCGGAATCGGCCAGGGCGCGGGCCCGGCAGGATCCGACTGAGACACACCTAGTGGTGCCAGGCCCGGCCGCCCACGTTGTGGATGAACCGCTGGAGCACCTTCAGCGTGGTCCGGTACTCCTCGTCCGAGATCCCCTCGTGGCGCTCGGTCCACAACTCGCGCTGCAGGGCGGCGGCCCGGTCGAAGAAGGTGCGGCCCTGCGGCGTCAGCCCGAGGACGCCCCCTGCGTCCTGCGTGAGCCACCCCCGGGCTATGGCCGTGTCGATCTCCTCGGAGACGGCCTGCGCGCCGACGGTGAGGTAGCCCCGCAGGGTCTCGATCACCTCCGTGCGGCTCTTCGCCCTCTCGGCCAGGGCCACTTGGCCGAGCACCCACCACTGCGGCTGCGTGGTGCCGATCTCCGCCAGGGCGCCCCGGGTGCGGGTGACGACCGCGTCGTAGGCGGCCCAACTCCAGTAGCCGATGGGCTGCTCGACCAGTTCGGCATCGTCGTGCGAGTACTCCATGACGGAACTCCGTTCGCGCTGCAAGATCGCTTGATACCGAAACCCTAGGAACTCAAGCGCGGTTGAGGTCCAGTCCTCCTGCCGACGGGTTTCCGACGGCCGCGGCCGGGTTCACCCGGGGGTCGGCGCGAACTCCACGACCAGGGACCTCGGACCGCGGGTGAAGACGCCCTGCTCGGCGGGGTCGTAGCCGGCCGCCGGTCGGAGGTCCGGCATCGCGTCGAGGAGCTGGTTGGTCGCGATCTCCACCTCGGCCTTGGCCAGCAGCGCCCCGACGCAGAAGTGCCGCCCCAGGGCGAAGGCCAAGTGGTCCGCGGCCGCGGAGAAGGCGGTCGTGGTCGTCAGGTCCGCACGGAAGATGTCGAACCGGTCCGGGTCCGCGTACCGCCCGGCGTCGCGGTTGGCCGCCCCGATCAGGCAGGTGACGGTGGCCCCCGCCGGGATCGTGCCGCCGCTCATCGGTACGTCGGTGGCGGCCTGCCGCATGATCATGTGGACGGGCGGGCTGAAGCGCAGGGTCTCCGCGAAGGCCCGGTCGATGAGCGCGCGGTCCTGCCGGACGGCCGCGAGCTGGTGGGGGTCGGCCAGCAGGTTCGCGAAGAGGGCCGCGACGGCCTTGTCGGTGGTCTCGGCGCCCGCGGTGAGCAGCAGGCTGCAGAAGGCCTTGATGTCCTCGTCGCTCATGGCCACGCCGTCGACCCGGGCGGCGCAGAGCCCGGACAGCAGGTCGTCGCCGGGGCGCTCCCGCCGGTCCCGTATCACCGGGAGCATGTACGCGGCGAACGCCTCCTGGGCCCGCGCCCCGGCCGCGGCGCACTCGGGTTCACCGGAGAGGTTGCCGGTGAAGGCGACGAAGGCGCGGTACCAGCCGGCGATGCGCTCCTGACCGGAGCGGTCCAGCCCGAACATGTCGCCGATGACCGAGATGGGGAAGCGGGAGGCGAAGGCGCTCACCAGGTCGACCGTCCCGGCGCCGCGGAAGGCGTCGATCAGCTCGCGGGCGTTGCGGTCGATGATCGGCACGACCTTCTCGCGGAGCTCGCCCCCGCGGAAGGCCGGGGCCACCAGCGCGCGCCGGGTGGCGTGCTCGCGACCACTCATCTGGAGGATCGTCTTGCCGTGCACGGGCTCGGCCTGCCAAGCGTAGTTGTCCGTGGTGAAGCGCGACTCCTTGTCCTTGAAGACCCGTGCCACGTCCTCGTAGCGCGAGACGAGGAAGCTCTGCGTCGCCTCGTGCCAGACGAGCGGCGCGCTCTCGCGCAGGACGCGGTAGGTCGGGTACGGATCCTCGGCGAACTGCGGCGACAGGATGTCCGGGGCATCGTGCGCGGCGGTCATGGGTCTCCCCCATCGGCTTGACGGTCGACTGCGTGTCGGAGAGGTGAGCGGCGTCCGGTCACTGAGCGTCATCCAGGAAACACCAGACCGCGCGCGCCCACCAGGGCTTCGACGCCCGTTCCTCGGGGATCCCAGGCACCCCGTGACGGGGGGCGACGCGAGGGGCGCGAAGGACGGTTGGTGGCGAGGGGCGGCCCGGCGCAAGGGTTCGGGCCGACCCCGCAGGCAGCCGCGCGCCACCACGAGCCGCCTGAAGGCACTGCGGACCGCCCGGCGACGCTCCTCGACGGAAGCACCGGGTTGACTGAATGTTCAGTCAGTGCCAGAGTGACAGCACGTGGTCGCATCACTCTCCGTACCGAGCGGCCGTTGCGGCGCGGAGCGCGCACCCTTGTACGTAGAGACCGGTTTGTCCGTCTACGTCATACCGCGCTCCCGCCCAGGCCGGATGCACCTGCCGCCAGCCCACGATCGGAGTCTCCCGTGTCCTTCCCGCCCCCCACCCGACGGACCGTCCTTCGCACCCTCACCGGAATCGGCGCCGTCGTGCTGGGCTCCGCGGCCTGCGGGCCCGCCACGACCGGAGCCCGGGCAGAAGCCCTCGCCGCGCCGTCCCTGACCGCCTCGGGCAACGGCAAGCGCCGCCTGGGCGCCGAGTGGGAGAGCCACACCCGCACCTTCATGGCCTGGCCGGCGCTCAGCTCGGTCTGGAAGCAGGACCTGCGCTACGTCCGCGAGGACATCGCCCGGATCGCCCGGGCCGTCGGCGACTACGAGGCGGTCGTCATGATGGCCCGCCCGGATCAGGTGGACGCCGCCCAGCGCGCCTGCGGCGCCCGGGTCGAGGTCATCCCGCTGCCGGTCGACGACCTGTGGGCGCGCGACACCGTGCCCGTCTTCGTCGAGGAGGGCGGCAAGGTCATCGGCGTCGACTTCAACTTCAACGGCTGGGGCAACAAGCAGGAGCACAAGAACGACGGGGCGGTCGGCCGCGCCGTGCTCCAGAAGTACGGGATCCCCCGGGTCCAGGCCCCCTTCGTCGCCGAGGGCGGCTCCGTCGAGACCGACGGCCAGGGCACCCTGCTGATCACCGAGAGCTCGATCGTCAACGACAACCGCAACCGGGGCAAGAGCCGGGACGCCCTGGAGGCGGAACTCAAGCAGACCCTGGGCGTCGAGAAGGTGGTCTGGCTCGCCGGCGTGCGCGGCGAGGACATCACCGACGCCCATGTGGACAGCCTGGTGCGCTTCACCGCTCCGGGCGTGGTGCTGCTGGACCGCGCCCACCCCAGCACCCCGCCGGACTCCTGGTCGCGCTCCGCCGACCAGGCCCGGTCCGTCCTGTCGAAGACGACGGACGCCCGCGGCCGGCGCTTCGAGATCGTCGACCTCCCGCAGCCCGACCTGAACCGGATCAGGGGCGAGGGCGACGACTTCGTCTCCACCTACGCCAACTTCTACGTCGCCAACGACGCCGTCTTCATGCCCAAGTTCGGGGACGCCAAGGCGGACGACCGTGCCCGGGGGATCCTGCGGGAGCACTTCCCCCAGCGGGACGTCGTACCGGTCTCGATCGACACGATCGCCTCGGGCGGCGGCGGCATCCACTGCTCCACCCACGACCAGCCCGGCAAGCCCGCCGCATAGACGGGAGCGACCGGGTACGGGCCCCCGCGTGCGGGGGCCCGTACCCGGGACGGGATCAGGCGCCCCAGCGCAGGGCGATGGTGTCGCCCACGTTGATGACCGTCTCGCGCAGGGCCCCGGCGAAGGCGGAGCCGTCGACGCTGATCTTCCAGGTGTTCCCGCCGCTGTTGGCCTTGCCGTTGACGGCCGTGATCGTACCGGTGCCCGAGGCGGGGGTCACGCTCGTGACGCAGCCCGAGGGGGTGGCGCCGGTGGTCGCCGCGGTCAGGACGTCGCCGAGGGTGGTGGTCGCCGCGGTCGGGGTGAAGGCGACCGAGCAGACCTTGAGGTTGCCCGCGCCGTCGTCGACGGTGAGCGCCAGCTTGGTGGCGGTCCCGGCCGTGAAGGCGGACTGGGCCACCCACTGCGGGGCCCCGGGGGTGAGCGGGACGGGCGGGGCCGTGGTGAAGCCGCCGCCCGCGACGGCGCGCAGCGCGTCGATCGAGGCGTAGGCGGTGGGGGCCGTGTCGGAGGGCTTGTACTTGAAACCGCCCGCCGGGTTGTACTGGTTGGCGATCAGGAAGTCCACGGGGGTCTTGCCGCTGCCGGTGAGGAAGTCTCCGGTCTGCGGGTTGAATCCGCAGGCGTTCAGGCCCGCGACGCCCCAGCCGTTCGAGCTGGTGTTGACCCCATAGAGGGAGTTGAAGGCACCGCTGCCGGAAACGAGCGTGCTCTTGAGGAAGTTCTTCGCCTTCACGACGCCGGTGTCGGTGTTCGGGACGCCGGAGACGCAGAGCGCGGCCATGGCCGAGCCGGTCATGTCGACGTCGCTCGCGGAGTTGAGGACGGTGGGGTTGCCCTCGCCCTTCTGGTACGTCCAGCCGCCGTCCGCGTGCTGGTTGGCCCGGATGCGGGTGACCATCGAGTCGGTCAGCGCCTGCGGGATGCGGTCGGCGCCGCTCTGGGCCTTGGCACCGCGCAGGGAGAGCGCGGCGAAGACCGTGCCGTTGAAGTTTCCGGAAGGGCCGAAGTAACCGGCCTCCGCCGTCTGCCAGTAGGAGTAGATGTTCGCGACGAGGTTGCGCGAGGCGGAGACCCGGGCCGGGTCGATGCCGGCGGCGTAGGCGTTGAGGGCGCCGCGCTCGTAGTCGGTGACCACCGGGGCGGCCTGTGGCCACCCCGACGTCGACAGCAGGTTGCGGTAGACCGTGCGCGCGTTCTTCGTCGTGTCGCCGCCCGGGTAGACGTCGACGACCGCGGTGCCCGTGGCGGCGAAGGTGCTGAAGGCCCACTCGTTGGACAGGCCCGAGCCGGCGTAGGAACCGTCCGCCGCCTGGAGGGACTTGAGGTAGGCGACGCCGTTGGTCTTGGAGGTCGCGATCTGCGCCGGCGAGGAGGTCGCCGAGGCGGGCAGCGCGGTGAGGACGAGCGCGCCGAGCGCGGCGGGGACCGCGAGCGCGAGGCGGCGGGAGGTACGGGGACGGGACATGGCCTGCTCCTGGAAATCGGCGGACGCCGGCCGCTCACCGCTCGGGCCTCACGTCACCGTCGTAGGGACACGGCTGGGGCACGGGCCGGAGAGCCGCCGTCCGGAACGCGTGGTACGGCTACCTGTTGCTGCATCGCCGTATGGGCATTCGGGCTCCGGAACGGCCCCCGCCGTCCCACACCGTTGCGCGTCAGCCCCGGATTCTCACCGGGTTCCCCCATGTGGCAGCCCTGGACGCTACCCGAGTGATCAAGCCACCGCCAGCCGTCCGGCCCGCGGGCGGACCGGCCCGTGCCGTGGGGACGTCGCCTGAGACGCAGGCCACCTTGACGCCTCCACGCAATCCGTGTTGCACTCCGGCTGATAACTGCTCAGCTCCAGGGGAAGCCGGTCGAATTCCGGCGCTGACCCGCAACCGTAGGCCCGGTTCGACCCGGGCGAGTCGGAATGCCTGGGGCCGAAACACAGCACGAAGAGCGCCGTCGCGGACTACGGCGTGGTCGTAACAGCTCCCCCGTGGCCCGAGGGCCGTGTGGGGGCGGATCGCCACGCACGCAGCCGCCCGGCAGAGACGAGGGCCGCGGTGGGGACCGAACAGCAGGCGCAACGGACGCGGCCGAGACGGCGGTTCCTCTCGCTCGTCACCGCGTCCTTCCTGACGCTCGGTGCGGCAGTGGCCTTCCTCACTCCTCCCCCGGTCGCCCACGCCGACCCGATCGAGCAGTGCACGGCCACCACCGGCGCCATCGTGGCGGTGGACTTCGGCCCCTTCGGCGGCAAGGTCCGGCGCGGCTGCGACACGACCCCGACGACGGGGTACGAGCTGCTGCACACCGCCGGGTTCACGACCACCGGAACCGTCCACGACGGCCCCGCCTTCGTCTGCCGCATCGGCAACGGGTCCTTCGACTCCGGTACGCAGTACCCGACTCCGGACAAGGAGCCCTGCACCGTCACCCCGCAGGCCACCGCGTACTGGTCCTACTGGATCGCCTCGCCCGGGCAGCGCAACTGGACCTACAGCCCGCTGGGCGCCATGGCCCGGAACCCGAAGCCCGGCGACGTGGACGCCTGGGTGTACGGCGCCACCTCCATCGGCGGCACCTCCGGCAAGCCCGCCTTCTCCCCCGACGACGTCCGGGCGGGCGGTGTCGTCACCCCCGACCCGGCCGTGCCCACGGCTCCGCCCACCGTGCCCGCGGGGGCGGTCGACGTACCGGCCGCCCTGCGCTGGATCACCGGGAAGCTGACGGACGGGGAACGGGTCGTCGACGACGGGGCGACGGCCCCGAACCACTTCCTCACCACGGAAGCCGTGTTCGCGCTGACCGCCGCGGACCGCAAGAGCCCGGCGGCGAAGAAGGCGGCCGACTTCCTGGCCACACCCGCGCAGACCGATGCCTACGCCTACCCGGCGGGCAAGGGCGGGATCCCCGACGCGACCGCCGCCGCGCGCCTCGCGCTCGTCGCCGAGGCCACGGGCAAGGACCCGCGCGCCTTCGGCGGGCACGACCTGCTGGGCGACCTCCTGACGTACGTGTGCCCGCGGGACATCGGTGACGGCGACCCCGTCGACGGCTGTCTCACCAAGGGCGACTTCCGCACGACCGGCCAGTCCGACGCACAGGCCATGGCCGTCATCGCGCTGCTCGGCGGCGGGGTCACCCCGCCCGCCGCCGCCGTGCACCGGCTGGTCGGCCTCCAGTGCGAGGACGGCGGCTTCAGCGGCGTCCTCATCCGCTCCGGCGGCTGGTGCGACAGCGACCCGATCGCCACCGGCCTGATCACCTTGGCCCTCCAGCGCGCCGGCGGGTACGGCGCGATCGTGCAGCAGGCCCGGGGCAGCCTCAAGAAGTCCCAACTGCCCACCGGTGCTTGGCCCTCGGCCCCCTACGAGACCACCGGCAGCCCGGCCGCCACCGCCTGGGCCGCCCAGGCGCTGCGCGCCCTCGGCGACGACGCCTTCGCGGACGCCGGTCTCTCCTGGCTCTCCAAGCGGCAGTTCCTCCCCGCGGGCGGTTTCGGCTTCGACGAGAACGACACCGACTCCCGGATGTTCGCCACCGCCCCGGCCGCCGTCGCGGGTGCCAAGAGCGACCTGGTCCTGCTGACCACCGAGCCGGCCGACCCGACGCCGACCACCCCGCCCACCACCACCCCGCCGGCCGGTGACGGCCCGGACCTGGGCAAGGGCACGGCGTACCTCGCCGACCGCAGCCGGCTGGTCCAGGGCCGGTACTACGAGAGCGGCGCGGGCACCGGCTTCGCCGACTACGGCCTGACCATCGACGGCGCCTACGCGCTCGCCGCGACCGGCCGGGACAACACCACCCTGCGCAACATCGTCGACTTCCTCGACAAGGGCGGCAAGGACGGCACGGGCCGCACCGTCAACGACTGGACGCTCATCGGCACCACGTACGCGGGCGGCGGCTCCCTCGGCAAGGCGGCCCTCCTCGCCGAGGCCGTCGGCCGTGACCCCCGCCACTTCGGCGGCCAGGACCTGATCGGCGCGCTCGCCAAGGGGATCTGCCCGGCCAAGAGCGAGACGCCCCAGCAGTGCGCGGCGAAGGGCAACTACACCTACGCCACCTCGGTCTTCTCCCAGTCCCTCGGCGTCATCGCCCAGGTCCGCGCCGGCGAGGGCGCCGCCGCGGCCGAGCCCGTCGCCTTCCTCAAGGGCCTCCAGAGCCCCTCGGGGGCGTGGCCCAGCCTCATCGGCGAGCCCAGCCAGGACGAGGTGGACTCCACCGCGATGGCCGCCATGGCCCTCGACCTGCTCCCGGACGCCGGCTCGCAGACGGCCGTCGACAAGGCGATCGCCTGGCTGGCCGCCCAGCAGAAGGACGACGGCGGCTTCCCCGGTGCGTCCGGGAACTCCGTCAACTCCGCGGCACTCGCCGTGCAGGGCATGTCCCTGGACGCGGCGAAGTACACCGACCGCATCGCGAAGGCCCGAAAGTTCCTGCGCTCGCAGCAGAACGGCGACGGCGGCTTCCGGATCGCCAAGGAGGGCCAGGCCGGATCCGACGTCCGCGCTTCGGCCCAGGCGGTCGGCGGCGCCACCGGCATCTCCTTCGGCCTGCTGACCCGCGACCTGAACGGCACCACCCCGGAGCCCGTTCCCAGCACGTCCGGACGGCCTTCGGGCGGCAACGGCTCGCCCGTCATCGTCACCCCGGGCGAGAGCGGCGGCGCGGGCTCCGCCGGCGGTTCGGCATCCGGCGCGGGCTCGACCAGCGGCTCGGGCGGGGGCGGCCTCGCCTCCACCGGCACCCAGGTCGGCGCCCTCGCCGTCGCCTCCCTCCTCCTGGTCCTCGGCGGCTGGGCGGTCACCCGCGCCGCCGGACGCCGCCGCGAGCGCACCGGGAGCGGAGCATGACGCGCCGGGAGCGATGGACGACGCGCCGGGATCCGGGAACGACGCTCGCCCGCGCGGCGCGCGCGCCGGCCCGCACGGCCGCCGCACTGGGGCTGGCGGTGGCGGCCCTGACCGCCACCGCGGCCCCGGCCGGGGCCTCACCGCAGCCGATGGGCCGGTGCACCACCAGCTCGGGAGCGGTCCTCGCCGTCGACTTCAGCCGTTGGGGCGGGCCGGTCTACCGCTCCTGCGGTACGACGCCCACCACCGGCTACGAACTCCTCAACCAGGGCGGCTGGGCCACCACCGGCACCGGCCACGACGGCCCCGCCTTCATCTGCCGGATCGGCTACAGCGGCTACCAGGGCGGCAAGCAGTTCCCGACGCCGCAGCAGGACGACTGCGTCCTGACGCCGCCCGCCTCGGCGTACTGGTCGTACTGGCACGCGGGCCCCGGTCAGAACACCTGGGAGTACAGCCAGCTCGGCGCCATGCTCTACAAGCCGAAGCCCGGCAGCGTGGACCTGTGGATCTTCGGCGCGACCAACGTCGAGGGCACCGAGGGCAAGCCCTCCGTCACCCCCGATCAGCTGCGCGCGCACAACGCCGCCCCGACGGGCGGGCCCGCGCCCCAGGACACCCGCACCGCCGCGCCCCTCCCGCCGAACGTCGACACCGGCCCCCGACCGGAGAACCCGCCCCCGGCCGCGGCGCCCCCGGCGGCGCCCGCCCCGGCGGCCTCGACCTCGCCGCCCGGCCCGACGCCGCCGGTCGGCCCCGCCGCGAGCGCCCCGCCGACGCCCACCGCGACTCCGTCGACCAGCGCTCCCGCGGTGGCCGCCCCGGCGCCGGGTCCCCAGGTGGTCGAGGCGGCGCCCGCCGCCGATGCCGCCCACGACGCGGGCTCGTACCTGCCCGCCGTCGCCACCGGGGCGCTGGTGCTCCTGATCGCCGGCGCCGCCGTGTTCGCGGCCGCGCGCCGCCGTCGTACGGAGTAGCCGCGTGGCACGCACCACCACCACCGCGGCGGCCGCGCCGCCCGCGGCCGGCTCCGCGCCGGACGCGGGCGGCCGCCGTCTGCCCCGCACCCTGCACCCGGTCGCCTGGTGGATCTGGGCCCTCGCGCTCGCGACCGCCGTCAGCCGCACCAACAATCCGCTGCTGCTGTTCCTCGTCCTGGCCGTCCTCGGCTACGTCATCACCGTGCGCCGCACCGATGCCCCCTGGGCCCGCGGCTTCCAGTACTACCTCTACCTGGCGCTGACCGTGGTCGCCATCCGCGTGACCTTCCGGGCGGTCTTCGCCACCGGCATCACCCCCCGCGACCACTTCCTCTTCTCCCTCCCCCACATCCCGACCCCCGACTGGTACGCGGGCATCCGACTCGGCGGCCCCGTCTCCCTGGAGGCGCTGCTCTCGGCCGCCACCGACGGGCTGCGCCTGGCCTGCATGCTGTGCTGCATCGGGGCGGCCAACACCCTGGCCAACCCGAAGCGGGCGCTGCGCGTGCTGCCCGGCGCGCTGTACGAGCTCGGCGTCGCCGTCACCGTGTCCCTCAGCGTCGCGCCGCAGCTGGTCCAGAGCGTGCAGCGGGTGCACCGGGCCAAGCGGTTGCGGGCCGGCCGCTCGAAGGGGCTGCGGGCGCTGCGCGGGATCATCGTCCCCGTCCTCGAGGACGCCCTGGAGCGCTCCCTGCGCCTGGCCGCCGCCATGGACTCCCGCGGTTACGGACGCGCGGGCACCGCCACCCGCCGCTCCCGCCGGCTGACCGGGGCGCTCATGCTGCTCGGGATGTGCGGACTGTGCGCCGGGGCCTACGGGCTCCTCGACGCCACCGCCCCCAAGCTCCTCGGGCTGCCCGCCATGGGCGCGGGCGCGCTGCTGTGCTTCGCGGGGCTGCGGCTCGGCGGGCGCCGGATCACCCGGACCGCCTACCGGCCCGACCCGTGGCGCGCCGCCGAATGGTCCGTCGCCGGCTGCGGGGTGCTCTCCGCCGTCCTCCTCTTCGCCAACGTCGGCTTCAACGCGGCCGAGCTCAACCCCTCGATCTACCCGCTCAGTTGGCCCACCCTTCCACTGGTCCCCGCGGCCGCCGTACTGCTGGCCGGGGCCGCGGGCTTCCTGGCACCACCGCCGGCACCACCCGCCCGACCCGTCGTCCCCGCACAGCGCACCGAGGAACCCCAGTGATCACCTTCGACCAGGTCTCCGTCCAGTACGAGGACACGTCCGGGCCCGTGCTGCGCGATGTGGACCTGACCGTCGAGGAGGGCGAACTCTGCCTCGTCGTCGGTCACACCGGCGTCGGCAAGTCCACCCTCCTCGGCGCCGTGAACGGGCTGGTCCCGCACTTCACCGGGGGCACGCTGCACGGACGGGTCACTGTCGACGGCCGCGACACCGCGCACCACCCGCCCCGCGAACTCGCCGATGTCGTCGGGGTGGTGGGACAGGACCCGCTCGACGGATTCGTCACCGACACCGTCGAGGAGGAACTCGCCTACGCGATGGAGCAGTTGGCGGTGGCTCCGGCCACGATGCGCAAGCGGGTCGAGGAGACCCTCGACCTCCTGGGCCTGGCCGACCTGCGCCACCGCGCCCTGCACGAACTGTCCGGCGGCCAGCAGCAGCGCGTCGCCATCGGGTCCGTCCTGACCGCCCACCCGCGCGTCCTGGTCCTGGACGAGCCGACCTCCGCGCTCGACCCGACCGCGGCGGAGGAGGTGCTGGCCGCGGTCACCCGCCTCGTCCACGACCTCGGGGTCACGGTCCTGCTGGCCGAGCACCGCCTGGAACGCGTCGTCCAGTACGCCGACCGGGTCATCCACCTCCCCGGCGACGGCCGCGTCGTGTCCGGGCCGCCCGCCGAGATCTTCCGTACGTCGTCCATCGCGCCGCCGATCGTGGAACTCGGCCGGGCGGCCGGCTGGTCACCGCTGCCGCTCTCGATCCGCGACGCCCGCCGCGCCGCCGCGCCGCTGCGCACCCGGCTGGCGGACCGCACCGCGCCGCCGGTGCGCCCGGCGCCCGCAGCCGATCGCCCGGTGCTCCTGCGCGCCCGCGGGGTCACCGTCACCTACCACGGCGTCCCGGCCGTGCGCGAGGTCGACCTCGCGCTCCACGGCGGCGAGGTCACCGCGCTCATGGGCCGCAACGGCTCCGGCAAGTCCTCCCTGCTCTGGGCGCTCCAGGGCTCCGGCCCGCGCAAGGCCGGAACCGTCGCCGTCAGCGCCGAAAGGGACGAAGGGGGCGCAGGGGGCGCTGCCAAGCCCCGGGACCCGAAGGACCTCTCCGCGGCCGCGGCCCGCCGGCTGGTGGGCCTGGTCCCGCAGACCCCCACCGACCTGCTCTACCTCGAATCGGTCGAGCAGGAGCTCGACCAGGCGGACAGCGAGTCCGCGGTGGGCGGGGACGACGTACGGGCACGGGCGATCCTGGACCGGCTGGCACCGGGCATCAGTGGCGCCACCCACCCCCGCGACCTCTCCGAGGGCCAGAAGCTCGCCCTCGTCCTCGCGATCCAGCTGACCGCCGCGCCCCGGGTGCTGCTGCTCGACGAGCCCACCCGCGGGCTCGACTACCGTGCCAAGGGGGAACTGATCCGCATCGTCGACGACCTCGCGGCGGAGGGCCGCGCCGTGGTGATCTCCACCCACGACGTCGAGTTCGTCGCCCGCGCCGCGGACCGCGTGGTGGTGATGGCCGAGGGGGACGTGGTCGCCGACGGCCCCACCACCGAAGTCATCGTCGCCTCCCCCGTCTTCGCCCCGCAGACCGCGAAGATCCTGGCGCCGCTGCCCTTCTTGACGGTCGATCAGCTGGCGTCCGTACTCCCAACCGCCGCGCCGTCCGCTCCCGGGGCCGGGGCCGACGGAACGGATCCGCACGCGTGAGCACGTACACCGCGGCCATCCGGATCCGCGCCCGGGCCGGGGTCGTGATCGCCATGGCGGCCTTCCTCGGGATCGTCGCGTTCTTCTGGCCGTTCCTGGTCGCGCCGGGGAAGTTCGGCTCGAACTACGCCCCGCCGCTGATCTTCGGCGTGCTCCTGGTCGTCGCGCTCTGCGTGGTGGTCTCCGAGATCGCCGAAGGGGGCATCAGCTCCAAGGCCCTGGCCATGCTGGGCGTGCTCTCCGCGGTCAACGCCGCCATCCGCCCGCTGGGGGCGGGCACCGCCGGGATCGAGACCGTCTTCTTCATCCTCGTCCTGGCCGGGCGGGTCTACGGACCCGGTTTCGGCTTCACCCTGGGCTGCACCTCGCTCTTCGCCTCCGCCCTCATCACGGGCGGTGTGGGGCCGTGGATGCCGTACCAGATGTTCGGCTGCGCCTTCGTCGGCATGCTCGCCGGATTCCTGCCGAAGGCCACGGGGCGCCGGGAGGTCGCCCTGCTCGCCGGCTACGGCTCGGTGTCCGGGTACCTCTTCGGCTTCCTCCTCAACCTGTCCTTCTGGCCCTTCTCCCTCGATCCGAACAGTTCCATCGCCTATCTGCCGGGCCTGCCCTTCACCGAGCAGTTCCACCGCTACCTGGCCTTCGACCTGGCCACCTCGCTGGGTTGGGACACCGGACGCGCCGTCACCAACTTCGTCTGCATCTGCCTGGCGGGACCGGCGGTGCTCACGGTCTTCCGCCGCGCCGCGCGCAAGGCCCGCTTCCAGGCCCCGATCCGCTTCGAGCCGCCCCGCACCCCTCCTCCAACGGATTGAATCTGATCACCCATTAGCCACAAACGATCACGAAAAGTGCCTCGATAACGCGATTTATGTGAATAGCTGACCGCACCGCTCCACCCCTGGGGAGACGGATCCTCCGAAGGGTGTGCGATGCGACGCGTCTTTGAGAACCGCCCCGGCGGCGCGTACGGGCGGGGCCGTACCGCGTTCTGCGCGGTGGCGGCCTGCTGGTTCCTGCCGCTGACGCCCGCGGTCGCGGCGCAGCCGTCCCCGTCGGCGCCGCCCCCGTCCCCCGGCGCGCGGGCGGCGGCCCCTGCGGCCGTGCAGCAGCCGGAGAGCGCCGACCTCGCGGTGTCGGGCGCGCTGCGGCCCGGCGCGTCCGGGGCCCGGGAGCAGCGGGAGGGCTCCGCCGCGGCGGTGCGGGAGACCTTCGACTACGTCGTGACGGTGACCAACCACGGGCCCTCCACCGCCCGCCGGGTCCGCGTCACCGACCGACTGCCCGCCTCCCTGGAGTTCGTCTCCTCGCGCGACGGCTGCACGGCGAGCGGTACGACGGTGCTGTGCGGGCCGTTGGCCACGCTCTCGGTGGGCTCCTCGCACGCATGGGTGATCACCGTACGGTTGGCGGCCGACTACCGCGGGGACGGTGCGGACATCGTCAACGAGGCGGTCGTCGACGCGGCGACGTCGGACCCCGACTCCCGCAACAACATGACGTCCCTGACGGGCCTGAAGGTGCCGCCCAGCGCGCGGACCGCGGACCTCTCGCTCCGCAAGACGGCCCAGCTCGCCAAGGGTCGGGAGCACGTCCGGCCCGGCGAGAAGTTCACGTACCTGATCTCGGTGCACAACCAGGGCCCGGGCACGGCCCGGCAGATCAGCGTCACCGACCTGTTGCCCTCCTCGCTCACCCTGCTCTCCTCGCCCGACGACTGCGTGAGCGAGCAGGGGCAGGACCGACGGGTGGTGTGCCCACCGCTCGCGCGCCTGGCGGCCGGGGAGACGGCGGAGTTCCGGATCACCGTGCGCGCCGGCGCCACCGACCGGGCGAACCCTCCGGCGAGCATCTGCACGCCCCTCCAGAACGTCGCGCGCGTCACCAGCGCGAGCTTCGATCCCGATCTGTCGGACAACGCCAACGCGCCGGACACCACCGGACCGGGCGGTGGCCGGCTCTGCCTGGTCTCCGACGGCGGCAAGGACCACCACGGCGAGCACGGCGATGACAGCGATGACAGCGATGACGACGCCAACGACGACGACGGCGAAGACGGGCGCGACGACGCGCACGAAGGACACGACGGCCACGGCGGGCACGAGGACCACGGCGGCCGGGGCGAGCACGGCCGCGAGGACCAGCACGGTGGCCGCGACGACCTCGCCGACTCCGGATCCGCCCTGCCGCCGTGGCTGCTGTGGGCCTCGGCCTCCCTGGTGGCCGGCGGCGCGGCACTGCGCACGGCCTTCCGCGGCCGGTCCCGGGCGTGACGTCGGGCGTGCCCCCGAGGCCGTCCGGCCCGCCCCCGGATCGACGCCTCCCGCAGACCACCGCCGAGCGAGCAGACGAGGAACCCACAGGAATGACAGTGCCCTGGAGCCCGGACCCGAGCCCGACCCCGAGCACGGGCCGGCGCCGGAACCGCACCGGGGGCCGGCACGGCCGGTGGCGACGGGCCGCCGCGCCGCTCCTGTGGGCCGTCGCCCTGCTGGCGCCGCTCGCCCCGACAGCGGCGGCCGCGGCCCCCGGCCCCGGTCCGGACCCGGTCGCCGTGACCCGGGCGCCGGCGGACGGCCGCGGCCCCCGGGCCCTCACCTTCCCCGTCAACGAAACCTTCGACAGCTCCACCAACCTGGGCACCACCAGCGGCGACGCGAGCTATCCGGGCGGCGGTTGGCTGCGCCTGACGTCCGCGAGCAGCAACCAGGCCGGGACCTGGAAGATGAAGGACTCCTTCTCCTCCAGCCTCGGCATCCTCGCCGAGTTCCGGTACGCCACTTACGGCGGAACCTCCTACCTGGGCAAGCGGGGTGACGGGTTGTCGTTCTACCTGACCGACGGCGCGGCGTCCGACGGGGTGGGCCCGTCCGGCGGCAGCCTCGGCTACGCCTGCTCGGGCCCGATCGCGACCCGGTGCACGACCTCGGGCGTTCCGGGCGCCTACCTCGGCGTCGGCCTGGACGAGTTCGGCAACTTCTCCTCGGACGTGGTCGGCAACGGCGGGCCGGGCAACCAGCCGAACAAGATCGTGGTGCGCGGCGGCGGCAACGCGTCGACGGGCTACCGCTACGCCACCGCCGTGGACGGACCGGGCAAGACGGTGGAGACCGGCAGCCGCGCCCAGGAACGCACGGTGCGCGTCTCCCTGCTGCCCAGCGGTACGAAGATGCTGCTGTCGGTGTGGTCCGACAGCGGCCCCGGCACCACCATGACCCAGCTCATCACCGACTACGACGTCACCGGGATCACCGGCCAGCCCAAGCTGCCCGACACCCTCAAGGTGGGCTTCTCCGGGGGCACCGGCGGCGCCACGAACGTGCACGAGATCGACGACCTCAAGATCAACGTGCCGGCCGACCTCACCCTCGCGAAATCGGGCTCCCCCACGAGCGTGCCGGCGGGCGGCGGGCCGGTCACCTACACCCTCACCGTCTCCAACAGCCAGGCCAACGAGGTCACCGGCGCCGCCGTGCGCGACACGGTGCCCGGGCTGACCGGTGTCACCTGGACCTGCCGCGCCGGCACCGGCGGCACCTGCGGCCGGGCCTCCGGCAGCGGGAACGTCCTGGACACGACGGCCGACTTCAAGCGGGGCGGCTCGGTCACCTACACGATCACCGGTACGGCGCCGGCGCAGCCCGTCACCTTGACCAACACGGCGACCGTGACCGCCCCGGCGGACCGTACGGACACGAATCCGGCCGACAACACCGCCGCCGCCCCCGACACGGTGGTGACGGCCCGCGCCGATGTCGCCGCGCTCAAGGAAGGGGTCGGGACCGGGCCCGTGGCCCCCGGCCAGGAGTTCGACTACAAGATCACCGCGCGCAACCTCGGCCCCTCCCACACGAGCGCCGTCAAGGTCGCCGACACGCTTCCGGCGCCGCTGCGCTTCGTCTCCTCCCCCGACGGGTGCACGGCCTCGGGGCAGCAACTGTCCTGCCCGGTCCGCGCCGCGCTGAGCGCCGGGGCGGACGCCACGTGGACCGTACGCGTCCGGCTGGACGCCGCCTACACGGGCGACGGCTCGGACCTCGGGAACGTCGCGACGGTCCAGCACGCCGTGACCGACCCGCAGCCGGCGAACAACACGAGTGCGGCCGCCGCTCCGCCCGGCGGAGTGGCGGCGCCCCGGGCGGACCTCTCGCTGACCAAGGCCGCCGAGAACCGGTCCCCCGTCGCGCCCGGCGAGACCTTCACCTACACGGTGACCGTGCGCAACGCGGGCCCCTCCGTGGCCCGGCAGGTCTCCGCCACCGACCCGCTGCCCGCGGCGCTCGCCTTCGTCTCCTCGGCCGGCGGCTGCTCCGCCGTCGGCCGCGACGTCACCTGCGGCACGGAGGCGACGTTGGCCCCGGGCGGGGTCCGCTCGTGGACCTTCACCGTGCGCCTCGACCCGGCGTACAGCGGCGACGGCACGACGCTGCGGAACACCGCCACCGCCCGGTCGGACACCGCCGATCCCAACCCGCTCGACAACCAGGGCTCCGACGGCGCGCCCGGGGGGCGGGTCCGCGCCCCGAGCGCCGACATCGAACTGTCCAAACGGGCCGTCGCGGGCTGACCGGGCCCCGCCCGGTCGGCCCCGCTCCACCACCCGCTCCACCACCGCGTTCCCCCACCGACTCCCGTACCGCGCCCAGCACGCTCCGTACGGTCCCTGTTCCCCCCGCTCCCTCCCCCCGCACGAAACGGAAACGATGCGCGATGACGACGACACCAGGCCGGCGGCCGGCGGTGTGGGCCATGGCCCCACTGCTCTGCGCCGCGGCCCTGTGGACCGGACCGGTCCCCGCCGCTGCCGCGGCCGCCGCCCTGCCCGGGGGAGGAGCGACGGTCGAGGTGACGGCACGGCGTACCAAGGCCCCCGGTGACCTGATCACCTACACGCTCACCGCGAAGAACAAGGGCCCGTCGGTGGCCCGCAACGTCACCGCGACGGACAAGCTCCCGGCCGGGATCTCCTTCGTGGGCTCCTCCGACGGCTGCACCGCCGTCAGCCAGACCGTCACCTGCGGACCCGAACCGCAGTTGGCCGCCCAGCAGTCCAAGAGCTGGACCTTCCAGGCGCGGCTGAGCCCCTCCTACCAGGGCGACGGCAGCGACCTCGGCAACAGCGCGACCGGCACCTCGGACGCCACCGACCCCGATCCGGCCAACAACAAGCCGGATCCGGTGCTGCCGCCGGGACCCTTCGATCCCGTATCGGACCTGGCCACCGTCAAGACGCCGCTCGGTGCGGGGCCGACCGTTCCGGGCCAGGAGTACGAGTACGCGATCAGCACGACCAACAAGGGTCCCTCCGACGCGCGCAACGTCAAGATCGTCGACACCCTGCCCGACGGCCTGACCTTCGTGTCCTCGGCCGACCCCTGCGCGGCGTCCGGACGGACCGTCACCTGCGGCCCGCTGGCGCGGCTCGTCCCGGGCGCCGAGGTGGTGTGGACCTTCAAGGTCAAGCTGGACGCCGCCTACGCGGGTGACGGCAGCGACCTGCGCAACACCGCGACCTCCTCCTCCGCTTCCAAGGACCCCGAGCCCGCGGACAACACCTCGCACGCCGTGCTCCCGCCGGGCGGGGTCACCGAGCCGCAGGCCGACGTCTGGACCACGAAGCGGCCCGCCAACGACACCCCGATCGCCCCGGGGCAGACCTTCGAGTACGTGGTGACCGCGCACAACGACGGCCCCTCCCGGGCCCTGGACACCACTCTCACCGACAGGCTGCCCGCGCAGCTCGCCTTCGTCTCCTCCCCCGACGGCTGCTCGGCCACGAACGGCACGGTCACCTGCGGCCCGGTGGCCGTGCTGGACCCCACGGGGTCCCGGACCTGGCGGTTCACCGTCCGCCTCGACAGCACCTACACCGGCGACGGCTCCGACATCCGCAACACCGCCACCGCCACCTCGCGGACCAAGGACCCCAAACCGGAGAACAACACGAGCAGCCCGGCGGGCCTGCCCGGCAGCAAGGTCAACAAGCCGACCGCGGACCTGGCCGTGACCAAGGAGGCCGTCGGCACGAAGCCGCCGGTGCCGGGCGAGACCTTCGACTACCGGATCCGGGTCACCAACAACGGTCCGTCGGCCGACGCCTTCAACGTCAAGCTCTCCGACAACCTCCCCGAGGGGCTCTCGTACGTGGCGTCCTCGCCCGCGGGGTGCACCGCCGCCGGACACCTGGTGTCCTGCAAGCGGACGACCCCGCTCAAGGTCGGCGAGACCATCGAGTACCTGCTCACCGTCAAGGTGGATCCCGCGTACAGCGGCGACGGCAGTGACCTGAAGAACACTGCCCAGGTGACGGCCGACAACATCGACCCCGAGAGCGGGAACGACAAGAGCACCGCGACCGTGCCCGGCGGGCACGTCACGGATCCCGCCGCGGACCTCGCCATCACCAAGAAGCCCGTCCAGAGCGCCCCCGTGGCCCCGGGCGAGACCTTCGACTACGCCCTGACCGTCACCAACAACGGTCCCTCCCAGGCCGAGCAGATCACCGTCTCGGACACGCTGCCGACCGCGCTGAGCTTCGTCTCGGGCGACGCCACGTGCACCTCCGGACGGACCGTCACCTGCGGCCCGCTGCCGAATCTGGCGCCCGGGGCCTCGATGACCTGGGTGATCAAGGTGAAGCTGGATCCGGAGTACACCGGCAACGGCTCCGACATCCGCAACACCGCCACCGTCGACTCCCTCACCCACGACCCCGACACCAAGAACAACACGAGCGCGGCCGCCGGCCCGCCCGGCGGCAAGGTCAAGGACCCGACGGCGGACCTGGAGGTCGGCAAGACGACCCCCTGACCCCCGCAGCGGTACCCGCCCGGCGCCGCGCGCCGGGCGGACCCGGGCCCGTTCCGTCCCGCCTCGCGGCGGGTGCGGGGCGGGCCTACGGTGGTGTGGCTGTGTTTTCTCACCTGGGTCCTCGGACGACAGGAGATCGTGCGGTGAAGCCAACCCACATCCGGCTCCGTCGGGCCTGCGCGGCTGCCGCCGCGGCGGGCGTGCTCGTCATCCCGGCGGTTTCGGGCTCGGCGTACGGCGCCACCTCCCCGGCGCCCTCCCCCACCTCCCCCACCTCCCCCACCTCCTCCTCCCCCACCTCCTCCTCTTCCTCTTCCGCGGCCCCCTCACCCACTACGGGCGCGGCCTTCCCGCAGCTCACTCCGGCCGTCGCCGCGCAGTTGGACGCGGCCGTGCGCGCGGTCCTGCGCGAGACCGGGGTACCGGGAGCGACCGTGGGACTGTGGGCCCCCGGCAAGGGCAGTTACGTGAAGAGCTTCGGCGTCGCCGACAAGGTGACCGGCGAGCCGATGCGCAGCGATCTCCGCGTGCGCATCGGCAGCGAGACCAAGACCTTCACGGTCACGGCCCTCCTCCAACTCGTGGACCAGGGCAAGGTCGGCCTGGACGACCCCATCGCCACGTACGTATCCGACGTGCCGAACGGCGACCGCATCACCCTGCGCGAACTGGCCGGCATGCGCAGCGGGTTGTTCAACTACACCCTCGACCCCGGCATGATCAAGGCGTTCGAGGGCGATCCCGGCCGGAGCTTCACACCGCGACAGCTGCTGGACTACTCCTTCACACACCCGGTGCAGTTCGAGCCGGGCGCGCGGTTCCAGTACTCCAACACCAACCTGGTGCTGCTCGGCCTGGTGGTGGAGAAGGTGACCGGGCGTCCGCTGCACGACGTCATCGCGCAGGACGTGCTGGAGCCCGCCGGGCTGCGCGACACGCTCTTCCCGACGGACTCGCGGCTCCCCGATCCGCACGCACACGGCTACACCGACCAGACGCTCTCCGGGAAGATCGAGGACGCGACGGACTGGAACCCCTCCTGGGCCTGGGCCGCCGGCGCGATGATCTCCGACCTCCAGGACCTGCGCAGTTGGGCCCGGGTGCTCGCCACCGGCACCCTGCTGACGCCCGCGACCCAGGCGGAGCGACTGAAGACCACCCCGATGGACATCCCGGGAGCGGGCTACGGGCTGGGCATCTTCGACGTGCAGGGCTGGATCGGGCACAACGGCTCGCTGCCCGGCTACGAGACCCTGACCGTCTACCTGCCGCCGGCCCAGGCCACGATGGTCGTCGTCCTCAACACCGACGTCGAGACCAAGGGTCAGGAGCCGAGCACGCTCTTCGGCGAGGCGGTCACGCGGATCGTGACCCCCGACCACGTGTACCCGGGCCACAAACCGCTGGTCCCCAAGAAGAGCGGCTGAGCCGCTGCTTCCACCGAGCCGCCAGGCGCTACTTCCCCAGCGCCCGGACGGCCTGCCCCTCCAGCTCCAGGCAGCGGTCCACCCGCTGCGCCAACGCCTCGAAGAGCGCGCCGCGCCCCTCCGCGTCGGCCCCGGCGTCGGCGTCCCGGGCGAGCAGGGCCAGTTCCGACCAGTGGCGGCCGGACTCGCGGAAGAGTCCGGCCGCCTCGGGGCGCCCGACCAGATCGAGGAAGTCGGCGTACAGCGGCCGGGTCGCCCCCGGGGCGGTCCATTCCTCCTCCAGGCAGGCGTGGAGCCGCCCGGTGCCGGCGCGCAGAGCCTCGGGGGAACCGCCGAACCGGCGCTCCCATCCGGTCGCAGTGGTCCGGTCGCGCAGCTGCGCGGCGAACTTCTCCATCCCGGAGAAGCCGAAGTTCACGTCGAACTGGTTCCCCAGGACGGGCCCGGTGAAGTGGCCGACGGTCGAGGCGATCGCCCCGTCCACATCCGGCTCCCTCTCGGCCGGCCCGGTGGGCACGATCAGCTGGTGACGCCCCTTGCGGTGCGCCGTCCAGGCCGCCCCGAACTCCTCGCGGTCGATCCGGTGCGGTGTCCCGGCGCCGTCCTCGATCAGCAGGTCGTCGCCGTCGTAGCCGGCGATGACGACGGTGTACGGGTCGGCGCCGGTCATCTCGGCGTCCGGGTCGGCCGCGTGCCAGGGCAGCGAGGAGCGGTCGACGACGCAGAACGCCGGCTGCCCCTCGTCCAGCGCCGCCCGGACCCGGCCCCAGCGGGGCTTCATCGCGCGCGTGGCGTCGTACGGGACCCCCAGGCGGCCGAGCGCGACCTGCACCCAGGGCTCGGGGTGGGCCTGGGCCACGATGGTGGCGATGGGGTTCCGGCCCTCGTACTCGAAGACGAAGTACATGAAGCCGACGCCCCCGGCGAGGCCCGCGACGAGTTCCTCGTCGTGGACGCTGCCCAGGGCGTGCCGGATCAGGGAGGCTTCCCGGTGGCGTCCGGTACCGAAGTCTTCGTACACGAGCACAGTCATGCGCCCAGCCTAGCCGCGCCGCGGGGACGGAATGACCCCCTGTGCGGGGGGGGTGCCGCGCTCGAAGTCGATCGGCCCGCTCCGGCGCGGGCGGGCTGACCGATCCATCGGTCAGGGGTCGCGTGTGGTGGCTCCGGGCCGACGGTCCGATGCTGGAGTCATGGGCGTCCACGGTGGGCCGACGGGCACGACGCGGCGCGCGCTGCGGACCACGCTCGCCGCGTGCGCCGCGTTCTTCGTGTGCCTGTACGGGCTGGACCGGCCCGTCGCGGCGACGTACGCGCTCTTCGGGGTGGTCTCGATGGCCGCCCTCTCCCACGTCCCCGGCACCGGGCGGCAGCGGGCGGCCGCCCTGGTGCGGGCGGCGCCCGTCGCCTGGGCGCTGGTCACCGTCGGGAGCTACCTCGCGGTGCGGACCTGGAGCGCCGTGGCCGGCATGCTGGTGATCGGCTTCCTGCTCGCCTTCGCGGCGGCGGCCGGCCCCCGGGCGGCGGGAGCCACTCCCGGGCTGCAGCTGCTCTACATCCTGCCGTGCTTCCCGCCCTACGCCCCGGACACCCTGGTCGAGCGGCTCGCCGGGGTGACCTTCGGGCTGGCGCTGCTCGTCCTCGCCGAAGCCTTCGTCCTGCCCGAGCCGCGCGCCCCCGCCTACGGGGAACTGGCCGCTCGGGCCGCCGTGACCGCGGCCCGCTGCGCGGTCGAGCTGGGCCGCGAGCCGTACGGGCTGTCCCCCGCTGCGGCGCGGGCCGCCCTGGCCGCCGGGGAGTCCCTGCGGCCCTTCCGGGTCACGGAGGCCGAGCGTCCCGCGGGGCCGGGGCTGCGGGACCGCGCCCTCAGCCACGCTGGGCTGGCCGCCCGTACGCTGCTGAGTCGGCTGGTGAACCTCCCCGCGCCGCCGCCGGGCGAGCGGCCGCCGGACCTGGAACCCGAGCTGCTGCCCGCGCTGGCCCGGTCCGCGACCGGGACCGCGGCGCTGTTGCGCGACACCGCCGCCGCGATCGACCCGGCCCGCACGGCCGACTCCCGCGACCCGCTGCGGCGCGTACGGGCGCGGGCGACGGCCCGGAGCGCGGACGAGCGGCCCACGACCGCGGCCCGGGGCCTGCGCCGGGCCGCGGCGCTGGAGGCGGCCGACGCCGCGCTGGCCTTCTCCACGGCGGCCGAGCTGGCCGTTCGGGGCCGCCGGGCCGACCCGCCGGCCGAGACCGATCCCGGCCGTTTCTGGTACGCCGGGCAGCGCGCCCCCCGTCTGTGGTGGCACCGGCTGGCAGCGCACGCCGGGCCCCGGTCCGTCTACTTCCAGAACGCCGTCCGGATCAGCCTCGCCCTGGCGGCGGCCCGTACGGTCGCGGGCGTGGAGTCGCTGCCCCACGGCTTCTGGGCGATGCTCGCCGTGCTCAGCCTGACCCGGACCACGGCCGCGCAGACCCGGGCGACCGTACGGCTGGCCCTCACCGGCACGCTGGTCGGCGCCCTGGTGACCGCGGCGCTCCTGGCCCTGGTCGGCGGGCGGACCACCGTCTACGCCGTGGCCCTGCCCTTCGTCATGCTCGTCGCCTTCACGGTGGGGCCGGTGCGGGGCGTGGGCTGGTCCCAGGGCATGTTCACCCTCGTCGTGTCCTTCGTCTTCGCGCAGCTGGCTCCCGTGACCTGGCGGCTGGCCGAGGTCAGGATCATGGACGTGGTCATCGGCAGTCTGATCGGCACCGTCTTCGGACTGCTGGCCTGGCCGCGGGGCGCGCAGGAGGAACTCCACCGGGCGGTCGCCCTGATGCTGGCGCGGGCGGCCGATACGGTCGAGGCCGCCACCGCGGGGGTGGCCGCGGGCGGACCGGGGACCGTCCCCGACGACCATCCGCTCCAACTCGCCGTGTCGCTGGCCGAGTCGGCGTTCGCGCAGCACCAGAGCGAGCCCCGCCCCGCCGCCGGTACCGCCCCGGACTGGCAGGCCACGATCCTGACCGGCCATCACGTGCTCTGGGGATCACGGCGGTTGCTCGGCCGGGGCGGCCGGCCCCTGGACGGGGTCGAAGGCGGCTGGCTGTGCGAGCGCGCGGGCGCGGTGGCCTCCCTGTTGCGCGGGGCGCCGGACGCGACGCCCCCGGATGCGGTGCGTGCGGGGCCGACGCCCACGGACCTCGCGCCGCCCCGGTTCTTCGCCGCCCTCGCCTGGCTGGACTCGCTCACCAGGGACGTGGAGCGCTGGAGCGCCCCCGGCGCGCCGCGCTGACGGCCCCGCCCGGCCCGCTCGCGGCGCGGGTCCCGAGCAGCGGATCCCTACCAGGTGAGGGGCAGTTCGAGGGGGTGGCGCCACAGCGATCCGGTGTTCCAGCGCACCTCCTCGGCCGGCGTCGCGAGCCGGAGGCCGGGGAAGCGGTGCAGCAGCGCCGCGACGGAGACCTGGAGGACCATGCGGGCCAGGTGCGATCCCAGGCAGTGGTGACTGCCGTAACCGAAGGCCATGTGCGGGGCGGATTCGGTCCGTTCGAAGTCGATGCCGTCCGGCCGGTCGTACACCGAGCCGTCCCGGTTCGCCGTCAGATAGGAGACCTGGACGGTGTCGCCGGCCCGGATGAGCACCCCGCCGAGCTCGACGTCCTCCAGCGCGACCCGGGGGGTCCCCACCCCCTGCCGGAAGGGGATGAAGCGGAGCAGCTCCTCCAGCGCCTGCGGCAGCAGTCCGGGACGGGCCCGTAACTCGTCGAGCCGGTCGGGGTGGGTGAGCAGGGTGTAGACGATGTTGCTGATGGCGTGCGCCGTGGTGTCGTGCCCGGTGACCACCAACAGCATGGTCAGGACGGCGAGTTCGTCCTCCGTCAGGGTCTCGTCCCCGATCCGCGCGGTGGCGAGCGCGCTGATCAGATCGCTGCCGGGGCGCCGCCGGCGGGCGAGCGAGAGCGCACCGAAGTACGCGCGCAGTCGCGCCTCGGCCCCGACCGCCGCGGCCCGCCCGTCGGGGTGCATCGACGTCATGGCGGTGGCCCACGCGCGCAGCCGGGGCCGGTCCTCCTCGGGCACTTCCATCAACTGATAGATCGTCAGCAGGGGGATCTGGTGGGCGAGGTGGGACACGAGGTCCGCGCGCCCGCGTTCGGCCACGGCGTCCGCCATGGCGTCCAGCAGGCCGTCGACCGTCGTACGGACCCACGGCCGCACGGCCTCCACCGCGGGGATGGTGAAGGCGCCGATGACGAGGCGGCGGACCCGGTTCAGCACCGGCGGGTCCATGAGGTTGATCGACCCGTCCGCGACGACGGGCACCGGGGTGGTGCGCGGGAAGTCCTGTCCGACGAGTGCGGCCCGACTGAAGCGGCGGTCGGAGGTGACGGTGCGCACGTCGGCGTACCGGGTCACCAACCAGCAGTCGCCCTGCCCGTACGGCATGGCGATGCGTGTGATCGGCGCTTGCGTCCGCAGCCGTGCCATGGCGGGATCCGGCTCCAGCGCCACGTCGTGGCGGAAGGGGCAACTGCGTACGGTCTCGGGGCCGGTGGGGTCGGCGTCCGTGTCGGCGTGGGGGCGGGCGTGCGTCATCCGGGCACTCCTTGTCGGTGCGGCGGGTGCGGGCGGCGGCCCGGGGGCGGGGCCGGCGGTGCGGTGATGCGCGCGGTCACTCGCAGGGGTGACGGGCCGGGTGGCACGATGTCACTCCCCAGCCGCCCGGGGGCTCCGCGCCGCGGCGCGGAGCCCCCGGGCGCCACCAAGACCGTTTGTTCACAAGGTCGTTCGGGCGCCGCCGACCGGCAGGGCAGCACAGCGATGTGGAAGATCATGTGCCCGTTATAGCGTCACACGCGCCCCACTGGTACGACCCGTTCACACGGCACGAGCACCGGCACCGGCACGGTGGCGTACGTACGGCGGGTAGCGGAGTTCAGGACGCGGCGGCCCGTCCGGTGGGCCCGTGGACCGGTGGGCCGGTGGACCGCCGCGCCCCGCCGGGTCACTTCTGCGCCAGGACCCCCGCGGCGGTGTGCTCGGTGCCCGGAGCCGCCTTGATGGTCTGGCTGTACGGGTTGTCCTTCGAGGCGGGCCGGATCTTCTGCGCGGGGACGTGGTCGGTTCCCGGAGCGGCGTGGACCGTCCGCTGGTGCTGGGAGTCCTTGCCCGGGGCGCCGCCGTGGCCGTCCGCGGCGTGCGCGGCTCCACCGAAGGCGACGGTACCGAGCAGGACCGCGGCGGAGGTGGCGACGATGCGCTTGCTGATCTTCATGTGGGGCTCCTCGGAGTGGCTGTCCGTCGGGCTGTCCGACTGACACCACCGAACCTAGGAGAAAGGGACATTTCGTCGCTCTAACGGCTTCCGGGTCCCCCGGCCCCGCGGTCTTACGCCCCGCCGACCCGGCCCTCGGCCCGGCCCCTGCGGAGGGGGTGACTTGTCCGATTGAAGGGTCGCGGTGTCCGCGTGTCTGGTAGTTATCGACGCTCCGGATCGATGCTCCGGGGCGCAGCCGTGACGGCCCCGGCGGCGTAGTGATGAGCACGGGGGTGGGTACGGTGCGACGCGAACCGTTCGAGGACCTGGTGGTGGTGGTCCCGGGCATTCTGGGCAGCCGCCTGGCGGTGGACGGCCGGGAGGTGTGGGGCGCCTCGGCCGGCGCCCTCTGGCAGGGCATCAGGACCTTCGCCGGCTCCGTGAAGGACCTTCGCCTTCCGAAGGACCTCGGTGACGGGCATCCCGGGGACGGCGTCGTGCCGGTCGGGCTCGTGCCGTCCCTGCACGCGCTGCCCGGAGTGTGGCCGCTGGTCGACGGGTACAGCGGCCTGCTCGGCTGGCTGGAACGCACGTTCACGCTGCGCCGTGCGCTGCCGGGCGAGCGGGCGGACACGCCGGTGAACCTGGTCGGGTTCGCCTACGACTGGCGGCTGTCGTGCCGCTACAACGCCCGGTTGCTGGCCGCCCGGGTGGACGAGGCACTGGGGCGGTGGCGGGCGTCCGCGCCGCACCGCGCGGACGCCCGGGTGCGGCTGGTGTGCCACTCCATGGGCGGGCTCGTGGCCCGGTACTACGTGGAGTGCGCGGGCGGCGCCGAGGTCACCCGGCAGCTGATCACGCTGGGGACCCCGCACCGGGGGTCGATCGGGGCACTGGAGTCGCTGGTCAACGGGCACCGGATCGGCGGTGAACGGCTGGGGGTGGACCTGAGCGGTTTCGGGCGCAGCCTCCCGTCCACCCACCAGCTCACTCCCGACTACGCCTGCCTGGAGGGCCCGGACGGGCTGCGGTACCCGAAGGAGATCGCCGGCGGCCTGCGCGGCGTGGATCCGCTGCTCCTCGAAGACGCCGGGCGGTTCCACGCGGAGATCCGTGCGGCGGCCCTCTTACGCGTCCGGCGGGGTGGATCGGATCGGCTGTGCCTGCCGGTGGTCGGCGTACGGCAGCCCACCCCGACGACGGCCGCCGTCGAAGGCGAACGCCTGCGGCTGATCGAGACCATCGAGGGCCACGACGAGGGCGGGGACGGGCGGGTGCCGCGGTTCGCCGCCTACCCCGCCGAACTGCCCCTGGACGACCCGACCGTGCGGGCCTCCTTCGCCACGCACGGCGCGATCAAGGGCCACCCCGGCGTCCTGGAGGACCTGTTCGACTGGCTCGCCCCGGCGCCCCGCGTCTACCGCGGCGCGCAGGCCGGCTATCCACTGAGCGTGCGGGCCCCGGACTACCTGGCGACGGGCGAGCCGCTGCCGGTGGAGGTCAGGGTCGCCACCGAGCGCGCCGGGGCGGACGAGCTCTCCGTCCGGGCCACCGTGACCGGTGAGGGCGTCTGCGAGGAGCGCACGCTGCGCAACCTCGGCGGGGGCCGCTACGCGGGAGCGTTCCCCTGCCTCGGGCCGGGAGCGTACCGGGTCACCGTCCACGCCTCGCGCGACCACGAGGACACCGCGGTGACCGCACTGACCCTCATCGGAGGCGACGCATGACCCACAACAGCGAGGACCCCGACGCAACCGGCACGGCATCCGTCCCGGGCACCTTCCTGGCGACCGTGTACGACCGCTACGAGGATCCGGCCTTCCGTCCGCTGCCCGGCGCCGTCGAGCAGGTGGACGAACTCGCTGCTGCCCTCGCGCCGTTCGGCTATCGACCGACCGTCCTGACGAACCTCGGACAGGGCGGCCTCGTCGACGCTCTGAACGAGTGGCGCAAGCGCTGGCACGCCGACGGGAACCACGGCCCGGCCGTCGTCGCCTGGTCCGGACACGCGGAGATCGACGACAAGAGGAACTTGCAACTCATCACCCGGGCAACCGCGAAGGAGGAGCTCGGGACCCCCGACCTGTTCTATAACCCCGAACGCCTCGCAGGCCAGGTCCTGTCCAGCAGCGCGGACCAGATCCTGATCCTGCTCGACACCTGCCACTCCGGCGCCGGCGCCCTCGGCGCCGTCGACCACGCACTGACCGCCTGGAGCAACCGCACCCTGCCCGAACCCCGAACCTCCTGGCTCGGCGTGCTCGCCGCCTGCCAGGCCCACGAAAAGGCTGCGGGGAGCCGTGGCCTGCTCCTGGAGACCGTGCTGCGACTGCTGCGGGACGGCCCGAGCCGAACCGAGCCCGTGGCCCACACCCGCGCACGGGGGCACGAGAAGCCGGGCCGGTACCGGCACGAGTGGAGCGTGCGCAACGAAGGCATCACCGGGGACACCCTGGCCCAGGCCGCCATGGAGGACTGTCGCGACAGCGGGCAGGTCCCCGTCTGGGCGTCCACCGGCCGGCCCAAACCGATCTTCCGCAACCCGCTGTGGCGCCCGCGGGCCGGTGAAGCGCTGGTGGAACACCTGGTGCTCGCCGCCCGGGGAATCGACCCCACCGAGGAGGGCTGGTTCTTCACCGGGCGGCGCCGCGCCCTGGAGGAGATCACCGCCTGGCTCGCCGAGGGCGCGGCGGGGATGTTGCTGCTGACCGGCAGCGCCGGGGCCGGAAAGTCGGCGGTCGCGGGCCGCATCGCGGCGCTGGCCCACCCGGAGGAACGCGCCGCGATCATGGAGCACGCTCCCCTGACGAAGGACGACCCGGACCCGGGGCAGGACAGCGTGGACGCCGCCCTGCACCTGCGGGGCATGGGCGTACAGGACGTGGCCGCGGCGCTCGCCGACAAACTGGGCCTGCCCGAGCCGAAGACGCCCGCCGGCCTGATCGCCGACCTGGAAGGGCTCGAAGCCACCGGCGCGCGGCGCCACGTACTGGTACTGGACGGCTTGGACGAGGCCACGCCCGGCCAAGCAGGGCCGATCGCCGATCAACTACTGGTCCCCCTGAGCCGGTTGTGCACCGTACTGCTGGCCTCGCGGGACCGGCCGTTCCGGCCCCATCTCGAACCCGGCGAGACCCTGGATGCAGCGCTGACCCGCACGGTGGGCGCTGCCGTGAAAGTCCTCGACCTCGACCAACAACCCGACACCGCCGCCGACATCGCCGACTACGTCCGCAAGCGCCTGACGGTCGACGGGCTGCCCGGTGAGATGGCGGAAGAGGTGGCCCCGGTCCTGGCCGAACGGGCCACCGGCAGCCGAGGAGGCTTCCTGTTCGCCCGGATCGTCGCGTCCGCACTCGCACGCGACCTGGCCGCCTCCCCCGACCGGCCGTGGCGCGAGCAGATCCCGGCCACCATCTCCGAGGCCCTGACCCGCGACCTGGCCACCGGCACCGCCTTGCACCGCGACGGCCGCGACCTGCCGCACGCCGCGGACGACCTCCTCTCCGCGCTCGCCTGGGCCGCGGGCAACGGCATGCCCGCCCACGGCGTCTGGCAGACCGCCGCCCGGGCCGTCAGCCGGCACGGCACGGTGTACGGGCCCGCGGACATCGACTGGCTCCTGGCCCACTACGGCCGGTACATCGTCGAGGACAGCGACGGCCACCAGGCCGTCTACCGGCTGTACCACCGCGAACTCATCACCCACCTGCGGAAAGCACCCGCGACTCCCGCCGGTGACGGCCATCCGCCCGCCCTGGCCATCGTCCGCTCGTTCGTGGACCTGACACTGGAACAGACTGCCGAGGGCACCATGCCGGACCGGGCGAACCCCTACCTGCAGCGGCACCTGCCCGACCACGCCCTCGCCGCCGGCGGCCCCGGGGTCACGGCGCTGCGGCAACTTACCGAGGCGAACCCCGACGCTTACCTCTCCGACCTGGCCGGTTCGCTCAACAACCTCGCCAACCATCTCGGAGCGATCGGACGGCGCGCAGAAGCACTCGCCCCCGCCGAAGAAGCCGCCACCCTCTACCGCACCCTCGCCCACGACAACCCCAACGCCCACCTCCCCAACCTGGCAATGTCGCTCAACAACCTCGCCAACCATCTCGGAGCGATCGGACGGCGCGCAGAAGCACTCGCCCCCGCTGAGGAAGCCGCCACCCTCTACCGCACCCTCGCCCACGACAACCCCAACGCCTACCTCCCGACCCTGGCCGGTTCGCTCAACAACCTCGCCGTCCATCTTGGGGCGCTCGGACGGCGCACGGAGGCACTCGTCCAAGTCGAGGAAGCCGCCACCGTCTGCCGCGCACTCGCCCACGACAACCCCGACGCCTACCTCCCCAACCTGGCAACGTCGCTCAACAACCTCGCCGTCCAGCTCGGGGAGATCGGACGGCGCGCGGAGGCACTCGCCCCGGCCGAAGAAGCCGCCACCCTCTACCGTGCACTCGCCCACGACAACCCCGACGCCCACCTCCCCAACCTGGCAACGTCGCTCAACAACCTCGCCATCCAGCTCGGGGAGATCGGACGGCGCGCGGAGGCACTCGCCCCGGCCGAAGAAGCCGTCCAACTCCGCCGCACCCTCGCCCACGAAAACCCCGACGCCCACCTCCCCAACCTGGCAACGTCGCTCAACAACCTCGCCAACCGACTCGCGGAGATCGGACGGCGCGCGGAAGCACTCGCCCCCGCCGAAGAAGCCGCCACCCTCTACCGCACCCTCGCCCACGACAACCCCGACGCCCACCTCCCCGACCTGGCGATGTCGCTGACCAACCTCGCCAACCGACTCGCGGAGATCGGACGGCACGCGGAGGCACTCGCCCCCGCCGAAGAAGCCGTCCAACTCCGTCGCACCCTTGCCAACGACAACCCCGGCGCCTACCTCCCCAACCTGGCCGGTTCGCTCAACAACCTCGCCGCCTTGTTCGGAGAGATCGGACGGCGCGCGGAAGCACTCGCCCTGGCCGAAGAAGCCGCCACTCTCCACCGCACCCTCGCCCACCACAACCCCGACGCCCACCTCCCCAACCTGGCTCTGTCTTTGAACAACCTCGCCGTCGAGCTAGGGGGGGTTGGGCGGCGCGGGGAGGCGCTCGCCCAAGTCGAGGAAGCCGCCTCCATCTACCGCAGCCTCGCCCGAGCCAATCCCGACGCCTACCTCCCCAACCTGGCTGGTTCGCTCAACAACCTCGCCGCCTTGCTCGGAGAGATCGGACGGCACGAGGAGGCATTTACCCCCGCCGAAGAAGCCGTCCAACTCCGCCGCACCCTCGCCCGAGCCAACCCCGCCGCCTACCTCCCCGACCTGGCCGGTTCGCTCAACAACCTCGCCAACCATCTCGGAGCGATCGGACAGCACGAGGAGGCACTTACCCCCGCCGAAGAAGCCGCCACCCTCTACCGCACCCTCGCCCGCAACAACCCCGACGCCCACCTCCCCGACCTGGCGATGTCGCTGAACAACCTCGCCAACCGACTCGCGGGGATCGGACGGCACGAGGAGGCACTCGCCCCCGCCGAAGAAGCCGTCCAACTCCGCCGCACCCTCGCCCGAGCCAACCCCGGCGCCCACCTCCCCGACCTGGCAGTGTCGCTGAACAACCTCGCCAACCATCTCGGAGCGATCGGACAGCACGAGGAGGCACTTACCCCCGCCGAAGAAGCCGCCACCCTCTACCGCACCCTCGCCCACGAAAACCCCGACGCCCACCTCCCCAACCTGGCAACGTCGCTGAACAACCTCGCCAACCGACTCGCGGAGATCGGCCGCCGTGGCGACGCACTCAGGCTCTTCGAGGAAGTCATCGACTCGTGGCACGGACAGTCAACGGCCGTCGCGCAGCTCTCCTACTCGCGAGCCGTGTTCGTTCTGGAACATGGCGAGACGACCGAAGCGGTCGAGGGCTTGTGTGCACTGCTGACCTCGCCCGCCGGGCTTGATGGGCCGACCGCCTTCCAGGTCCGCCAGGTCCTGCGACGTATCGTCAAGAACAACCCCGCACAGCGCGAGGTAGTGATGCACTTCTGCGGGGAAGGCAACCGGGCTGTTGATCCATCGGCATGGCTGGACGTCAGCGAAACGGCCCTCAAGCTGACAGCGGACTGGATCAACACCGACACCTGGGCTGCCTCCCGCGCCTTCTTGGAAGGGCACACCGCTCTGCTCGATGCCGCATCCGGCGTGGCCTTGCGGGAATGGGCGCGACTGCACGATGCCGCGGCTGGGCATGTCGAACTGCTGGACCAAGTGGTGGCCGGCGTGCCGGGGGACGTGGTGTACCGGCCACTGCTGCTGACAGAAACCCTGATTGCGTGGATCCGGGCAAGCTCCGGGGACGGAGGCTGGGCGGGTTCGGCCGCGTTCCTGGCCGAGCACGTCGAGGACCTCCTCGCTCCCGACGCGGACGGGGCCCTGGCCGGTATGGACGAGGGGCCCCAGGGTGAGAGCCAAGTGATCGCCGTGCACCGCGCGGTCCTGGCGATGGCCGCCGCGGACGGCATCGAGGCCGCCTACGGCCTGTTGGAGGACCGGCAGGTACTGCACGCCCGTGTCCAGCAGGCCTTGGAGGCCGCGGACGGGCAGACGCTCGCGTGGCTCGCGGTGGTCGAGGGGAGCGTCTTCGACGCCTCCTGGACCGCAACGGTGCACTGGCTGGCCGCCCGCGCCCTGGACGACGCCCCGAACGGGGCGGTGGTGCGTGCGGCCCGGCAGGCCGCCGTACCCGACCCGGGAGACGTCCTGGCCGCCGCGGCGCACGAGGCCGCGCCCACCGCCGAGGAGCGGAACAGGGCCGTGGCCGAACTCGCATCCCTGCTGTCCGCCCGGCCCTCCCGGGCCGCCGCGCTCAGCGCGGTCCTGCAGGCGGTCCTGGCCGTCACCGCCCCGGAGCTCGAAGGGTGAGCGGCCCGCCGCCGGCATGCGTACTGATGCTGTCCGCGGTCGCCACCCGACTCGGCGGCCCCGACACCGGTGCGGAGCAGCGCGAGGTCACTCAGGTCGTCCGCTCGGCCCGCTACCGCGACGGGCTGACGGTGCACACCGCCCAGGCGGTGCGCGGCGAGGACATCCTGGAGCATCTGCTGGAGCGGGCACCGACGGTGGTCCACTTCTCCGGCCACGCGACCGACGGAGGGCTGCGGGTCCTGACCGAGGACGGCGGCGACGCCCCACTGGTCACCGCGGGGCTCGGCGACCTGCTGGCGGCGGCCGGCAAGGGCGTGCGGCTCGTGCTGCTCAATGCCTGTGCCACCGACGGTGCGGCCGAGGAGTTGGCGCAGACCGCAGGGTGTGCGATCGGCTATCCCGGGCGGGTGGAGGACGTGATGGCCAAGACCTTCGCCCGCGAGTTCTACCGGTGCGTCGGTGCGGGTCTGGCGGTGGGACCCGCCCATGGCGCAGCGGTGGCGGTGACCCGGATGTACGGGGCGGAGCCGGAGGAACTCGCGGTCCTGCACCACAGGCCGGGGGTCGACCCCGAGACCTGGCACCTGTTGCACACCGCCCACCTGGTCCCGCTGCCCGGCGCGGGGCACGTGCCGGATCCGACCGCCTTCCTCGCCCAGCGCGCCGGAGCGAAGCCCTACATCGCCTTGGTGACCGGCACGACGAACTCCGAGGCCGCCCTGCGCTCCACCCTCGCCTCCACCGGCGACCTGGAAGTCCAGTGGATACGGATCGACGACGACACGAGCACGGACCGGTCGTCCTGACGGGACGCCTCACCGCACCTCATCCGTGGAACCGCTCCCCAACCGGCCGCGGCGTGCGGCAGGATGAGGCCGCCGGTAGGCCAGGACGGGAGGGGGCCCGGGGTGTGGGAGAAAGTCGTAGGGGACGGCCGCTGGGCGCTGGAGCTGGTCTGCGCTTGCTATCTGGGGATCGTGTACATCACCAGTAGGGGGCTGATCGCGGCCCCCCGCTACCGGCTGCTCCAAGGACGCATCCGGGACTGCCGGGCCCGGGCGTCGGTACTGGCCGCCGTGGGCGCCGGCGACCCCGTCGCGACGGCGGCGCTGGCTGCCGTGACCGGGCGGCTGGACGACCTGGAGAAGAGCGGCCTGGTGGTGTGGCGGCTGCTGCCCACCTCATGGGTGATCGCGATCCCGCTGTCCAAACTCGCCGCTGCCTGGCGGATGCTGCACAGCGCCGAGCGGCAGCTCCTGCGCCTGGAGACGCCCGAGGAGATCGCCGCGCACGTCCGGTCGGTACGCCTTCGGCTCGCGGACTCCCCGCTTCCCGGTGACGCGGAACTCGCCGCCGAGCTGGCCGCGCAGCCCGCCACCGGGCCCGGGGCCGGCGCCCTCCTGTTCGCCACCGTCGAGCACCTCCACGACCGGGAGGACACCGAAGCCGAACGCGAGTACGAGCAGCAGCGCATCGCCCTGTGGCTCGCCACGACCGGGCTCGGCGCGGTCCTGCTGATCGGCGCCGTCATGGACCACCGGCTGACGATGGTCTTCGGCGCACTGGGGGGCTTCCTGTCCCCGCTCGTCGGGGTCATGCGCGCCCAGCGCCCCTCTTCCTGGGGGGTGCTGGTGCTGGCCCCGGTCGGCGGCGCCCTCGCTTCGGTCGGCGGCCTGCTCCTGGTCCGGATGCTCGCCGACCCGGAGCTCAACCTCCTCGGCCACGTGTTCCTCGACAACTCGTGGAACGCGCCCGCGGCGCCGATCGCCCTGGCCATCTCCCTGCTGTTCGGGTTCTCCGGCACCCTGTTCTCCCGGCTCGCCCTGACCGCCACCGGACAGCTCGTGGCCGCCCCGGGCGCCGGTGCACCGAGCGGCGGCAGCGGACGCCCCGTGTAGGTGGCGGCGCCATGTCCTGGACAATGGCACCGACGACCGTCCTACGGAACGAAGGATCCATGACCCTCCAAGAAGGCCAGCGGGTGAAGCTCGTGGCGGACACCAGACTCACCGACTGGGTCGCGGTGACGGGCGAGTCCCCGGACTCCCCCGGGACCGTCATCGGATCCCTGTCGCTGGCGGCGGGCGTCGAGGGGACCGTCGAGCAGGTGGTCGTCCACGACCGGCAGGGGCCGGAGGCGGCCGAGTACCTGCGGCTCTCGTCGCTCCTGGAGGACTTCGGTCCGCAGATGCCCCCGGCGAGCCGGCAGCAGTTGGTGGAGAAGGTCGCTGCCCTGGAGCCCCATTGGGTCGCCTACCAGGAGCAGCGGCTGCGCGCGACGGTCCGTGTCCGCCTCGACAACGGCTTCGTCCTCGACGACTCGCCCGAGGACGCCTTCACCCCCGCGTGAGCCCCCGCCCGAGCCCCTCGGCCGACGGCCGCCGCAGGTAGAAGTGGGCGAGGAGCGCGAGCCACGCGGTGGCGAAGAGCCAGCCGCCGAGCACGTCGGTGAACCAGTGGACGCCGAGGTACACGCGGCTGAGGCCGACCCCCGCGCCCCACAGGCCGATGAGCACCACGGCGGTGCGGGGCACCCGGGAGCCGCGCAGGAACAGCGCGGCGACCAGCAGCCCGGCGGTCATCGCGGCCGTGCTGGTGTGGCCGGAGGGGAAGGACCAGCCCGAGGCGTGCGCGGCCCAGTCACCGACCGCGGGGCGCGGGCGGGCGACCAGCGTCATGACCGCGTAGCGCACCACCTGTCCCGCACCGAGGCACAGCAGCAGCGCCGCGGCCGTCCGGGCCCCGCGCCGGGTGGTGCGCCCCGCGTACCACCCGGCCACGAGCAGCAGGACGTACGGGACGAAGCCGGTGCCGGTGTCGGTGAGCGCGCGCGACAGCGTCGCCGCGGGGGCGGGCCGGTGCGTCACGGACCAGCGGTGCAGTCCGGCGTCGGCGGGCAGCAGGTGGTCCGGGGCGCGCACGACCCACAGCGCCAGCAGCGCGAGGAGCGACGCGGCGGCCAGGGCCAGCCACCCCGCGCGGCGGGCGGCGCCGGTACGGGTCATGCGGCGGCCAGCAGTGGACGCAGCGGGCCCCGCTTCAGCCGCTCGGCCAGCGCGCCCTGGTGGCGCCGGACCGTTCTGGCCGCCGCGGCGGCGACCGCGGCGCCGACGAGGCAGCCGGCCAGCACGTCGTGCGGGTAGTGCACGCCCACCCACACCCGGGATGCGGCGATCAGCGCCGCAGCGACCAGGGCCACGGCGCCGAGCCGACGCGAGACGAAGAGCAGGGCGACGGCGGCCGCCGCCGCGAGGGCGGCGTGGTTGCTGGGGAAGGACCAGTCGCCGGGGGCGGGGCACGCCTCCAACGTCACGGTGCGCAGGGTCCGGCAGGGCCGGTCCTCGCGCACGGCGAGTTTCAGCAGGGAGTCGACGCCGAAGGCCAGGAGGGTGATCGGCGCGGCCGCGAGGGCGGTGACCGCCGCGGGGGCGCCCGCGCGCCGGGCCCGCCACCAGCCGACGGCCATCAGCACCGCGAACAGCGCCAGCCCGTAGGCCGACCAGGCCGAGACGAGGGTGTCGAGCCAGCCGGGGGCCCGGTGGGCGAACCCGGTCACATCGACGTACGCGGGGCCGTCGACGCCCGAACCGTCGTACGCCAGGGCGTGCGCGGGGACGTACGAGGGCAGCTGGACAAGGGCGGGGAGGTGCGCGGTGGTCATCCAGTGGATCCGTTCCGGTGCTTGACGGCCCGCCGGGAGCGGAGCAGTTCGATCGCCAGGGGAAGCAGGGACAGGGCGACGATGACGGCGACGATCGGCAGCAGGTACCGGTCGACGTCGGGAACCGAGGAGCCGAGCCCGTAGCCGGCGAGCACCAGGCCCAGCGTCCACACCAGCCCGCCGGCGACCTGCCAGAGGGTGAAGGCGCGGGCGGGGACCTTCAGGGCTCCGGCGAGCGGGTTCAGGACGGTGCGCACCACCGGTACGAAGCGGGCCAGCACGATCGCCCTGGCGTGGCCGTACCGCTCCAGCAACCGCTCGGCCCGTTCGGCCCCCTCGTGCAGCCGCGGGGACCGGCTGCGGGCGAGGAGGGTCGCGCCCGCCCGGCGCCCGATCAGGTAGCCGCACTGGGCCCCGGCCAGCGCGCCGGCCACGGCGGCGACCAGGACCAGCGGGAGCGAGAGCGTCGTGACCGCTTCGGCCGGACCCGCGCACAGCAGGCCGGCGGTGAAGAGCAGGGAGTCCCCGGGCAGGAAGAAGCCGATCAGCAGCCCGGTCTCGGCGAACATCACGACCCCGATGCCCACCACGCCGAAGGCGGCCAGGAGCGCGTGCGCGTCGAGCAGGTTGACCGCGAGGTCGGTCGCGGCGGTGACGGAATCGGCCATGGGCGGGCCTCTCGGGAAGTCGGGCGGCGGTCAGGGGTCGGCGACCCGTGGCGGTGGTGGTGCGGCCCCCATTCGAAGAGCCGATCGACTACAACCACGTAGACGGTCTACTGCACTGTAGACGATGGTCGGGCCGAGGACCGTGCAACGGCGCGCGGGGCCGGCCGCGCGGCGCGGCCGCCCACAGCCGCACAATGGGCACTAGCGCCGCGTCAGGCGACGTTCGCCCGTCGCGGCACTGGATAGCCGGCAGGAGGCACGCGGAACGTGAACGACCCCGCACTGGAGGGACCGGCCCGGCCCGAGGGCTGGGCGGAGCGCGTGGTGGCCCGGCTGACCGCCGTGGACGCGCTGGAACAGGACCTGATCGACGCGGTCCACGGGCAGCCGGACCTGACCGCGGAGACCGGTGCGCGCCGCGCCCGGGCCCTGCACGCGGCCGCCATGGGTCTGGGCCCCGCGGGGTGCGCGGCCGCCGCGGGCGTTTCGGAGGCGCTGCTGACCCGCTGGCGGCGGGACCCCGCCTTCGACGCGGCCCTGGTGGCGGCAACCGCCCTGGCCGCCTCCCTTCCGGTGGCACCGCACGGACGGCTCAACGGCTTCGCCCTCGGCATCCTGCTGCGGTCCCTGGCCCGGGACGCGCACCTCGGCACCGCCGCCCGCGCCGCGGGCCTCACCCGGGACCAGCTCACCCGGATCCGGCGGAGCAACGCCGCCGTCAACGACCTCGTCGAGGCCGCGCTCCGCGGGGCGCGGGTCCGCCACACCGAGAAGCGGGGCCGCAAGCGCCCGTACGGCTACCGCCTGGTCCACCGCGCCGGGACCACACCGCCCGAAGGACCGGGCACCGGCACCGGCACCGGCACCGGTCAAGGCTGAGCGCCGGACGGGGCCCGAGGACCGGGAACCGCCCCCGAGTGCCCGTGCGCACGGGCGCTAGTGTGCCTCCGTGAGCCATTACGTCGTCGTAGGATTCGGGCCCGCCGGGGCCGCCACCGCCCGCCTGCTGGCCGAGCGCGGGCACTCGGTGCGCGTCGTCACCCGCTCGGGCCGCAGCCCCGAACCCGACATCGAGCACGTCGCGTTGGACGCGGCGGACGGGGAGCGGCTGAGCGCGGCGGCGCGGGGCGCGGCCGCGGTCTTCAGTTGCGCCGCGCCGCCCTATCACCGCTGGACGAGTGCGTGGCCCCCGCTGGCCGCGGCCCTCTGCGCGACCGCCGAGGCGACCGGGGCGGTCCTGGTCATGCTGGGCAACCTCTACGGCTACGGGCCGGTCGACGGTCCCCTCACCGAGGAGCTGCCGCTCGCGGCGACCGGCCCCAAGGGGCGCGTGCGCGTGGCCGTTTGGGAACGGGCACTGGCGCTCCACGAGCAGGGTCGGATCAGGGCGGTCGAGGTCCGGGCCTCGGACTTCTTCGGCCCCGGCGTGACCGACGGCGGGCACCTGGCCGCCCGGGTCGTGCCGCGCGTGCTGCGCGGCAAGCCGGTCTCCGCCCTCGGGGACCCGGACGCCCCGCACAGCTGGAGCTACCTCCCGGACGTGGCCGGGGCCCTGGTCGAGGTCGCGGGCGACGAGCGGGCTTGGGGACGCGCCTGGCACGTCCCCACGGAACCGCCGCGGTCCACCCGCGAGATGGTCGACCTCCTCGCCGCCCGGGCGGCGACGGGGCCGGTCGCCGTGCGCCCGCTCCCGTCCGCCGTGCTCGGTGTCGCCTCGCTCTTCTCGCCGCTGATCCGCGAACTGAAGGAGGTCCGCTACCAGTTCGACCGGCCGTTCGTCATCGACGCGCGGGCCTACGAAGCGCGTTTCGCGCAGCGCGCCACCCCCCTCGACGAGCAGATCGGGGCGACGCTGGACTGGTGGCGCGCACGCCTGGCGGCGTGAGCGTCCACCCGTCCACCCGTCCACCCGTCCACCCGTCCACCCGTCCGCACGTCCGCACGTCCGCACGTCCGCAGGCGTGAGCGCCCACCCGTCCGAGCGCTCAGGAACGGGCGCTCAGGGGCGGATCCCGTCGCAGCCGATCCTCAGGTGCCGGGGGCCGCGCAGCACCGCGTTCTGCCGGTACGGCGGCGGGTCCTCCAGGAGCCTGGGGTTCTCCAACCGCCGGGCCAGTTCGCTCAGCGCGAGCTGCGCCTCCAGGCGCGCCAGCGGGGCGCCGAAGCAGCTGTGGATGCCGCTGCCGAGGCCCAGGTGCTGGATGTCCTTGCGGTACGGGTCGAACCGGTCGGGATGCTCGAAGCGGGCCGGGTCCCGGTTGCCGGAGGCCAGGATCAGCCACATCGAGGAGCCCTTGGGGATGGTGACCCCGCGGACCTCGATGTCGACGAGGGGCGTGCGCTGGGGCAGCAGTTGCACGGGCGGTTCGAACCGCAGCAGTTCCTCGACGAGCGGCACCGCCAGCCCCGGCTCCTTGCGGAGCTGCGCCAGGACGTCCGGATTGCGCAGCAGCGTCAGCATCCCGTTGGTGATCAGGTTGACCGTGGTCTCGTGCCCGGCGATGAGCAGCAGCGCGGCCGTGCTGAGCAGCTCCATGGTGGACAGCGTCTCGTCCGGGCCGTGTCCGACGGCCAGTTGGGAGAGCATGTCGTCGCCCGGGTTCTTGCGCCGTTCCTCGATCAACCCGGCCAGGTACATGCCGAGTTCCATCCGGGAGTCGTGGGTGCTGCGTTGGCGCTCCACCGGGTCGGAGTCCGGGTCGGGGTCCAGGCTCGCCGCCAGGGTGTCGGCCCATACGTGGAAGCGCGCCTCGTCCTCGCGGGGTACGCCCAGCAGTTGGCAGATCATCGTGACGGGGAACGGGTAGGCGAACTGGTCGACCAGGTCGATCTCCCCGGGGTCGCCGAGGTTGTCGATGAGCCCGGTGACGATCCCCCGCAGCCCGTCGCGCATCCCGTCGACGCGGTGCGGGGAGTGCGGCGGCCCGAAGGGCCTGTTGGTCATCCGGCGCAGCCGGTCGTGTTCCGGCGGGTCCAGTTTCAGGAAGCTCGGTGGCAGCGCGGTCTCCTCCTCTCCCCCGCCCTCGGCCAGCGGGTCGCCGGCCATGGCGGTCAGGTTGCGGGAGTCGGAGCTGAGCCGCGGGTCGTGCAGCAGGCTGTGGATGTCGTGGTAGGTGCTGATGACGTACGGTCCGGTCCCGTCGTGGAAGACGGGTGTCTTGCGCAGTTCCTCGTACAGCGGGTACGGGTCGGCGCGGTTGGCGTAGTCCAGGATCTGGCTCAGGATGCCGTCGTTCATGGCGGGTCCTCCGTGGGCGTGCGGGTCAGTGCCCGGCGGGGGTGAAGGTGATCCGGCGGTCGGCCGGTGAGTACCCGCTGAGGGTGATGGTCGGGCCGTGCGTGGGCACGGAGGGGTCGGGGAAGTCCGCGGGGATCGGCTTCTGGCCCTCCGGGCGGCGGTCCACGGTGGTGAACGGGAGCGGGAAGGGGGCGGTCGCCTCGATCTGCTGCTCGTAGAACTGCAGCCAGCGCGAGTTGTCGAAGGTGACCGCTCCGATCACCCGGCCCTGGTAGCCGTAGACGCCGGTGAAGCGGCGCTCGGCGCGCGAGCCCTGGGCGATCATGATCTCGGTGCCCATGGAGGGCACCCCGACGGACTTGATGTTCACCCCGAACTGGGAGGACCAGAAGGCGGGCACCCACAGGTGCGGTCGGCGCTCGGTGCTCTCGCTCATCATGTTGTGGGCGGCGGTCTCGGCCTGGGCCACGGCGTTGCCCCAGTGCTCCAGGGACAGGAACTGGTAGCCGAAGAGCGCGTGCGGGGAACGGGCCACGTCGCCCGCCACGTAGATGTCGTCGGTGACGATGCCCCGGATGTCGAAGGCCCGGCAGCCGGCGTCGCAGGCGATGCCGCGCGGGCCCGCCCCGAGCCCCGAGCCGGTCAGCCACTCGGTGTTGCGCTGGGCGCCGAGCGAGACGACCACGACGTCGCACTCCAGGGTGGTGCCGTCGGAGAAGTGCGCCGCCCGGACCCGGCCGGTCGAGTCCCCTTCCAGGCCCGTGACCATGACGCCGGTGCGCAGGTCCACGCCGTTCTCGCGCTGCATCTCGGCGGCGACGGCGCCGATCACGCCGCCCAGGGCGCCGACCAGGGGGCCGTCCCCGCGTTCGGCGACGGTCACCGCCAGGCCGCGTTCGCGGCAGGCGGAGGCGATCTCGGAGCCGGTGAACCCTGCGCCGATGACCAGGACCCGGCTCGGTCCGGCGGCGAGCGCCCGGGCCAGGGCCGCTCCGTCACCGCGGGTGCGCAGGGTGAAGACGTTGCCCAGTTCGCGCTCGGCCTCGTTCGGCCAGGGCCGGGCGCGCACTCCGGTGGCGATCAGCAGGCGGTCGTAGGGCACCTCGTCGCCGTCCGCCAGTTTGACCGTACGGGCCGCCATGTCGAGGCCGTCGGCCGGAACGCCCAGCCGCCACTCGGCGTCCAGGGCGCGGCGTCGGGGCAGCAGGGTGCGGTCCGCGTCGGCCCGGCCCAGCAACACCGACTTGGACAGGGGCGGGCGGTCGTACGGCTCGTGGGGCTCGTCGCCGATCAGGGTCAGCGAACCGGCGAAGCCCTTCTCCCGCATGGTTTCGGCGGCCCGCAGGCCGGCCAGCGAGGCACCGACGATGACGATCCGGCCGGACCGCTTGAGCTGTTCGAGGGCGGTGTCAGCCATCGGTGGCCTCCCCGGATCCGGTGGCCGCGCCGGCGCCGGTCGCGGCCAGGTCGAGTTCGTCCACGAGGATCGCCTGCACGGGGCACGCGGCGGCGGCCTGGAGCACGCGCTCGCGCTGGGCCGCCTGGGCCTGTGGGTCGTAGAGCAGCCCTTCGTCCCCGTGCATCGCGAAGACGTCGGGGGCGAGGAAGGCGCACTGCGCGTATCCCTGGCACCGGTTGAGATCGACGACGAGCCTCAGCAAGGTGTGGTCCTTTCGGTGACCCCCGCGGCTTCCCCGGACCAGCCTGCGGGTCGTGGCCGGGCGGGGCCCGTCCAATGCCTCCGTCGGAGTGAATCGCCGCAGGTGACGGCGGCCGGGGGCGGGTCAGGCCACGGGGCCGGGCGCGGGGCCGGCTGCCCGCGGGCCCGCCAGGCCCGACTTCAGGACGTACAGGCTGATCATCAGGGCCCAGGCCGGGAACACCAGCTCGGACCACGGCACCGAGGAACCGACCACCAGCAGCACCAGACCGGCGAGGGTCCCGAGGAGGACCAGCGGCCGCGGGAAGACCCCGAGCCTGCGTCCGATGGTCGAGGTCGCGAGGACGAAGACGGCGGCCATCCGCATCGCGTAGGTGGTGAGCAGGGTGTAGGAGAAGTGGCGGCCGAACTCCTGGGGCTGGTCGGCGTCGAGCACCGTGCCGGCGCCCGCGGCGGCGCCGAAGAGGCAGGCGACGAAGACCAGGCCGCTGCCGAGGAAGACCGTGGAGACGAAGCGGTCCTCGGCGTCACCGCCGTGCGCCCGTAGCGCCCCCATGAACCAGAGGAAGGCGATGCCCGCGAAGGGTACGAGTTCCACGGCGGCCGTCACCGCGTCCCGCTGGCCGGAGGTGATGGCGACGTGGGCCGCCCCGCCGCCTTCGGGCAGGGCGATCCGGGCCAGCACGATGGCTCCCGCGAGCAGGATCGCGAAGAGCACCCCCGCCAGTCCGGCCATGCGCGGGGTGCTCAGGCTCTGCCCCGAGGGCGTCGCCGGTCGTCCTGTCGGTCGTCCTTGTCTCATGCCTCCAGCAAGCCGGGGGCCGTGCGGGGCCGCCAGCGGGGCCGGCCCACCCGGGTGACGCGGCGTCACGCCGTCAGGGCGGGCCGGCGCGGCCCGCCGTCAGGTGCCGACGTAGGCCGCGAGGTGCTCGCCGGTGAGGGTGCTCCGGGCCGCGACGAGGTCGGCGGGGGTGCCCTCGAAGACGATCCGGCCGCCGTCGTGGCCGGCGCCCGGACCGAGGTCGATGATCCAGTCGGCGTGCGCCATGACGGCCTGGTGGTGCTCGACGACGATGACCGACTTGCCGGAGTCCACGAGCCGGTCCAGCAGGCCGAGCAGCTGCTCGACGTCGGCGAGGTGGAGGCCCGCGGTCGGCTCGTCGAGGACGTAGACCCCGCCCCTCTCCGCCATGTGCGTCGCCAGCTTGAGCCGCTGGCGCTCACCGCCGGACAGCGTGGTCAGCGGCTGACCGAGGCTGAGGTAACCGAGCCCGACGTCGGCGAGCCGGACCAGGACGGCGTGCGCGGCCGGCGTGCGCGCCTCGCCGTCGCCGAAGAACTCCCGCGCCTCGGTCACCGACATCGCGAGCACCTCGCTGATGTCGCGGCCCCCGAGGTGGTAGTCGAGGACGGACGCGTCGAACCGCTTGCCCTCGCACTCCTCGCAGACACTGGCGACCCCGGCCATCATCGCCAGGTCGGTGTAGATCACTCCGGCGCCGTTGCAGGCCGGGCACGCGCCTTCGGAGTTGGCGCTGAAGAGCGCCGGTTTGACCCCGTTGGCCTTGGCGAAGGCCTTGCGGATCGGATCGAGCAGGCCCGTGTACGTCGCCGGGTTGCTGCGCCGCGAGCCGCGGATCGCGCCCTGGTCGACGTGGACCACCGCGGCGCCGCGCGGGATCGAACCGTGGACGAGGGAGCTCTTGCCGGAACCCGCCACGCCGGTGACGACGGTCAGCACGCCGAGCGGGACGTCGACGTCGACGCCCTTGAGGTTGTGCGTGCGCGCGCCGCGGATCTCCAGGGTCCCGGTGCGCTCGCGCACCTCGGCCTTGACCGCGGCCCGGTCGTCGAAGTGGCGGCCGGTGACGGTACCGCCCGCCCGCAGACCCTCGACGGTGCCCTCGAAGCAGACGGTGCCCCCGCCCGCACCGGCGCCGGGGCCGAGGTCGACGACGTGGTCGGCGATCGCGATGGTCTCCGGCTTGTGCTCCACGACGAGCACGGTGTTGCCCTTGTCCCGCAGCCGCAGGAGCAGGTCGTTCATCCGCTGGATGTCGTGGGGGTGCAGGCCCGTGGTGGGCTCGTCGAAGACGTAGGTGACGTCGGTGAGGGGGGACCCGAGGTGGCGGACCATCTTGACGCGCTGCGCCTCGCCCCCCGAGAGCGTGCCCGACGGCCGGTCGAGGGAGAGGTAGCCCAACCCGATCTCCGTGAAGGAGTCCAGGGTCTGGCGCAGCGTGGCGAGCAGGGGTGCCACCGAGGGTTCGTCGAGGCCGTGCACCCATGCGGCGAGGTCGCTGATCTGCAGGGCGCAGGCGTCGGCGATGCTGATCTTCTCGATCTTCGACGAGCGGGCCTCGGCGCTGAGCCGGGTGCCGTCGCACTCGGGACAGGTGGTGAAGGTGACCGCGCGGTCCACGAACTCGCGGATGTGCGGCTGCATCGCCTCGCGGTCCTTGGACAGCATCGACTTCTGGATCTTGGGGATCAGCCCCTCGTAGGTGAGGTTGACGCCCTCGACCTTCACCTTGGTGGGCTCCCGGTAGAGGAAGTCCTGCATCTCCTTCTTCGTGAACTTCGCGATCGGCTTGTGGGGGTCGAGGAGGCCCGACTCGGCGTAGACGCGCACGGTCCAGAAGCTGTCCGACTTCCAGCCGGGGATGGTGAACGCCCCCTCGGCGAGCGACTTCGAGTCGTCGTAGAGCTGGGTCAGGTCGATGTCGGAGACCGCGCCCCGGCCCTCGCAGCGGACGCACATGCCGCCCGTGCGGTGGAAGGTGGCCTTCACCGTCTTCTTCGCGCCGCGCTCGACGGTGATGGCGCCGCTGGCCCGGACGGAGGGGACATTGAAGGCGTACGCGCCGGGCGGGCCGATGTGCGGCGTACCGAGGCGGCTGAAGAGGATGCGCAGCATGGCGTTCGCGTCGGTGGCGGTGCCGACCGTGGAGCGGGGGTCGGCCCCCATCCGCTGTTGGTCGACGATGATCGCGGTCGTCAGCCCGTGCAGGACGTCGACCTCCGGGCGGGCCGTCGTGGGCATGAAGCCCTGGACGAAGGCGCTGTAGGTCTCGTTGATCAGCCGCTGCGACTCCGCGGCGATCGTGCCGAAGACGAGCGAGCTCTTGCCCGAGCCGGAGACCCCCGTGAAGACCGTCAGACGGCGCTTGGGGATCTCGACGCTGATGTCCTTGAGGTTGTTCACGCGCGCGCCGTGCACGCGGATCAGGTCGTGGCTGTCGGCGCCGTGCGGCGCAGGCGACTGCGCGTCCGTCCTCGTGCGCTTGCTCATCGTCTCTCCATGTCTGCTGCTCTGCTGCGTCGGCGCGGTCGCGGCGCCGGTCCGCTCCCCTGCTCCACCCGATTCCCCCTGTCTACCCGATCGGCCGTGCGCCCGCCCCGGTCGGCGGGCACCGGCCGGGTCGGGGGCGCCCGTTCGCGGGTCGGGGGTCAGCGCCCCCGCGCCTGGCTGAAGCGCAGCATGTTGCCGGCCGGGTCGCGGAAGGCGCAGTCGCGGACGCCGTACGGCTGGTCGATCGGCTCCTGCACCACCTCGCCGCCCGCTGCGCGGATCCGCTCGAAGACGGCGTCGCAGTCGTCGGTGCGGAAGACGACCCCGCGCAGCAGGCCCTTGGCCAGCAGGTCGGCCACCGCCTCGCGGTCGGCGGCCGAGGCGTTCGGGTGCGCGAGCGGCGGTTCGAGGACGATGTCCACGTCGGGCTGCGACGGCGCGCCGACCGTCACCCACCGCATCCCGTGCGCCCCGACGTCGCCCCGCACCTCCAGGCCGAGGACGTCCCGGTAGAAGGGGATCGCCGCGTCGTGGTCGTCGACGGCGATGAAGCACTGCGAAAGGTTGATGTCCATGGCCTCCACGCTAGGTTCCGGGGGTCCGGTCCGGCTTCTCCGTTCCTGACCGATCGGGGCCCCGGGCGGCGAACAGGGCGTGGAGCAGGACGGCCGCGAGGGTGCCCGCGACCACGCCGGAGCCGAGGACGGTACGGACCCAGCCCGGGAAGGCTCCGTAGAGGTTCGGGGCGAGCACCGGGAGGAGGCCCACGGCGAGGGCGAGGGCGGCGACCATCGACCGGCTCCCCTCGGCCAGGTCGGCGCGCGCGAGCATCTGGACGCCCATGACGGCGATCACCGCGTAGACGACGAGGGCGGATCCGCCCACCACCGCCGGCGGCAGGCCCGCGACCGCGCGGGAGAGCGGGGAGAGCAGGCCCAGGGCGACGAGGAGGCCGCCGGCGGCGGCGGTGACGTACCGACTGCGGACGCCGGTCAGCCGGCCGATGCCGATGTTCTCCGAGCTGGTCACCATCAGGGACGTACCGAGCACGCCGGCGAAGAGCGAGGTCAGCGCGTCGGCGCGGGCGATCTTCGGGACGTCGCGGCCCGGGTCGGCCGCGCGGCCGACCGTCTCGCTGTTGAGGACGCTCTGGCCGGTGATCTCGGCCAGGGTGGTGAGGCTGAAGAGGAGCAGGGGCAGGGCCGCGAGGAGGTCGAACCGCGGCGTCCCGTAGGGGAAGGGGTGGGGCAGGGCGAAACCGCTGCCCGCGGCCGGGGCGAAGGTCCCGAGCCCCGTCGCCACCGCGATCAGGGTCCCGGCGGCCATGCCGATGAGGACCGCGCTCTGGCGCCAGACGCCGCGCAGGAGGAGGTACGCGGCCAGGGTCACCGCCACCGTGACGCCGGCCAGGACCACGGCCCGGGGCGGCGGGTTCCCGGTCGGCCCGGCGATGAGCTGGGCGGCGACGCGGATCATGGCGATCCCGATCAGCAGCACGGTGACCCCCATGACCAGGGGCGGGAAGAGCCGCACGATGCGGGCGTACAGCGGGACCACCGCCAAGAGCAGCGCGGCGGCCAGGAGCACCGAGCCGGAGGCGACGGCCGGGCCGTGGTCCTTGGCGGTCTGGATGAACAGCGCGGTGGCGGCGCCACCGGGGAGCATGACGAACGGCAGCCGCGCCCCGAACGTCCAGATGCCGAGGGACTGGAGCAGCGATCCGGCTCCGGACAACACGAGCACCGCGCTGAGCAGTGCGGCGCTCTGCGCACCGGTCAGCCGCAGGGCGCCCGCGGTGAGGAAGACGGTGGAGACGGGCGCGGCGGCCATGGCGAGGACGTGCTGGACGGCGAGCGGGGCGAGGCGCCGCAGGGGGATCCGCTCGTCGACGGGGTCGGGCGTCGTCGCGGAGCTCGGTGGGGTCGGCGGGGCCGCCGGGGGCGCGGCGGGGGACGCGGCGGGCGGGGGCGTCGTACTCATGATCCGGACTCCAGCCAGGGCAGTTCGTCGGCCGCGTAGCGGTAGGCGCGGAAGACCGCGTTCGGCTCGGCGGGGAAGAGGGTGCGGACCTCGGACTCCTCGTATCCGCCGAACTGCGGGACGATGAACTCCCAGACCAGCACGCCCTCGGCGGTGACCTCGAAGAGGCGCCCGGCCGGGGAGTCGGTGACCAGCGTGTTGCCGTTCGGGAGGCGTTGCGCGGCGCCCATGAAGGGGGCGAAGAAGGACTCCTTGGCGGGGTCGTGGTACTCCCACACCACCTTCCCGGAGCCGCGGTCGATCTCGATCACCCGTGAGTAGGGGACGTCGTGCCCTGGGCGGAACACCCCGTTGTCGAAGACCAGCAGGTTGCCGTCGGCCAGTTCGGTGGGGTGGTGCTGCTGGGAGACGGTGCCCGGCTCGGTGCGCCACAGGACCTCGCCGGTCTCCCGGCTGATGATCACGACGGCGGACGCGCTGCGGAGGCTGGCGAGGATGTTGCCGTCCGCGAGCGGGACCACGGAGTTGATCAGCGGCCAGTGCTCCCGGGCGTAGTCGGGGTGCAGCGGGTACGCGTCGCGGTCCAGGTGTTCGGCCGCGCGCCAGGACCACACCTCGTCGCCTTCGGCGTCGACCTGCTTGATCGTGTCGGCCCACACGGTGCCGTCCGCTTCGGAACCGGCGGCGCCGCCGCGGACGGCGGCCGCCTCGCGGCCGGTCAGGGGTTCGAGGGCGGTGTAGAGGATCCCGCCGTCGTCCAAGTGGTGGGCGTCGTGGTGCTGGAGCGGGTCGCGGTGTTCGCGCAGCACCGTCCCGTCGGGTGCGTGGACGCCCATGACGCCACCGCGGTACTTGTGCCACATCGGGAAGAGGGCGTCCTCGCCGGGCAGGACCCCGTTGTAGGCGAGGAGTCCGCCGGGCAGGATCCGGGCGTGGCGGCCGGGGCGGTGCGGCAGTTTCCAGGTGTGCACGGTCTCGCCGCGCAGGTTCACCAGGTACACCTCGCCGCCGCCGGTCAGCGGTGCGTAGAGGGTGTGGCCCTCGAACGCCGCGTCGGGATCCAGGGCGATGAGACCGGTGCCGCGGCGGCGGCGCTGGTTCTGGTCGACGGTGGGCACGACTACCCCTCCTCAAACTTTCTTTGATGAACTCGAACGAGTTCGAAGGTAGGGGCCCGTTGTGTCAGCTGTGTGACGGGCGTACGAAACATCGCCCGGCCGCACGTAAGGTGACCCGGGGAGGACGCGATCATGACGGAGAAACCCGCCGCGGGCGGTGCGGCGAGCCCTGGACTCGGTGGCGCCGTGCGCCGCCGCCGGCGGGCCCTGGACCTCACGCTGGCCGCGGTCGCGGAGCGCAGCGGCCTGTCCGTGCCCTTCCTCAGCCAGATCGAGAACGAGCGCGCCCGGCCCAGCATGCGCTCGCTCCAGCGGATCGCGGACGGCCTGCGCACCACCGCCGTGGAGCTCCTCGCCGCCGCCGACGCGGCGGACCGCTCCGTGGACGTGGTCCGGGCCCGGGAGGACGCGGGCCTGGCCTCCGACGGCGGGGTCCGCCCCCTGGTCCGCGGTCACCACCAGATGCACGCCCTGGAGTTCACGGGCGCACAGCAGGCCGACCGTGAATTCACGCACCGGGGCGACGAGTTGATGTACGTCGCGGACGGCGCGGCCGAGGTCGAGGCCGAGGGCCGCACGTACCGCCTCGGGCGGGGCGACACCCTCTACCTCACCGGCGGGGTGCGTCACCGCTGGCGCGCGACCAGCGCGGACACCCGCGTCCTGCTCGTCTCCGTCTCGGACCGCTCCCCCACCGACTGAGCCGCCGGGACCGGCGGCGTACGGTCCCGGCGGCGGCGCCCTCAGGTGGCCGGGGTCGCCCCCGCGGCGCGCCACAGCGTCGTACCGCCCTGGAGCAGGACCACGTCGCCCGTGGGGCGGACGAGGAGGCGGGCGCCCGGGTGACCGGCGGTCTTGGAGGACCAGCTCACCGCCCCGGCCTCGGTGCGCACGCTCAGCTCCCCGTCGGCCGAGAAGTGCGCCTCGGCGCCCGCTCCGGCGGTGCCCGCGCTCCACAGGCTCCGATCGTCGCGGCCCCACAGGACGAGGTCCCCGTTGGACTCCAGGGCCAGCCGGGCGGCGCCCGCGTCCAGGACGTCGCCGGGGCGCAGCACGGTGCCGGGGTGGACCTCGATGGCGGTGTCGAGCCGGCCCCCGGCGAGGGCGCGCAGGGTGGGCAGGGACGGGGTGAAGGCGTAGACCGTGCCCTCGGTGCGGACGTGCCGGCGGAAGGTGAGGGTGGTGGCGCGGCCACCGCTCGCCGAGGGGCACTCGAAGGTCGCGGCGGAGCCGGATCCGATGACCGGGTCGGCGCCGGGGAGCGGATGGCGGGCCGGGGGGAAGTCCGCGTTGTTGACCCAGCGCTTCGCGATGAACTCGAACTGCTCGACGAGGTCGGCCTGGTGGCTGATGAAGAGCAGTCCGCGCGCGGCGTCGTCGGGGGAACCGGCCCGGGCGCCGGCGCCCCCGTGCCCGCCGGGCCCGCCGCCCGGGCGCAGCGGCGGGCCGAAGGGGATGCCGCGCCGGATGATGCGGCGGTTGTCCAGGACGGAGGCGGCCAGCGGCGGCCGGCCGGGGACCGTGGTGAGGCCGGCGCGGGGGTTGCTCTTGCGGATGTGGGAGAACAGGGGCGTGGTCCAGCCCTGCAGGTCCTCGCGGAAGTCGAGCAGTCCGTCGATGTCCTCGCCGGGCAGCGGCACGCGTTCGGCGGCCGGGCAGGTGGCGACCGGCGCGCCGCCGGGCCAACGGCCGACCATCCGGGAAGCGAGCCAGGCCGCGGTCGCGTCGGCGGGCGCCGCTCCGGACCGCTTCAGCTCCGCCAGGCACTCCTCGGCCTGCTCCCACCAGCCCGCGACGTCCTGCGCGAGGCGCCGCACGACGGTGAACGAGCCGCCGGTGGCCCATGCGGGCAGTCCGGCGGGGCGGGCGCCGACGCGTTCCTGCCCGACCACGAACTCGCCGGCCGGGACCAGTCGGGAGCCGGGCTTGCCGCGCACGCCCGTGCCGTTGACGGGGTCGGGCGCGTCGAAGCCGCGTACGCCGGGCTGGCTGATGGCGTCGAGGAAGCCGAAGTGCTCGTGGCCGCGCAGCGCGCCGGGCAGGGTGGCGCCGTCCTGCCGGAAGAGGACCTCTGCTTCGACGCGGTCGAGCGCGAGACAGTGCCGGTGGACGGCGTCGCCCAGGCTCTTGGGATCGTCCGCGGCCAGGGTGAGGACTGCGTGCACCTCCTCGCCCCCGGCCCCGAAGAGCCACGCTTCGGGGGCGCTGTCCCCGGTGTCCCCCAGCTCCTCCGCGCGACCGGCGGCGCCCTCGCGGAAGGCCTCGGCGGTGCTGCCCGCCAGGACGGCGGGGAAGGGGTCCTTCTCCGCGAGCGCGCTCAGGCCGGGGTAGGTGAGGCTCACGCCGACCCACGAGGCCGACATCGCGGCCGGGTCGACGCCGTTGCGCAGGTGGCGCGCGGCGCTGAAGGCGGCGTTGAAGCGGGTGACCTTCTCCGTGGTGGACAGCTGGGGAACGAGCTTGCCGAGCCAGCCGCGAGCCTTGGCGGGCGCGTGGAAGTGGATGAGCAACAGGCAGACGTGGTCCTTGCGGAAGCCCGCGAGGACGTCGCCCTGGGTGGTGGTGTCGGCCCGCAGGGGCAGGTCCGGCGCCGCGTCCCGGGGGGCCGCCGGGGCGTCCGGCGCGGCGGGGGGCGCGGCCGTCGCCGGTGCGGGGCAGGCGCCCACGGCGAGCACGGCCGCGGCACCGGCCCCGGCCCGTACGACGTGGCGGCGGGAGGGGTGGTGCGGGGAGGGCGGGCTCTGCAAGGTGTCCTCCGGGCGGGGAAGGGTGGGTGCACCGCCGGATGACGCCGGGGAGGCGGGCCGGGCGGCCGATGATCATCACCCTGGCGGATCGGAGGGGCGCGCGCGAGGCGGGCACACCGATGGGGTGACGGAGTGTCGGCTGACGGTCCGCCAGTCGGGGGAGGCGCGGGCCCGCGGCCCACACGAACGGCCCCCGGTACGGGACCGGGGGCCGCTCTGCTCGATCGGGCGGGCGGGCGTCGCCGTACGGGGACCCGGCCCGCGCCCGGCTCAGCGCCGGTGCATGGTGTGCAGCGCTTCCATCAGCACCTTGGGGTCGTGGCCGCCCTTGTACACCGGCGGCGGCCGCCGGTCGAGGTGCAGCAGCTCCGCCACGGCGGTCCAGGCGGTGCGCACCGAGTACTCGACGGTGAACACCACGTCGTCGGGGACCTCGGCGTACTGCCCGATGAAGGCCAGGTTGGTGGAGCCCTCGGGGACGACCTGCGGCCGGTCACCGGCCTTGCGGACCAGGAACTGGCTGGTGATGTAGGGCATCAGCGCGGGCCGCACGACCGACGATTCGAGGATCTGCTCGCTCTGCGCGAGGCGCAGGTGCCCGAGCACCTCGGACAGGATCTCCCGGCCCGTGCACGCGGCCATCGTCTTGTGCACGTGGTCGCCGGGCTTGTCCGGGAAGAGGGCGTAGCCCCACCAGACGTAGGTGTCGTCGGGCTGCTCGTGGAAGTGCGGCTGGTGGTTGAGCACGATGGTCAGCAGCCAGCCCGAGTCCTTGAAGGTGATCAGCCCGCCCTTGCCGGCCTCGCTGCCGGAGAACTCCTCCATGGCCTTGAAGAACGTCGGGTCCTTGGTGGTGACGGTGAACGACCCCCAGGTGGAGTCCGCGACGGAGGTGTCGAAGACCGAGGGGTCGCCCAGGTGGGGACGTTTGGCCGCGAGGGTGTGCCACAGCCGCCACGAGGCGTCCGGCGCGGAGGTGTCCAGCACGGCGGGGGTGTCGGTGGTGCCCAGGGTCGAGTTCGCGGTCATCGAGCCGTTGGTGACCAGGACGAGGTCCTCGGGCGCGAGCGCGATCCGCTCGACGGCGCCGCCGGCCGCCACGAGGACCAGGGCGGTGGCGGTGATGCCGTCGCCGTCGGCCAGCTCGACGTCGGTGACGGTGGTGTCCATGGTGAAGCGGACGCCCTTCGTCCGCAGCCAGGCCTGGAGCGGGCGCACGATCGAGTCGTACTGGTTGAAGCGGGTGCGGTAGATGCCCGACATCGTGTCGAAGGTCTTGAAGAGGTGGACGAACCGGTTGAGGTAGCGCCGGAACTCGATCGCCGAGTGCCAGGGCTCGAAGGCGAAGGTCGTGCACCACATGTACCAGAAGTTCGTGGTGAAGAACTCCGGTGCGAAGCAGTCGGAGATGCGCTTGCCGTCGAGGCGCGACTCGGGGGTGCCCACGCAGGCGACCAGGTCGAGCCGGTCGCGCTCGGAGAAGCCCATGGAGCGGGTGGCGACCGGTCGACCGGTGCCGTCGACGAGGCGCGCCTTGTCGTTCCACGCGAAGTCCTCGTGGAAGGCGAAGGTGTCCTCGGTGACGGAGGTGCCGGGTGCGTCGAGCGAGGGGATGGAGGCGAGCAGGTCGTAGGTGCACTCGAAGTGCAGCTCGAACATCCGTCCGCCGCGCATGGTGTAGCCGGTGTCCGGGTCACCCGCCGCGTCGAGGCTCCCGCCGGTACGTCCCTGGGCCTCCAGGATCGTGATGTCCGCGCCCTCGAAGCCGCCGTCCCTGATCAACAGCGCCGCTGCTGACAGGGAAGCGATCCCCGCACCCACCAGATAGGCCTTGGCCACGACGTGTCTCCGCTCGCCCGGCCGCGCGGGCCCCGGTCGGCCGCGCGGTCTCCCTGCCAACCCAACAGCCCCCGGGGCGCCCCGCAACCCGGGTGGGCCGTTGGGCAGGCCCGCCCGACCCCGCGGCCGACCGGCGGCGCGCACCCCCGCGGTGCGCCGCCCCGCGTCGTCGGCGGGAGCCCGAGTCGTTGTCAGCGGGAGCCCGAGTTGTCGTCGGCGCGAGCCCGCGCCGTCGTCAGCGGGAGCCCGCGCCGTCGTCAGCGGGAGCCCGCGCCGTCAGCAGGAGCCCGAGTCGGCCGGGGGCTTGAAGACGGCGTCCAGCACCCGGTCCGCGGAGACGTCGGCCAGCGTCCAGTCCAGCGTGGAGTCCGTCTTCGGGAACTGCAGCTGGGACGGCAGCTCCCGGGGCGTCACCTCGTCCCCCAGGTACGAAACCGACAGCGTGCCGCCGCACTTCTCGGTGCCCGGGGGCTTGCTGCCCTCGGCGAAGCCGTCGCCCGGGCCGGCCGACACGGTGAGGGTTTCGAGGGGCGTGTACGTGAAGGCGAAGCCCCCCGTCGAGGATCCCGGCGTGGCCTTGGCGATGTGCACCCGGAAGTGGCTGAGCCGCACCCGGATCGGCTCGCACGGGCGCTGGGCGTCCTTCAGCCGCAGGTACACCCCGGTATCGACCATGAAGAGCGCCGAATAGGAGGACGTCGTGCGGTCGCTGGCCCGCAGGGCCTTGATGTAGGCGCCCAGGCCCGCCGCGTCCAGGGAGGCGATGGGCGTGCACGGTCGGGACGCCACGCCGGTGGGCACCGGCAGGGTGCCGGGGGCGGGACCGGAGGGAGAGGACGAGGGAGTGGGCGGAGCGGACGCGGAGGGCGACGCGGAGGCGGACGGGGTGGCACGGTCCGGCCCCAGGCCCAGGCCCAGTCCCGCGCCCGAATCGGAGCCCGAGCCGGAGCACGCCGTGAGGGCGAGCAGCGGAGCGGTCAGGAGCGGAACGGCGAACGCGCGTAATCGGGGCATGCGGACTCCTCGTCGGGCGCGGTGTCGGGTCGGGGCGCCGGTGCGTCATCGGGACCGCACTCGGTACGACACCGGGTGGGTCACCAGGTACGTCGTCGAATGGCGGCCGGGACCGTCCGGCCCCCACTCCGGCGTTCCCGGCCCCCTCGATGCTGACAGCGGCGCCCGCGTCGCGGCATCCGTAGGACCGCCTACGTATCCCCGGCCCCGAATGCGGGTAGCGGACAGCGGTGCGGGTAACGGACACCGGGGGGTGGGGCCATGACGCACGGGACCGTGTTGCTCGGCCGGGGGGCCGAGCTGGACCGGCTGGACCGGGTGCTCGACGGGCGCGCCGGCGTGCCGGCCGTCGTCGACCTCGTCGGCGCGGCCGGGATCGGCAAGAGCCGGCTGCTCACCGAGGTGTGCGCGCGGGCCCGCGGCCGCGGCCTGACCGTGCTGCGCGGTCGGGCCACCGAATACGAACAGCACATTCCCTTCCGCCTGTTCACCGACGCCTTCGCCGATCTGGATCCGGAGTCGCTGCGCGCGGTGGCGGCCGAGGCCGAGCCGGTGGGGCCCGTCCTGTACGGGGTCTCCGCGCCCGCGGAACACGGGCCGGGCGTGGGCGTGGGCACGGGCGCTGGTACGGGCTCGGGCTCGGGCCCGGGCAGTGACCACGAGCCGGGACCTGGTTCCGGCCCGGGCGCGCTCGCGGCGGCGGGAGCAGCGGCGGAGGGGGGCGCGGAACGTACGGGTCCGGGTGCTCGGGCCCGGCACCGGCGGGACACCTCGGCCCCGGCTGACCGGTTCTCCCTGCACCGCGCGGTGGCCAGGCTGCTCGGCGCCCTCGGCGCCCTCGGCGGCGAACACGGCGGCGGACGCGGCCTCCTCATCGCCCTCGACGACCTCCACTGGGCCGACCCGGCCTCCCTGGAGCTGCTGGACCACCTCGTGCGGCACCCGCTGCGCGCCCCCGTCACGATCGTCGTGGCCCGGCGCGACCGCCAGACCTCGCCCTCCCTCGCCGCCGCGCTCACCCGGGGCGCCGACACCGGCGCCGTACTGCGCCTGGACCTCGGCCCCCTCGACGAGCGCGTGTGCGTGGAGCACCTCGCACCGGGGCTGGCGCCGGCCCGCGCCGCCCGGCTGTACGCCGCGAGCGAGGGCAACCCGCTCTACTTCCTGGCCCTGCTCCAGCAGCAGCCCGGCCCGGCGCTGCCCACCGGCGACCTCGGCGCGCTGCTCCTCGACGAACTCACCCCGCTCACCGCCGCCCAGCGCCGCACGGCCGAGGCCGTCGCCGTGCTCGGGGACCGCGCCACGCCCGCGCTGCTGGCGGTCGTCGCCGAGGCTCCGGACGCCGCCGTGCTCGACGCGGACCTGGCCGTACTGGCCCGGCGGGACCTGCTGCGGCCCGCGCCCGGCGGCAGCTGGTCGCTGCGCCACCCGGTGCTGCGGACCGTGGTCCACGAGCACACCGAGCACCGGCGGCGCACCGGGATGCACCGGCGGGCCGCCGCCGCCCTGGCCCGGGCCGGCACCTCGGCCGCCGCGCGGGCCCCGCACGTCGAGCGGGCCCTGACCGGGTGGGACCCGGAACTGGCCGCGGTCCTGCTGGAGGCGGCGGGGCAGTCGGAGACCACCGCCCCGGCCAGCTGCGCGCACTGGCTGGAGGTGGTGCTGCGGGTGCTGCCGGACGCCCCCGGTCACACGGGGCGCCGGCTGGACCTGCTGTTGCGGCGGGCGCGGGCGCTGAGCGTCTGCGGCGAACTGCGCGAGAGCCGCGACCTGTTGCGAGAGCTGATCGCGCAGACGTCCGCCGGCGAGGACGACCGGGTGCGCGCCGATGCCGTGACCCTGTGCGCCTCGATGGAGCGCCACCTCGGCCACTACGGGGCCGCGGTCGCACTGCTGCGGCGCGAGCTGGACCGGGTGCCCGCGCCGCGGCCGGCCGCGGCGCTCGCCCTCGGACTCGAACTCAGTTCGTCGACGCCCCACTCCCTCGACTACGCGGAGGTCCGGAGCACCGTGGAGCGGACCTTCCACCTGGCGGAGCGGCTCGGTGACGCCCCGGCCGCCGCGGGCGCGCTGGCGATCTCGGCGCTCGGCGAGGCGTACGGCGGGAACGTGAGCACCGCTCTGGGCTTCATCGACCGCGCCGCCGACCGCGTGGACGCGCTGGCCGACCACGAACTCGCCGACATGTGCGAGCCGTTGTCCCGGCTGAGTCTGGCGGAGTTCTACCTGGAGCGGTTCGAGGACGCGGAGCGGCACGCCGATCGCGGACTGGCCGTCGCCCGCCGCAGCGGCCCCCTGCACATCATGGCGCACCTACTGCTGTGCAAGGCGGCCGTCCACATGAACACCTGTCGGCTCGACACCGCCCTGGACCAGACGGACGAGGCGGAGAGCATCGCCCGCGGCATCGGCAGCGACCAACTCCTCGCCCTGGTCCTGGCGAACAAGGCGCAGGTGCTGATCGCGTCCCTGCCGCCGGGCGACCGCACCTCCCTCACCGTCGCGGAGGAAGCGGTCGCCCTCGCCGGACCGTCGACCAGCTGGTGGAGCTCGCTGGTGTGGTACGTGATGAGCTACGCCGCCCTGCACAGCGGTGACCCGGTCCGGGCCCGGGCCGCGATGCTGCGGGCGGGCGGCGGGCCGGAACTGGCGGGCCTCCAACCCTCGATGCGGCCCCTGCTGCTGGAGGCCCTGGTCACCGCCGCGGTCACCACCGGGGACCTGGCCGCCGCCACCGGGTGGGCCGCGCTGGCCGGGCAGGACGCGGAACGCCTCGGGCTGCCCGGCCAGCGGGCCTCGGCCCTGCGCAGCGCCGGCCAGCTGCTGGCCGGCCGCGGAGAGCCCGCCGCCGCGGCGCGGCAGTACGCCCGGGCGGCCGAGGAGGCCGCGCGCGCGGGCGCGACCCTGTGGGAGGCCCAGGCGCTGCTGATCGGCGCGTCGTTGACGGCGCAGGCCGGCGATCCCGGCGCGGCGGCGGGCCCGTGGGAGCGGGGCCGCGGGATGGCCGAGGCGGGGGGCTCCCGCCTGCTGACGGGACTCGCGGACCTGTTCCCCCCGGCGCCCGCGGTCCCGCGGCCGCTCGCGACGCTCGCCCCGTCCGCCGCTCCCCCGCCCCGGCCCGCCGACGCCTCCGGCCCCGGACCCGACGCCTACACCGACTCCGCCCCCGCCGGGCCCTCCCGCCCCGCGCCCGCCCCGCCCGCTCCCGCCCTGCCCGGGCTGACCCCGCGCGAGCGGGAGATCGCGGCCCTGGTGACGGAGGGCCTCACCACCCCGGCGATCGCGGCCAGGCTCTACCTGAGCCCGCGCACGGTCGACACCCACCTCTCGCACATCTTCCGAAAGACGGGCGTCGCCAGCCGTTCGGCGCTGGCCGCCCTCGCGGCCCGCACCACCACCTGAGCCGCCAACACCCCGCCCACCGCGCGGACTTCGCCACCGGGCGGGAGGCGGGGAACAGCTGGGAACACCTTTACCTATCCCGGATGGCATGTCCTGGTCACGTCTGCCAGGCTTCCGCCTGCGTCCCCTGACCCAAGGGAACGCGCCAGACATCTCACCCCAGCGATCGCGCGAGCGATGCGCGCAGCCCGCGGCTGCCCGCCGGCCCACCCGAGCCGGTCGGGCCGCCACCGAGCAGGCCGTCATCCCGGCCGTCTCAAAGGAGTTCCGAGTGAGAACGACCCCCCACAAGACCCTTGCCGCGACGGCACTCGCCGTCGCGGCGCTGACCGCCGCCACGCTCTCCGGCAGCCCGGCGACGGCCGCACCCCGGCCCGCCCCGGTCGCCGCCGCCTGCACCCCGACCCAGGTCGTCGCCAACGGCGGTTTCGAGAGCGGCACTTCGCCCTGGACCCAGTCGCAGACCAGCATCATCACCAACCGCGCCGGGCAGAGCGCCCACGGCGGCACCCGGTTCGCCTGGCTGAACGGCGTCGGCAGCACCCACACCGACACCCTCTCCCAGAGCGTCACGATCCCCTCCGGGTGCAGCACCGCCACCCTCACCTTCTGGCTGCACATCGACACGGCCGAGACGACCACGTCCACGAAGTACGACAAGCTGACGGCGAAGATCGGCACCACGACGCTGGCGACGTACTCCAACCTCGACAAGAACACCGGCTACGTGCAGAAGTCGCTGGACGTATCGGCCTTCGCGGGCCAGACCGTGAGCCTCGCCTTCACCGGCACCGAGGACTCCAGCCTCCAGACCAGCTTCGTCGTCGACGACGTCGCCCTCGACACCTCCGGCGGCACCACCCCGCCCGGGGACTCCACGCGCACCCCGTCCGCGCCCGCCTACACGGTGAACCTCACCAGCAACGCGAGCGGCACCGGCTGGACCGGTCACGAGAGCGCGACCTTCACCAACGCCTCGGCGACCGCGCTCGGCGAGGTGTACCTGCGGCTGTGGGACAACTACCACGGCACCTGCGCCGCCATGCCGATCTCGGTCACCAACGTCACCGGCGGCACCGCGGGCGCCCTCTCGGTCGGCTGCACGGCCCTCCAGATCACCCTGCCCGCCCCGCTGGCCCAGGGCCAGAGCGCCACGATCGGCTTCGACCTGGGCATCACGGTCCCCAGCGGTGCGGACCGCTTCGGCTACGACGGCGCCTTCAGCATGGTCGGCAACGCCCTGCCCGTGCTCGCGGTCAAGGACGGGGCCGGCTGGCACCTGGACCCGTACACCAACAACGGCGAGTCCTTCTACGCGCTGGCCTCCGACTTCAAGGTGACCCTCGACCACCCGAGCAGCCTGCTCGTACCGGCCACGGGCGGCTCCGTCGACACGCCCGGGACCAGCGGCCGGACGGTCACCACCGCGACCGCCACCAAGGTCCGCGAGTTCGCCTGGGCGGCCGGCCCGTTCAGCAGGATCTCCGGCACCTCGGCGGCCGGCACCCCGGTCAACATCTACTCCGTCTCGGGCATCAGCTCGGCCGACGCGCAGTCGATGCTCAGCACCGCCAAGTCCGCCGTGGACGCGCACTCGGCCCGGTTCGGTGCCTACCCGTACGGCGAGTTGGACGCGGTGATCGACAACAACTACTGGTTCGGCGGCATGGAGTACCCCGGCTTCGTCCTCGACCTGGTCAGCACCACGGCGCTGACCCACGAGATCGCCCACCAGTGGTGGTACGGCATCGTCGGCGACGACGAGTACACCAGCCCGTGGCTCGACGAGTCGTTCACCGACTACGCCACCGACCTGGCGCAGAACAAGACCGGCGCGAGCTGCTGGAACAGCGTCTCCTGGTCCGGGACGGCCGAGAAGATCACCAACTCGATGGGCTACTGGGACGCCCACTCGTCCCGCTACTCCACCGTCGTCTACGGCTACGGCAAGTGCGCCCTGCACGACCTGCGCCGCGTCCTGGGCGACACCGTCATGGCCAAGCTGCTCAAGGACTACGCCGCGGCCCACTGGTACGGCGTCTCGACCACGGCCGAGTTCAAGGCGGCCGCCCAGGCCGCCACGACCACGGACCTGACCTCCTTCTGGACCCAGCACCGCATCGAAGGCTGATGCCGACCCGCTAGTGCTGTGGACTCACCGGTGCCCCGCCTACCACCAGTAGGCGGGGTACTTCGGCGCCTTGGGTCGTACGCGCGAGGCGGCGTACCCCGCGCCGACCACGAGCACGCTCGCACCCAGCAGCAGGGGCACGAAGCGGGTGGGAGCGGGGCTCTGGAGCACGACGATGACGGCGGTCGCACAGGCCGGCGAGTGCGGGGTCCGGGCCACCATCAGCACCGCGAGGGTGATGCCGGCCGCCACCGCGGCGGCCCACGCACTGCTGCCGGCCGCGGCGAGCACCCCGTACCCCACGACGGCGCCCAGCAGGTGTCCGACGACCACGCTGCGCGGCTGGGCCAGCGGCAGGGTCGGCACGCTGTTCACCAATGCCGCGCTCGCGGCCAGCGGCGGTATCAGCACCGGTTCGTGGATCATCGCGCCGATCGCGACCAGCCCGAGCAGCACGGCGGTCGCCGCGCTGGTGATGTGCAGCGCGGCGAGCGGCCCGGGCCGGGCCGGGGGCCGCGCCGGCAGCGGATGCGGGTGGGGGTGCTGGTGGGGGTGAGGGTGGGGCAGTGCGGTGGGCACGGCGGCGGGGGCGTCGGCACGCATCTGGACGATCTCCGGGAAAACGGCTGGCAGGCCGGGGACGGGCGGGCACGGGGTGGAAACGGTCTGTGCCGCGAGGGGCGAGCCTGTGATCGACAGCTGCTGTGACCCGGCACGCTCCCCGGTCGGGGCGGGTGCCGTCCGCCGGCGACTCTATCCGGCGGCCCGCGCGGGGCGGCGCGGAGGGTGTATGACATCCCCTGACCCCGTTTCCGACGCACCCCGTTTCCGACACACCCCGTTTCCGACACACCGGGAGACCGACCGCCATGGCGATGCAGCCGCCGCCCCCGACACCGCGACCCGATCCGGCGCCCGTCCCGCCCGGCGGGCCCGCGCGGGTGCTCGCCGAGCTGACGGCGGTGGTGGCCGCCGCGGGCCCGGATGCGGGCGGCGTGCTGTGGCGCATGACGCAGACCCCCCGCGGCCTGGACGCCAACATCGTCCGGCTCCGGTCGGGCGCGGTCATCGCGGAGCACACCGATCCGGCGCTCGACGTCCTGCTGATCGTCTTCGAGGGCGACGGCTTCCTCGGCACGCCCGGGGGCAGCACCGCGCTGGGCGCCCGTACGGTGCTCTGGCTCCCCCGGCACGCCCGGCGCTCGCTCGGAGCGGGTCCGACGGGGATGCTCTACGTGACCGTGCACGTCCGCCGTCCCGGCCTCGCCATCACCGCCGCGCCCGGCTCGGGGGTCCTCGGGAGCACGCGGGGCCTCGGGGAGAGCGAAGAAGGCGGAGAAGCGGCTTGCCTGCTGGACCGGGTCTGTGCCGACTGCGGCCGTCTCGCCGGCGAACGGGACGCCCTGTACTGCTCACGTTGCGGAGCGCGCCTGCCCCACTGACCCCGGGCACCCCGGGACCGCCCCCGCGGCCGGTCAATTCCCGTCCTTCGCGGAGGGAGATGGAGATCTGCCCTCCCACCCGACTAAGGTGGTCGTGAGAGCCCGGATACCGCACCCCCGTCGGTATCCGGGCTTTCGTCGTGCCCGAAGCCGGCTCCCGTCGCACCGAACCGTGCGGTCCGGCGGCCGGAGCACTGCGACCGGAGCCTCCCGGCTCCCCCAACACGCCGCTTTCGGACACCTGTTGGCCTGATCCGCTGCGCCGCGCCAGCCGGGGCTCAACTATAGTTTAGCCCGGTCGAGAGGAAGCAGCGCACCGTGGCACCAGCAGTCGAGGGTCCGGACGACGGGACCGCGGAGAGGTCCCCGGCACCCGTTCCGGGTGCGGGAGCGCCGTTCAGCGATCGACTGAACTACCTGTTCGACCGCGTACGTCCGCCTGGTGCGAAGGAGTTCAGCAACGCCCACGTGGCCCGGACCATCTCGTCGTACGGCAAGGAGAGTTGCACCGGTGCCTACGTCGGCATGCTCCGCAAGGGCGAACGGACCCCGACCATCACGCTCGTGCCCCTCTTCGCCCGGTTCTTCGGCGTGGAAGCGGGCTACTTCGTCGAGGACGAGGTCACCAGGAAGGTCACCGACCAGTTCGAACTCCTGCGCAAGCTCAGCGAAGCGGGCGTCAAGGAGATCGCCCTGAGGTCGATCGGCCTGTCCGCCAAGAGCCTCGGCAAGGTACTCGAAGCGATCGAGGTCGTGCGGGAACAGGAGGGGCTGCCCCCGCCCGGCGGGAAACACGCGCCGTGACGCGCAGCCGCAGCCGGACCCCCGTCCGCCCCTCCGTCCGCCCATCCGTCCGTCCGCCGATCCCGAGAGGAAGCCGCATGTGGCGACGCCGTCGCGACCGTCGATCCGACATCGGAGCCGCCGACGCCTTCGCGGCCGAGCGGCGCGGCAGGGCGTACCTCGACGCCTTGCGACTCCCGGCCGTCGCCAGCGTGTTGGACCTGGTGCCGTTCATGGAGGAGCGGTTGGAGCGTTCGATCCGGCTCGTGCCCTTCACTCCTGACGCCTCGGACCCGGACGCCCTCGACGCCTCGGCCCCCTGCGGGCTCTGGCTGGCCACCGAGTCCACGGACTACGTCTTCTACGACACCGGTATCAGCAGGCCGCACGCCGAGATCATCGTCGCGCACGAGTTCGCGCACATGCTCAGACAGCACCGCGGCACGGCGTCCTTCTCCACGGGGACCCTGGGCGGTCTGATCACCGACATCGATCCGAGCACCGTCCAGCTCGTCCTCGGCCGCACCCGCTACGACAACCCGGAAGAGTTCGAAGCCGAGATGCTCGGTTCGCTGCTGCAGGAGCACGTGAGCACGCCCCGCCGCGGCGACCAGACCACCGACCCCATAGCCCGTACGCTGCTGCGCTGACCCGGATACGAGCCCGTGAAAGACATACTGCACCCTTTGTGCCTGCTGATCGCCGGGACGGGATTCCTCTTCCTCCTGCGCGACCTCGGCAAGAGCCGCCGCGACCCCGCGCTGGTCGCCCTGGCGTTCACCTACGGCTTCTCCGCCCTCAGCTACGCCATCTCCCTCACCTGGGTGTGGGTGCGCATCGACGGCACGCTCGGCGTCACCAACATCGCCGTCCCGCTCGCGCAGAGCTGCGTGGTCCTCGTCCTCGCGCTCCAGGGCACGGTGCTGGCCCACTGGTCCAAGCCGCTCGCCGAGGCCCGGCGCCGCGGCCGCCTGCTGCTCACCGCGGCCGCCGTGGTCATCGTCTGCATGGGCGTGCTGTTCGTCCTCCTCACGCCCGCGACGCAGCGGCCCACCGACTTCTCGCTCTACTACGCCCACGACCCCTTCTTCCAGACCTACCTGACGCTGTACATCGGCACCTACACCGCCGCCGAGTTCTACCTCGCCCGGTCCTGCTGGAAGTACGCCCGTACCGCCTCCAGCCCCTCGATCGCCCGCGGCCTGCGCCTGACCAGCATCGGCGCCGTCATCACCCTGGGGTACAGCGCGATCCGGATCGGCGCCGTCCTCGGCGCGGTCTTCGACTTCAGCGTCCAGCGCCTCGACCCGTACGCCTGGCTGTGCGGCGACATCGGGGCCGCCCTCACCCAGGTCGGCTACTTCCTGCCCACCCTCACCCAGCGGACCACCGCGGTGCGCGGCTGGTGCACGGCGCACCTGCGCTACCGGCGGCTGCACCACCTGTGGTCGGCCATGGACCGGGCGGACCCGGGGATCGCCCTGCGCCGCCCGGCCCGCCAGCGCGACGAGCTGCTGCGCGGTCGCAGCGCCCACTTCCCGCTGCTGCGGCGGCGCGTGGAGATCCGCGGCGGCCAGACGCTGCTGCGCCGCTACCTGGACCCCGCCGTCCGGGCCGACTCCGAGGTCCGCCGCGGCGCGGCGGGCCTGACCGGTGCGATGCTCGCCGCGGCGGTCACCGCCGACCAGATACGCGCGGCCCTCGTCCGCCACCACGCGGGCGAACCGGTCGACGCTCCGACCGACTACGCGGACGCCGACCTTCCGCTCGCCACCCCGGAGGACGAACTGCTGCACCTCCAGCGGGTCGCCGCCCACTTCACCCCGCCGGGGCAGGGGACGCCCGCCCCCGGCGACCCGCACAGCGCCCCGTCAGGAGCCCGCACGTGATCTTCCGCCGCACCCTGCTCGTCGCGTCGACCGTCGTCGCCGCGGCGGCGGCCATGACCTCCTCGGCCGACGCCCGGCCGCGCGCCTCCGGCAAGCCCCCGCGCACACCGCTGCACCTGGCCCCCGCCCACGAGCAGCTCGCCGCGCTGCGCCGGGGCGAGATCACCAGCCGTGCGCTGCTCCAGCAGTACCTGGACCACCACGACGCGGTGAACCCCGGGCTCACGGCCGTGGTCACCCTCGACGTCGGCGCCGCCCGCGCCGCCGCCGACCGGGCCGACCGGCACCTCGCGCGGACCGGGAAGCCCCTCGGCGCCCTCCACGGCCTGCCCATGACGGTGAAGGACGCCCTGGAGACGCAGGGGCTGCGCACGACCTGCGGTGCGCCCGACCTCGCCGACCACGTGCCCGCCCGGGACGCCGACGCGGTGGCGCTGCTGCGGGCCGCGGGGGCCGTCGTCTTCGGCAAGACCAACGTGCCGGTGATGTGCCAGGACATCCAGACCGCCAATCCCCTCTTCGGGACCACGAGGAACCCCTTCGCCGCCGACCGTACGGCGGGGGGCTCCTCCGGCGGCCCGGCCGCGGCGGTGGCCGCCGGGCTCAGCGCCGTCGAGATCGGCTCCGACCTGGCCGGTTCGCTGCGGCTGCCCGCCGCCTACTGCGGGGTCTACGCGCTGCGCACCTCCCGCGGCGCCACCCCGATCGTGCCGACCCGCGGCCACATCCCGAGGCCCCCGGACTGGGCCACCAGCAGCGACATGCTCACCCTGGGGCCCGTCGCCCGTACGCCCGAGGACCTCGAACTGCTGCTGGACGTGCTCGCCGCGCCGGCCCCGGCCGACGGCGCCGCCTGGAGGATCGACCTCCCCGCCGCGCACAGGACCCGCCTCGGCCAGTACCGCGTCGGCATCTGGGCCGATGACGCGTACTGCCGCGTGGACGCCGACACCCGCGCGCTGCTGGGCCGGGTCACCGACCTCGTGCGCCGGGCCGGCGCGCAGGTCGACGACGCGGCCCGCCCGGTGGACTTCGCCGAGAGCGACCGGCTGTTCCAGCGGCTGCTGTACGCGACCTCGGCCGCCAGCGCGACGGACGCGGCGTACGCCGCCGAGGTCGCGGCGGCGGAGAAGGTCCCGGCCGATGATCCCGGCGGCCTCTACCTGCACGCGCGGACCATGCGGCACCGGGACTGGTGCGTGGCCGACGAGGCCCGGCAGCGGTTGCGCGCCGCGTGGGCCGCGTACTTCGCCCGGCACGACGTCCTGATCACCCCGGCCGCTCCGACGGCCGCCGTCCTCGACCAGACCTCCGTCCCCGTACCGGGGCGGTTCATCACGGTCGACGGGGTGCGGCGGCCGTACTTCGACCAGACGAGTTGGGTCAATCTGGCCGGGCCGGTCGGGCTGCCCGCGCTCGTCCTGCCCGCGGGCACGACCGCGGCCGGACTGCCCCTGGCCGTGCAGGTCATCGGGCCGTACCTGGCGGACCGGACGGTGATCTCGGTGGCGAAGCTGCTCGCGCGGGTCCTGCCCGCACCGCCACAGGCCCCGGCGCTCCGCGTCTGACGGGCCCCCAGAACCGGGGCCGTCTCGCCTGACACGGGGGTGCAGACGGGACGGCCCCGCACTACGTCCATGCTCGACCAACAGGGGGAAACACATGCGCAAGACCATGTCCGCGGCCGGGGCCGCGGTCATCACGGCCGGGCTGATCGCGGCGGCGGGACCGGCCGCCGCGTCCGGGGCGGCTGCGACGGCGGGTGCCGTGTGCAAGCCCGCCGTCAAGGCACTGGAGGAACTGGGCACCACCGGTCGGACCAGGCCCTACGCGCTGGGCACCTCGGACCGGACGGTGGGCACCTCGAACGACGTGCCCGCCTTCTGGGAGGGCGCCCGCGTCTTCCGGGTGCCGCTGCCGACCGGCTGGGCGAAGGGCAGCGTCCGCGCGATCAACGCCAAGGGCCTCATGGTCGGCGTCCTCGACCGGGCGAACGACCAGGAGCACGCGCTGTTCAGCTACCGCAAGGGGGACCGGCAGGTGACCCTGCTGACCGCTCCCGCGCAGGGCCCGTACGCCGGGATCGGCGTCAACGACGCGGGGCGGGTGGCCGGCTTCGACGGCCTGACCCCCCGGGAGTGGCAGGACGGCCGGCTGGTCCGCGAGCTCCCGGTGCCGCCGGGCGTCCACCCGGCCACCCGGATCCAGCAGGTCACCGGGATCAACAAGCGCGGCGATGTGCTCGGACTGGCGTACGCCTACTACAGCGACGACAGCGGCAACGAGATCTGGGAGACCTACCCGGTTCTCTGGCCCGCGGGCGGCGGCCCGGCCAAGGCCCTCGCGACGAGCGGCGTGCCGTACATCAGCCGCTCCAACACGCTCGCGGGCATCGACGACCGCGGTGTGGTCGCGGCCACCGACGTCGACTCCTACCACGGCGGGTCCCACGAGCGGGGCTTCGTCTGGAAGGCGCCCTACACCGCCGCGCCGACCGCGCTGGCGAAGCTCTCGGGACGCGACGAGCTGGAGGTGACGGGGATCAGCCCCACGACCAACAGGCTGGTGGGGACGGCCCGGACGTACCTCGACGTCAGCGAACCGCACGCCGCGGTGCCGACCTTCCAGGCGGGCGGCGGACCGGTGCAGGCGCTCCCCGTGCCCCGCCGGGACATCGACGAGGGCCAGGCCTTCGCCGTGTCCGACGACGACCGGGTCGCCGGAACCGTCTCCGGGAAGCCGGTGGTGTGGACCTGCGCGAGCAAGCAGGCCTACACGCCGTAGGAGCGGGCCGGGCGCCCGAGACGGCCTAGCCGCCGCAGGTCACGACCCCGCAGGAGGAGCCGCCGCCCCGGTCCATGGGTTCCCTCGGCGGCCGGGCGAGCAGGCCGCTCTCGTCGGTGAACCTCGGCAGCTGCTCGCGCAGCACCGGGGTGCCGAACAGTGCGACGTTCAACAGGAGTGCGGCGGGTGCGCGGACGGTCGCCCGCCGGACCCCGATCCGTTCACCGCGCAGTCGGCCCAGCAGCGCCGCGCCCTTGTGGGTGCGGCGCGGCAGGGCGCCCAGCACCAGGGCGAACGCGCCCGCGAGGAGGGCGAGCCAGTGCCACGGCGGGTCCGCCCCCTCGACCAGCGCCCCGACGACCGCCGCGCCGAGGGCGGGCAGCAGCACGACCCGTACGGCGACCACCCGGCGGCGGGTCAGGAGCAGTCCGGTCCGTTCCGCTTCCCGGGCCTCCGGTGCGACCGCCCGGCTCACCCGCTCGATGACCCAGAGGCGACGCGGGTGCATGTGCCCGAACAACACGTTGTACTGGGCCCGGGCGAGCCCGGAGCCGCCCCGGGGCGCCGCGGTGTCGACGCGCCGGACCGCCGCCGGCCACGCCGTCTCCACCGCGCCCACCAGGTGCAGCTCCACCAGCGCCGTCTGTAGGGCCGCCCGGCGGCCGCCGCGCAGCAGGGCGATCTCGACCGGGGTCAACGGCCGCTGCCGGGACGGGTCGGGCGCGGGCCGCGCGCCGAACCCGAACCGCATCAGGGCGGCGACCACCAGGAGCGACCAGGCCGCCCCCACGGCTACTTCGGCAATCATGGTCTGCGACCAACTCCCCCACGGCTGCGCCCACATGGTCCCGCCCTGGCGCCGAGGCTACTCCGGGGGCGGGGTCGCCGCACCGCCGGCCGGGGCGAGGAGCCGGGGGCCGTTGTTGCGGACGCTGTTGACCTCGGTGGACACCGCGCGCACCGCCAGGAACCCGTCGGCCGGGGTGTGCAGCAGGGCGCGCAGTTCGTGGGTGTCGTGGCGGGTGGGGTCGAGCCAGGCTCCGTAGTCGTCCCGGTGCAGGGCGAGGGGCATGCGCGGGTGCACGCGGCCCGCCGCGTCGGTGGCCTCGGTGGTGATGATCGTGCAGGTGGTGAGCCACGCGGTCGGATCGTCGGCGTCCGCGACGGCCGGATCGCGCCAGAACTCGTACAGCCCCGCCATCGCCATCGGCGCGCCGTCCTCGGGCGCGATGAAGTACGGCTGCTTGTAGGCCTTCGCCCGGTCCGTGGCGGGGACGGCCTCCCACTCGTAGAAGCCGTCGGCGGGCAGCAGGCACCGGCGTTTCGTGAACGCCTTGCGGTAGGCGGGCTTCTCGTGGACGGTCTCCACCCTCGCGTTGATCATGCGGGAGCCGACCCCCGGATCCTTCGCCCACGAGGGCACCAGGCCCCAGCGCACGGGCCGCAGCCGTCGCTGCACCGCGCCGCCGTCGCGGTCCGCGCGTTCGAGCACGGCCCACACGGGGTCGGTGGGCGCCACGTTCCAGCTCGCGGCGAGCGCCTCACCGGGATCCCAGTGGGCGTCGAAGAGTCCGGCCAGGTCGGCCGGGGCGCGGGTCGAGGCATAGCGGCCACACATGGTGTCCACTGTGCCACCCCGACACCCCGGCCGCCCGCAGTGCTAGGGCAGGGTCCGCGTGGAGCCGTGGGCGGCGGGCCGGGCCGAGTTCCGGAGGATCGCCAGCACCTCGTCGGCGATGGCCGTCTCGTTCTGCTCGAAGGTGGCGTCGCTCAGCCGGGCCGGGTCCGCGGGCAGCCCGTTCAGGACGGGGGTGTGCAGGTGGCCGCCGGGGAGCCGGGGGTTCAGTTCCGTACGGAGCCGGTTGGAGCGGTAGGCGACCTCGTTGGAGAGGTAGCCGCCGCCTCCGCCCGCGACGGCGCGGGAGCCGGGGGTGGGGCCGTCCTCGCGGTCCACGGGCCGCTGCTGACCGGCGGGTATCTCGGTGACGGTGGTGTTCAGTCGGACCGGGAAGGGGCTCTGGACGGCGGTCATGGCGTCGGTGGGCAAGGTGGTGCGCAGGAACTCCGCTCCCGGGCCCATGCCGGGCGCCGTGACGGGGTGGTCGTAGGTGCCTCCCGACAGGGCTGCGGCGTTGTCGGGGTAGGGGTCCGCCGACCGGGCGCGACCGGCCCAGGCCTCCAAGGTGAAGATCCCGGGATAGCCCTGGCTGATGCTGGTGATCATGTCGGCGGCCCGGGGCCCGGCCGCGAGGCGGGGTCCGTACGCTCGCTCCACGATCCCGGCGTCGAAGTCGGCGTAGCGCACGGGCAGGACGACGGCCCGGATCTCCACGGGGGTTCCGTCGGCGAGCGTCACGCGGCGGCCGTTGAGTCGCAGGACCGCGGAGCCGGAGGGGTTGGCCCGGCGCGGTTCGGCGTCCAGGCCGAAGGGGTCGAATCCGCTGACGAACAGGCGGCGCACCCCGGGGGCGCCGCGGAAGTCGTTGGCGGTGAGTCCCCGGGAGGCGTCCTCGAAGCGGCTCCGCAAGGCCGCCCGGTCCACCGGGAACCCCGGTCGCCAATCGGCCAGTTGGACGGTCATCCGCAAGCGGGTCCAGTACAGCGGGCGGTCGTCCCCGGCGGGCAGGTCCCCGCCGGGGCGCCGCCCCTGGGCCCGGTTCACGGAGGCCTGCCACAGCGCCTCGCCCCAGGCGTCGAGGAGCCGGCCGGCCTCGGCGGCGTCGCGCGCGCCGCAGAGCGCGGCCGGGAAGCGGCGTACGAAGTCACCGAAGGCGGCCCGCTCCGTGAAGGCGGCGGTCCGCGGGTCGGCGAGCCGGGCCTGTTCCGGGTCGCCGGTGGAAGCGGAGTCCGCGGTGGCGGACGCGGGGGCCGCTGCGGAGGCGGAGGCCGAGGAGCCGCAGCCGGACGGGGCCGCGGCGTGCGCGACGGCGGGCGGGAGGACCGCGGTCACGCCCAGCAGGGCAGCGGCGAGGGCCGTACTACGTAAGATCATCATGCCATGTGACATTACATAGCAGGGTGGTGGCGGGGTCAGTCGAATTCGGGGCAACCGCGGGACGCGACCGCAGGGCCCCCGCCCGAAGGCGGGAGCCCTGCCGTTCCCGAGGTTCGCGACATTCCCGAGGGGAACGTCGGCCGGCTAGCCGGCCGTCAGCACCCGCTCGCGCACCGTCGCCGGTACGGGGGCGTACCCCGTCGGCCGGGAGGTGAAGGTCCCCCGACCCTGGGTCCGGCTGCGCAGGCGCGACGCGTAGCCGAACAGTTCGGCCAGCGGCACGGCCGCCGTGACGGTCGTGGTCCCGGTCCGGGTGACCGAGCCGGAGACCCGGCCGCGCCGGGCCGCCAGGTCACCGAGCACGCTGCCGACCGCGTCCTCGGCCACGGTGACGACGACCTCGACCACCGGTTCCAGCAGCTCCATCTCGGCCGCGCGCAGCGCCTCGCGCAGCGCGAACCGCCCCGCCGCCCGGAACGCCATCTCCGAGGAGTCCTTGGAGTGCGTGGCCCCGTCGGTCAGCGTGACCCGCAGCCCGGTCACCGGATGACCGCCGAGGGGACCCTCGACGAGCGCGTCCCGGCACCCGGCCTCGACCGCGCGGACGTACTCCTGCGGAACCCGGCCGCCGACGACCGACGACCGGAAGACGAGTCCGCCGTCGCCGCGGACCGCTCCGTCCGGGGCCTCGACGCCCAGGGGCTCGACGTCGATCACCACGTGCGCGAACTGACCGGCGCCGCCGTCCTGCTTGACGTGCCGGTAGACCAGCCCGGACACCCCGCGCGCCACCGTCTCCCGGTAGGCCACGCGGGGCCTGCCGACGTCGACGAGCAGGCCGTGGCCGCGCCGGAGCTTCTCCACCGCGACCTCCAGGTGCAGCTCTCCGAGACCCGACAGCAGGGTCTGACCGGTCTCCCGGTCCGTCCGCACGACCAGCGAGGGGTCCTCCTCGACCAGGCGGCCCAGCGCCGTGGACAACCGTCCGGTGTCCGTGGCGCCGCGCGCCTCGACCGCCACGGACACCACGGGCGCCGCGACCGTGGGGGGTTCCAGGACCAGCGGTGCGCCCGGTGCGCACAGGGTGGCACCGGCACGGGTGGACTTGAGCCCGACCACGGCGACGATGTCCCCGGCCACGGCCCGGTCCACCTCGGCGTGCCGGTCGGCCTGCACCCGCAGGATCCGGCCGACGCGTTCGGTGCGGCCCGCCGTCGTGTCCAGCACGGTGTCCCCCTTCCTCATCGTTCCCGAATAGACGCGCAGGCAGGTCAGCCGCCCGGTCGCCGTCGCGTTCACCTTGAAGGCCAGCGCGGCGAACGGCGCCGAGGGATCGGCGGCGCGTTCCTGCTCCGCCCCGTCCAGGGTGCCCCGCACCGGCGGCACGTCCGTCGGTGCGGGCAGGTACGCCACCACGGCGTCGAGCAGCGGCTCGACGGCCCGGTCGCGGTACGCCGATCCGCACAGCACGACCACGCCCTCGCCCCCGTGGGTCAGCTCGCGCAGGGCGGTGACCAGCGTGGCCGGGGTGAGCGCCGCGGTGGCGCAGTACTCCTCCAGGGCGGCCGGGTGCAGCTCCGCCACCTGCTCCTCCAGCAGGCGTCGTCCGCGCAGCGCCTCCTCGCGCAGCTCCTCGGGCACGTCGAGCACCTCGAAGGACTGCGGACCGCTGCCGGTGGCCGCGGCGGTGGTGGCGCTCCAGACCAGCGCGCGCATCCGGACCAGGTCGACGACGCCGGTGAAGCCGTCCTCCCGCCCGATGGGCAGCTGGACCACCAGCGGGACGACGTGGAGTCGCTCGCGCAGCGAGGTGACGGCCGCGTCGAGGTCGGCGCCGACGCGGTCCATCTTGTTGACGAACGCGATGCGCGGCACCCGATGGCGGTCGGCCTGGCGCCACACGGACTCGCTCTGCGGTTCCACGCCCGCGACGGCGTCGAAGACCGCGACGGCCCCGTCGAGCACGCGCAGGGACCGCTCCACCTCGTCGGAGAAGTCGACGTGTCCCGGTGTGTCGATCAGGTTGATCCGGTGGCCGTCCCAGGTGCAGCTGACCGCCGCCGCGAAGATGGTGATCCCCCGGTCGCGCTCCTGCGGGTCGAAATCGGTGACGGTGGTGCCGTCGTGGACCTCGCCGCGTTTGTAGGTGGCGCCGGTGGCGTAGAGGACCCGTTCCGTGAGGGTGGTCTTCCCCGCGTCGACGTGCGCCAGGATGCCGAGGTTGCGGATCGCGGCGGCGCCGTTCGCCGTGGCCGCGGTGGTCGTGGTCGTGGTGGTCGTGGTGGTGGGTTCGGTGCGCATGGCCCGAGGCCTTTCCGAGGTGTGGGGCAAGAGGGCTGCGCGATGGCGGGCGGAACAGCGGTGGCGGCCCGCGGGCACGCCGCGGGACCGGAATCACCGGTCGGAGGGGAGGAAACCTTCACCCGTCGCCCGGACGTCCGGTGACGGCCGCGCAGCCGTCACCGGGAAACCGAGGACACCAAGATCACGTCGTACCGCGACCGGGGAACGAGGACGGTGGTGTGCTCACACACGGCCCTGCTCCCCTCGTTCGGTGGATCGACGACATGCGCACCGCGATCTCGTGGCGGCACGCAGTAGCGAGTGTAGGGAGCCCGTCCGGGCACGGCACCGGGTTTTTCCGGCCCGTCCGCATCACCGGACCGCGTGGGAAACGCCGTCAGCCGTACCCCGGGCGCCCGGCAGTGCTACAAAGGGTTGGTGACCCATCCTTGCAACCCGTACCGGGGACGTCGGTGCGGTCACTGAGCCGGAACCGCCCGCGCAGCGTCGCCCGACAGGTCTTCATCCTCCAGGTGGCGATCGTGGTGCTGCTCGCGGCAGGTGCGGTGCTGGCCCTGCTGCTCCAGTCCCGGCACGACGTCGACCGCGAGGCCCGCAACCGGTCGGTGGCGGTCGCCCAGACCTTCGCCCACTCCCCCGGTCTGCTCGCCGCGCTGCGCGCCCCCGATCCGTCGAAGATCCTCCAGCCGCTCACCGAGGTCGCCCGGAAGGACGCGGGGGTGGACTTCATCGTCGTGATGGACACCCACGGGATCCGCTACACCCACCCGCTGCCCGACCGGATCGGGAAACGGTTCGTCGGCACGATCGAGCCCTCCCTGGCGGGCCGGGTGCAGACCGAGAGCGTCCGGGGGCCCCTGGGCAAGGAGATCCAGGCCGTGGTGCCGGTCTTCGCCGAGGGCGACAGCGGGCCCGTCGTGGCCCTGGTCTCCGCCGGGCTCACGGTGAACAACGTCACCGGCGTCTTCGACCGCCAGCTCCCCGTCATCCTCGGGGCCAGCGCGGCCGGCCTCGCTCTGGCCACGGCCGGTGCGGCACTGATCAGCAGGCGCCTGCGCCGGCAGACGCACGGGCTCGGGCCGCTCGAAATGACCCGGATGTACGAGCACCACGACGCGGTGCTCCACGCCGTCCGCGAGGGCGTGCTGATCACCGACGGCACGGGACGGCTGCTGCTGGCCAACGACGAGGCGAAGCGGCTGCTGCGCTTGCCCTCCGACGCCGAGGGGCAGCTCGTCGGAGAGCTGCCGCTGGACGGGCACGTGGCGGACCTGCTGCTGTCCGGCCGGGTCGCCACCGACGAGGTGCACGAGGCCGGGGAGCGCCTGCTGGTGATCAACCAGCGGCCGACGCGTCCCGGCGGCGGGCCCGAGGGCGCGGCGGTCACCATCCGGGACTCGACCGAGATGCGCGTGCTGAGCACCCGCGCCGAGGCGGTCCGGCGACGGCTCAAGCTGCTCTACGACGCCGGTGTGGGCGTCGGCACGACCCTGGACGTGGAACAGACGGCCCAGGAGCTGGCCGACGTCTCCGTGCCGCGCTTCGCCGACTTCGCGACCGTGGAGCTCGCGGAGGCGGTACTGCACGGCGACGAGCCCACCAACGCGGCTCCGGACCTGCGCCGCACCGGGTTCAGCGGGATCCGGGACGACGTGCCGCTCTACCCGCGCGGCCGGCTGATCGTCTTCGCCCCCTCCACCCCGCAGGCAGGGGCCCTGGACACCGGGCGGGCCGAGCTCATCCCCCGGCTCGCCGACGCCGCGGGCTGGTACGCGCAGGAGCCGGCGCGGGCCCAGGCCATCCTCGACTACGGGGTGCACTCGCTCATCACCGCGCCGCTGAAGGCCGGGGGCGTGGTCCTCGGCCTGGTCAACTTCTGGCGTTCCGACAAGCCCGAGCCCTTCGACGAGGAGGACCTCTCCCTCGCCGAGGAACTCGTGGCCCGGGCGGGGATCACCATCGACAACGCACGGCGCTACACCCGGGAGCACGCCCTGGCCGTGACCCTCCAGCGCAGCCTGCTGCCGCGTGAGCTGCCCGAACAGAGCGCGGTGGAGGTGGCGCACTTCTACCTGCCCGCCCAGTCCGGCGTGGGGGGCGACTGGTTCGACGTGATCCCGCTGCCCGGCAGCCGGGTCGCGCTGGTGGTCGGCGACGTCGTCGGCCACGGACTGCACGCCGCGGCGGCCATGGGGCGGCTGCGCACCGCTGTGCTCAACTTCTCCTCCCTGGACCTTCCCCCCGACGAGCTGCTGTCCCGGCTGGACGACCTCGTGCAGTACATCGGCCAGGGCGGCGAGGGCGGGGCCGACACCGGCCTGCTGGGCGCGACCTGCCTCTACGCCGTGTACGACGCGGTGAACCAGAGCTGCACGGTGGCGCGGGCGGGGCACATGCCCCCGGTGCTGGTGCGGCCGGACGGCGCCGTGGAGATCCCGGAGCTGCCCGCGGGGGCGCCGCTGGGATTGGGCGGTTTCCCCTTCGAGTCCACGGAACTCCAGCTGGGCGAGGGCACCCAGCTGGTGCTGTACACCGACGGCCTGATCGAGGACCGGACCCGTGACATCGACGAGGGGCTCGACCTGCTGCGGACCGCCCTGGCCCACACCGATCCGCAGTCGAAGCCGCAGGACACCTGCCGGACGGTCCTCGCGGCGCTGCTGCCCGCGCGGCCCCGCGACGACGTGGCCCTGCTGGTCGCCCGCACGTCGGCCCTGGCCCCGGACCGCATCGCCGAGTGGGAGGTGCCGTTCCACGCGAGCGCCGTCGCGTCGATGCGGGCCCGCGCGGTGGCGAAGCTGGCGGACTGGGGCCTGTCGGAGCTCTCCTTCGCCACGGAACTGGTGCTGAGCGAGCTGATCACCAACGCCATCCGGCACGGCGCGGAACCGGTCCGCGTGCGGCTCCTCTTCGACCGCGTGCTGACCTGCGAGGTGTTCGACGCCAGCAGCAGCTCGCCCCGGCTCCACTACGCCACCACCACGGACGAGGGCGGTCGTGGACTGTTCCTCGTCGCCCAGCTCAGCCGCCGCTGGGGTGCCCGCTACACGCCCGAGGGCAAGGTCATCTGGTCGGAGCAGCCGCTGCCGGGTCCCCCGCAGGACGACTGAAGGCGGGTGGCGACCGGGGGTTCCCGGCCGCCACCCGGCCACGGGCCACAGCCCGTCGCATTCACCACCACCACGCATTCGGTAATTCAATACTGGATTACCGAAGGGGGGTTATTGCGGCTTGAAGGAGCGGATCTGATAACTCCCCTGGAGATTCCCGCTGCCACCGGAGGGCGTCGAGCCGACGCGGTTGTTGTAATTGGTTCCGGTGTAGTACTGCTTGCGCTGGCCCGTGCTGTTGGCGACGGACCGGACGTTCTGGCCGTTGCGGATGAAGCTGCAGTCGTCGGCCGTGTTCGCGCGCTGGGCGCTCTGCCACTGACAGCGCGTTCCGGTGCCGTCCCAGCCGCTGTAGATGCAGAACCAGCCGGTGGAACAGTTGTAGGCGGTCGGGCCGGGCGGAGCGGCCGGGGCCGCGAAGGCGACGGGGGCCGTGCCGAGGGCGGCGACCAGGGCCAGGGAAGCCATGACGAGGGGGCGGGCGATGCGCATGATGGAATCGATCCCTCTTCCATTTCGAAGCGAATGTTCCGTGGATCGTTCGCATCATGGAGGCGTCCGCGGCGCGCGCCCAGTGCCCCTTTCGTGAAAACGATGCATTCGCGCCGCACCCGGATCCTGGGAAATATCCCCGGACCTGCCGCGCAGGCGCGTCCGGGGATTTCCGTTCCGTCCGAAAAGCCATCCGCCATCCGGGTTCGCACCCCTGCGGGTGCGCCCCCTGGTCAGCTGGGCGTGCGCCGGGGCGCTCCCCGCCGGGACAGCGCCTGGGCGACGACCTTGCGCACGACCGACGGGTGGAAGAGCGCCGCGGGCGAGGCCACCATGTTGACGACCCCGACGAAACGGGTCCACACCCGCGGGTCCCGGGCCGACACCGCGAAGAGGTGCTTGTTGTACCAGTGGGCGATCCGGGCCGGGAGCGGCTGGCCGTCGCGGTTCCACATCAGGTCGGAGTTGCTCGACAGGGTCCAGGGGGCGACCAGCAGCCGGGCCACCCGCCCCTGGTACCGGCGACTGAGCCCGTCCAGTCCACGGCCCTTGACCCGCAGCTCGGTCAGCATGCCCTGGAGGAGCTCTGCCTCCATCGCGGCCACGGTGAGCCCCTGGCCGTAGACCGGGTTGAACACGCAGACCGAGTCCCCCACGGCGAGCAGGCGCTCGGGCCAGTTCTTGCTCTGGTGGAAGAGGTTCCACTGGTTGTTGACGTTGACGTAGCGGTGGACGGCCTCCGGGCGCTCCCGCTGTTCGAGCTGGCCCGCGAGGTGGGGGTTGCCCAGGCTCCGGGCGAAGCCGAGGTAGCCGTCGTCGTCGGTGGGCGGTGCCTCGTCCCCGAATCCGAACAGGGAGCACATCCAACGGTTGTTCTCGACGGCCAGGATGACGCCGCCGCGGGAGACCCGGGGCGCGAACGTCATCTGGTAGGCGATGTCGAAGTCCGGCGGGTTCTTCTCGGGCCGGTCGAAACTCATCGAGGTGTACGTGATCTTCGCCTTGACCACGCGTTTGTCGGGTACGGGCACCCCCAGGTCGGCGAGGCGGCGGTCCAGTCCGCCGGCGCGCCCCGAGGCGTCGACGACCAGGTCGGCCGCCAGCTCGACGCTCTCCCCCGCGCCCTCCGCGGCGGCCCCGGCGGCGGCGTCCGCACCGACCACCCGGTAGGTGACGCTGCCGACGCTGCCGGGGCGGCCCGTGACCAGGGCCTCGCAGCGGGCCGAGGGCACCAGCCGCACCCCGGGCAGTGCCATCACCCGCCGCCGGAGCCTGCGTTCGAGCTCGTCGCGGGTGAAGGACTGGACCCGGACCCCCGTCCGGCAGCGCGGCGCGAGTCCGGCGGGCAGCAGGAAGTCGATGCGCTCCCCGTAGTCGAAGACGGGCGCGCCCCGCTCCTCCATTTCGGCGCGCAGGCCCGGGAAGAGCGCCTCCAGGACCTGCGAGCCCTTGGCCAGTACGGCGTGGGCGTGGTATCCCTGCGGCGCGTGCGGATGGGTGCCGGTGTCCTCGTCGACCGCGTCCCGCTCCAGGATCACCACCTCGCGGAAGTGGTCCGCCAGGACGCGGGCCGTGACCAGCCCCGCGTGCCCGCCGCCCACCACCACGGCCGTGCCCCACCGGTCGCCCCGCGTGCGCATGCGTTTCCCCATGATCCCCTCCTTCTCCGACGACTTGTTACCCGACGACTACACCGGGCAACCCGCACGGAAGGAGGACGCGGGCGCTACTCCTTCGTCACGCGCCGCTGGTGCACGCGCAGGTGCAAGGTGGCCAGTTCCAGCAGCGGGACGGGGACGGACAGGGCGCGGGCGCGCGCGAGCAGGTCGCCGAAGACGTGCTCGACCTCGGTGGGGCGACCGCTCTGCAGGTCGCGGTACATCGAGGGGGTGAGGGGAGAGCCCGCGGCGGTGACCGTCGCGGCCGTCGCGGCGCGTTCGGCCTCGGGGACCGGGTACCCGGCGGCGGCCGAGACCGCGGCGGCCTCCGCGAGGACCGCCCGGCCCAGTTCCTCGCCCCCGGTGGCCGCGTTGACCTCGCCGACGGAGCCCCGCATCAGGCAGGTGACGGCGGCGAGGGTGGTGATGAAGACCCACTTGTGCCACATCGCGGCGACGATGTCCTCGACGTCGGGGCTCGTGATCCCGGCGCCGTTCAGCGCAGCGCGGATCTCCCGGACGCGGGCGGAGGGGTCCGCGGACGCGGGACCGGTCTCCCCGACGAGCAGGGCCCGGGGCGGGGCCATGCGGAGGATGTCGCCGTCGTCGTCGAGGGTGGTGACGACCTTCGCCACTCCGCCGAGCACGGCCCGCTCCCCGAACCGCGCGCCGAGGGAGTCGAGGTGGGCCATGCCGTTGAGCAGCGGGACGATGGTCGTGCCGGGGCCGACGGCCGGGGCGAGGTCGTGCGCCGCCGCTGCGAGCGCCGTCGACTTCACCGAGAGCAGGACCAGGTCGTAACCGCCCGAGAGCGTGTCGGCCGTGGTGAGACGGGGTTCGAGGACGAACTCCTCGCCCTGGCCGCTCACCCGCAGCCCGCGCGTGGACAGCGCCGCGGCGCGGCCGGGGCGCACGAGGAAGGTGACGTCCTGTCCGGCCCGGGCGAGGAGGGCGCCGAAGTAGCCGCCCGCGGCGCCCGCGCCGACTGTCAGGATTCTCATGTGGAAGGTCCTTTCGTGAGGGGCAGCGGCCGCAGCAGGCGGTGCGGCCGGTGGAGGGCGGCGGTGACCGGGTCGTCGTCCGGGGACGGCGGCGCCAGCCCGGGTCCCGGCACCAGCACCAGATCCGCCGCCTCGACGGGGGCTCCGCACCCGGTGCACCGGCCGTCGGGGGCGACGTACGCGTCGTCGTCGGCGTGCCGGAAGGCGCGGCGGGGGCCACCGGGCGCGGGGTGGTGTTCCTCGCCCCACAGCGTGAGGGCGCGGACGGCCGGCCAGAGCCCGACGCCCTTGTCGGTGAGCACGTAGACCTCGCGCTTGCCGCCGTCGGGCACCCGGGCGAGCACCCCGGCCCGGGTCAGGCCGGTGAGGCGGTCGGTGAGGACGGCGCGCGGGACGCCGAGGTGGGCGACGAAGTCCGCGAACCGGCGCACCCCGAGGAAGGCGTCGCGCACGATCAGCAGCGTCCAGCGCTCGCCGATCACCTCCAGCGAGCGGGAGAGCGCGCAGGCCTGGCCCTGGTAGTCGCGAGGGAGCGTCATGGCGCCACCCTACCCAAAGAGTTCGGTGACCGAACTGATTTTGCGTGCCGGGCTCAGGCCGTCGGCGCTCCGGGGGCCAGGTCGAGGGTGGCGACCGCGCCGCCGTCCGGAGCGTTCGCGAAGTCCAGCCGGGCGCCCAGCACTTCGGCCTGACCGGCCGCGACGGTCAGGCCCAGGCCTTGGCCGCTGCCCCGGTCCGCGGCCCCGGTCCGGAAGCGCTGCGGCCCCTCGGCGAGCAGGATCGCGGGGAAGCCGGGGCCGTGGTCCCGGACGACGATCCGCGCGCCGGTGACGGTGATCTCGACGGGGGCCGCGCCGTGCCGGTGCGCGTTGGTGACGAGGTTGACCACGATCCGTTCCACCCGCCGCGGGTCGGTCTGCACCACCCGCTCGTCCTGGACCAGCACGCGGTCGCCCGCGCCGCTGCGGCGCAGCACGTCGATCACGAACTCGCCGAGCGGCACCGCGTCGAGCCGGGCCCGTTCCGCCCCCGCGTCGAGCCGGGAGATCTCCAACAGGTCCTCGACCAGGGCGCCCAGCGTCCGCGCCCGGTCCCGGACCAGCCCGGCCGCCTCGTCGTCGTCGGGGAGCAGCCCGGCGGCGGTGACCAGGCCCATCAGCGGGGTGCGCAGTTCGTGCGCGACGTCGGCGGTGAACCGCCGCTCGGCCTCCAGCCTGCGTTGCAGGGCGGCGGCCATCTCGTCCATCGCGGCGGACATCTCGGCGATCTCGTCCCGGGCCCGCCCACGGACCCCGATCCGCGCGTCGAGGTCGCCGTCGGCGATCCGTCGGGCGACCCGGGCGCCGCCGCGCAGCCGCCGGTTCATCGGCTCGGTGGCGAGGGCCGCGAGCGGAACGACGACGGCGAGGGCCGCGAGTACGGACGTGACGATGCTGCGGTCGAGGAGCTGGAGGCCGCGCACCTCCATGCTCATGTCCGTCCGCAGGACGAGCACCCGCTCGCCCGCGACGGGCCTCGCCGCCCACAGCCAGTACCAGTTGGGGGCCTTCACGTCGTACCAGGTCGCGTAGAGGGCGCCCGGATCCTTGCGCGCGAGCTCGCGCGCGAGCGGGGCGTCGAGCTTCCCTGGTTCCGACACCTCGACGTCGAGCGGTGCCTTCCCGGTACGGTCGTACTCCCGCTCCGCCGCGGCCAGTCGAGTGGAGATCCGGTCGAGCCCGGCCTGCCGCCCGCGCCGCTCCATCGCGTCGTGCACGAGCACGCCGATGACGGCGGCGACCGCACAGCAGGCGGCGGCGGTCAGCGCGGCGACCTTCCAGCGCAGGGCGCGGGGGTTGAGGAACGCCATGGCAGCCGGCCCTCAGCCGCGGACGAGCTTGTAGCCGAAACCGCGGACGGTCTCGATCCGCTCCGCCCCGATCTTCTTGCGCAGCCGCAGCACGCAGAGGTCGACGACGCGGGTGTCGCCCTCCCAGCCGTAGTCCCAGACGTCGCGCAGCAGTCGCCGGCGGTCGAGCACGGCGCCGGGGGAGCCGGCGAACTCCAGCAGCAGGCGCAGCTCGGTGGGGGTGAGCGGGACGGGCCGGCCCGCCCGGTGGACGGCCATCCCGAGGGTGTCCACGGTGAGGTCGCCGAAGGTCAGTACGGCGGGCGGCGGCCCGTCGGGCGGGGGCGCGCCGCCCGCCTCCGCCGCCGACCGGGTCGGCACGAACGTCGCACGGCGCAGCAGGGTGCGGATGCGGGCGACCAGGACGGCGGTGTCCACGGGCTTGACGACGTAGTCGTCGGCGCCCGCCTCCAGTCCGGCGACCACGTCGAGCGCGTCACCGCGCGCGGACATCATCAGGACCGGTACGAGGCTCTCCTCGCGGATCCGGCGGCACAGCCCGATCCCGTCGAGCTGGGGCAACATCACGTCCAGGATCAGCAGGTCGTGCCCGCCCGCCCGGAACGCCTCCAGGCCGTCGAGTCCGTCGCCGGCGACCGCGACCCCGTATCCGTAGCGCTCCAGGGCCAGTTGGACGGCGCGCCTAATCGTGGCGTCGTCCTCGACGAGGAGGATGTTGACGGGGTCCGGGCCCCGGGATTCCGACATGTCTTCCACCTGCCGGTACGGGGACGTCGTCCCAGGCATCGTAGCCAGAGTTCCCACCGGTCAGAGCCTCAGCACGGCCGCGACCGGCAGGTGGTCGCTGCCGGTGGCGGGCAGGGTCCAGGAGGAGACGGGGGCCAGCCCCTTCGTCATGACCTGGTCGATGCGGACCACGGGGAAGGACGCGGGCCAGGTGAAACCGAAGCCGTCGCCCGCCTCCCGCTGCGCCGAGCGCAGGGGCGAGGTCAGCACGTCCAGGGCCGAGTCGTCGACCGAGCCGTTGAAGTCGCCGAGGACGATCACCCGGGGCAGCGGTTCCGCGCGCAGCGCCTCGGCCAGCTTCCCGGCGGCCTCGTTGCGTCGCTCCGTGGTGAAGCCCGCGGTGGGGAAGACCCGTACCGAGGCGAGGTGCGCCGCGTAGACGGCGACCGGGCCCTTCGGGGTGTCCACGGTGGCGCGCAGGGCGCGCGTCCACGGCATGATCGGCACCGGCTCCACGTCGGTCAGGGGGCGCTTGCTCCACAGGCCGACGCCTTCGCGCACCGCGTGGTAGGGGTAGGCGTCCGCCAGTTCGCGGGCGTAGGTCGGCGCGGACTTCGCGGAGAGTTCCTCCAGGGCCAGCAGGTCGGCGCCGGAGGCGGCCAGGGAGCGGGCGGTGCCCGCCGGGTCGGTGTTGCCCTCGTCGACGTTGTGGCTGACGACGGTGAAGTCGCCGCCCGCGGAGCGCTTGTCGATGAGCGCCGGACCGTGGACGCAGGCCCAGGCGACGGCGGGGACCAGGACGGCCACGGCCGCCGGCCGGGAGCGACGTACGGCCGCCGGCGCGAGCAGGAGGGGGACGGCGAGCCCCGTCCAGGGCAGCAGGGTCTGGAGCAGGCTGCCGAGGTTGCCGAAACCGTTCGGAACCCAGTCCGACAGGACCATCAGCAGGGCGCAGAAGAGCGCGGCGCCCACGATCGCCCGGCCCCGGCGGGGCGGGACGGCGCGCGGTCCGTCCGGGTCGGGGACGGTCGGGTCGGGTTCCGTCGGGGGCTTCGGTTCCGTCGGGGGGTTCGGGGAACTCGGTGGAGAACTCAGCACGGAAACAACCGCCTCCCGGTGTCGTGTACACCGGCCGCCGGGTACCCCCACAGCCTGGTGGAGGATCCCTTCTGGCTGGTCAGGGGCGTGCTTCGGGCACCGCACGACCGTGTTTCAGCCGGGTAACGGCGGCGGCGCGGGCAGACCGGAGATTGTGGCACTTACCGCCATTTGCTTATGTCTGACATTCTTGTTTGGATTTTGGCGGCGGGTCATAAGCGCGAGTTATGGACCCATAGGTCGCCACCGGCTACCGGGGACCCGTCGAGCGAGCTTGTCTCGAACCATCCGTCCCCGTTGCCTGGAGGAACGTCTCGCATGTCCCGCCCCATCCGTGTAGCGATCGTCGGCGCCGGTCCGGCCGGCATCTACGCCGCCGACGCCCTCCTGAAGTCCGACGCCGCCCAGGCCCCGGGGGTCTCCATCGACCTGTTCGAGCGGATGCCCGCCCCGTTCGGACTGATCCGCTACGGTGTGGCGCCGGACCACCCGCGGATCAAGGGCATCGTGACCGCGCTCCACCAGGTGCTCGACAAGCCCCAGATACGCCTGTTCGGCAATGTGGACTACCCGGGCGACATCGCCCTGGACGAGCTGCACCGCTTCTACGACGCCGTGGTCTTCTCCACCGGCGCCACGGCCGACCGGGCCCTGGACCTGGCCGGGTCCGACCTGGACGGGTCCTACGGCGCCGCGGACTTCGTCTCCTGGTACGACGGCCACCCGGACGTCCCGCGCACCTGGCCCCTGAAGGCCGAGAAGGTCGCCGTCCTCGGCGTGGGCAACGTGGCCCTGGACGTGGCCCGGATCCTGGCCAAGACCGCGGACGAGCTGCTGCCCACCGAGATCCCGCCGAACGTGCACGCCGGGCTGGGGCTGAACAAGGCCGTCGAGGTCCACGTCTTCGGCCGCCGCGGACCCGCGCAGGCCAAGTTCAGCCCGATGGAGCTGCGCGAGCTGGACCACTCCCCCACCATCGAGGTCATCGTCAACCCCGAGGACATCGACTACGACGAGGGCTCGATCGCCACCCGCCGCGCCAACAAGCAGGCCAACATGGTGGCCTCCACCTTGGAGAACTGGGCCATCCGCGACCCCGGCACCCGGCCCCACAAGCTGTTCCTGCACTTCTTCGAGTCCCCCGAGGAGATCCTCGGCGAGGACGGGCGCGTGGTGGGACTGCGCACCGAGCGCACCGAACTCGACGGCACCGGGAACGTCCGCGGCACCGGCCGCTTCACCGAGTGGGACGTCCAGGCCGTCTACCGGGCGATCGGCTACTACTCCGACGAGCTGCCCAAGCTGCCCTTCGACCCGCTCTCGGGCACCGTGCCGCACGAGGCGGGCCGGGTGATCGGCGCCGACGGGACCCATCAGAGCGCCGTCTACGTCACCGGCTGGATCAAGCGCGGTCCGGTCGGTCTCATCGGCCACACCAAGGGCGACGCCAATGAGACCGTCGCCTGCCTCCTCGACGACCACGCCGGCGGGCGCCTGCCCGGCGCGAGCGACCCGGAGCCGGACGCGGTGACGTCCTTCCTCGGCGAGCGCGGCGTGCGCTACACGACGTGGGACGGCTGGCACCTGCTCGACGCCCACGAGCGGGCACTGGGCGCCGCGGAGGGCCGCGAGCGCGTCAAGGTCGTCGAGCGCGACGACATGCTCCGCCACAGCGGCGCCTGATCGGGCCCGCCCGCAAGGGGCGGCCGGGCGGTACGGCGACGGCCACGGGTGCGGCCGCGCCGGTTCACGGCCGGCCGACGCCCGCGGTGGTGGGAGCGCGCCACAGCGTACGGTCCCCGTCCAGGAGGACCAGGTCCCCGGCGGGGCGCAGCAGCAGCCGCGCCCCCGGGTGCCGTGCGGTGCCGCTGCTCCAGCCCGGGCGGCCCGCCGCGGTGCGGACGGTGAGCTCGCCGTCGTGGCCGAAGAGGGCGTCGTGGCCGACGCCGCCGGTACCGGCGCTCCAGAGGCCGCGCCCCCGGCGGTCGAGGAGGGCGAGGTCTCCCGAGGCGTCGAGGACCAGCCGGACGGCGCCCGCGTCGAGCACGTCCCCGGGGCGCAGCACGGTGCCGGGGTGGATCTCGACCGCGTCGTCGAGGGCGCCGGACGCCAGCGCGCGCAGGACGGGGATCGCGGGGCTGAAGGCGTAGACGGCGCCCTCGGTCCGCACGAAACGGCCGAAGTAGAGCGGGGTCGCTCGGCTGCCGCTGGCCGCGGGGGTCTCGAAGGCGAGCGGTGCGTCGGGGCCGAGCACGGGGTCGGTACCGGTCCGGGGGTGCCTGCCGGGCGGGAAGTCCGCCTCGTTCAACCACCGCCGGGCCACGAACTCGAACTGCTGGACCAGATCGGCCTGGTGGCTGACGAACAGCAGACCGCGCGGGGTGTCCGGGCCGTGTCCGGCGCCCCCGTCCGGGCGGTGCACGGGCCCGTACGGGATGCCCCGCCGGATCATCCGGTGGCCGTCCAGCTCCGCGTCCGCCAGCGGCGGCCGGCCCGGGGTCAGGACCAGGCCGCCGCGCGGGTTCGCCTTGCGGATGTGCGCGAACAGCGGCATCCGCCAGCCGTGGGGGTCGGCCCCGAAGTCGAGCGCCGCGTCGGGGTCCTCGTCCGGCCCGGGCAACCGTTCGGCGGCCGGGCAGAGCGCGACCGGCATGCCGCCCGGCCAGCGACCCACCAGCCGGGCCGCCAGCCAGGGCGCGGTGGCGTCGGCGGGCGCCGCCCCGGACCGCTTCAACTCGGCCAGGCGCAGCCCGACCTGGGTCCACCAGGCCGGTACGTCCTGGGCCAGGCGGCGGACCACCTGGAAGGAGCCGCCGGTGGCCCAGGCCGGCAGCCCGGCCGGGCGCTGCCCGACCCGCTCGGGCCCGACCAGGAACTCGCCCGCCGGGAGCATCCGGGTGCCGGGCCTGCCGAGCGCCGTACGGCCGGTGGCCGGGTCGACCGGGTCGAAGCCGCGCACCCCGGGCTGGCTGACACAGTCGAGGAAGCCGAAGTGCTCGTGCCCGCGCAGCTCTCCGGGCAGGGTGGCACCGTCCTGCCGGAAGAGGACCAGGGCGTCGGCCCGTACGGCCGCGTCCCGGTGCCGCGCGATCGCGGTGGCCAGCCGTTCGGGGTCGTCGGCGGCGAGCGTGAGCACCGCGTGCACCGCCTGCTCGGGCCCTTCGGCGCCGAAGAGCCACGACCGCGGGGCGCTGGGGCCGGTGTCCCCGAGGGCGGGAGCGCGCGCCGCGGCGCCCTGGGCGAACGCCTCGGCGCAGCTGCCGGGCGGGGTGGCGGGAAAGGGCTCCTTGCCCGCGAGGAGGCGCAACCCGGGGTGGGTGAGGCCCAGTCCTGTCCACAGCGCCGACAGGGACACCGGGTCGCTGCCGCCGCCCCGGCGGGCCGCACTGAACGCCGCGTTGAAGCGCGCCACTTCCGCGGTGGTGGAGACCTCCGGCACCAGCGCGGCGAGCCAGCGACGGGCCCGGGAGACCTCCCGGAAGTGCAGGAACAGCAGGCAGACGTGGTCCTTGCGGAACCCGGCGAGGACATCTCCCTGGGTCCGCTCGTCCGCGCGCAGCGGCAGGTCCTCGGCGGGCAGCGGCAGCGGGGCGGCCGGCGCGGGGGCGGCTGCCGCCCGGGCGCGCCCGGTCACGGCGCTCGCGCCGGTCCCGGCGGCGGCGCAGGCCGTGGCCCGCAGCACGGTCCGGCGGTCCGGTCCGCTGCGGGGGCGGCCCGCGGCGGGCGGCACGGCGGGGGCCATCGGCGTGCTCCCGGCGGTCAGCGGAGCGGCGCGGCGGGCACCGCGGCGTCGAGGGTGACCCAGCGCGCGACGCTGGGCACGCCCTTGGCGTCCAGCAGGAAGAGCATGTAGTGCCCGGGCGGGGCGGCCGCCGCCCCGGGCGGGGCCTGGAGCGTCAGCGTGTCGCCGGCGCGCTGCTTGATCCGCAACTCGACGTGCCGCTGGCTGGTGTTGACCGCGTGGGTGGCGGTGGTGGGCGCCAGCAGGACGGCCCGGCTGACCTGGTCGGGCGTGCTGGTGCTCACCTCGAAGCGGCTGTTGTAACCGAGCGGTTCGCCCGGTACCCGCTCCAGCACGGGGCGCGCGCCCCGGTGCAGGTAGGCGGGCTCGTAGATCTCGATGGTGCCGTTCATGTCGTCGTGGATGTTGGCGTCGTTGGCGAGCTGCTGGAGTTCGTCTCCGGTGATCATGACGCGGCCGTCGGGCAGGACGAGGGCGTTGGAGTGGTAGCCGCGCGGCAGCCGCTGGACCGGGCCGAGCTTCCAGTCGCCCTGGGCATCGCGGGTCTCCAACTGCCGGTACTTCAGGTCGGCGTTGGGATTGTAGGTGCCGTTGCCGTAGTCGCGGATGTCGTACGCTCCGCTGGCCGTCAGGAGCGTGCCGTCGGGCATCACCAGGGTGTTGTCCTGGGTCCGGCCGAAGGCGCGGGACTTCTCGATGGTCCACTTCCCCCCGGCCAGCTTGTACGTCCGGGGGTCGGTCCGGTCGCCACCGATCACCAGGGCGCTGTCGGGGCCCTCGTACCCGCCGGGAAGGGGGACGGCGCCGCCGTACAGCCGGGAGCTGCCGTCGGGCCTGGCCGGCAGGTCCTTGCGGGACTCGTCGACGGGGTCGAAGGTCCACTGCTCGTCGTGGACGCGTCCGAGCCCGTACACGAGCCCGTCGCGCAGCGAGAAGAGCTGCGGATAGTCGCGGGTGAAGGGCGCGGTCGCCTTGAACAGGCCGACCGGGACGTCGCGCGGGACGTCCTTCTTCGTCCGCGGGACGGGGTGTCCGAGGGCGGGGAAGCGCTCGACGACCGGCGTCGGGGTGCCCCAGCCCAGCTCGGACTGGCCGGACATGATCAGCTGGCGGCCGTCGGCCGCGGTCACCACGGAGGGGTACCACCGGCCGGTGGACATGTCCTGGTTGCGGCTCCAGGTCTCGGCCCAGGGGTCGAAGACCAGGGAGAGCTTGGCTCCGCTGCCCCCGTTGCCCCCGAGGTTCCCGCCGAAGACGCCGAGCATGCCGTTGGGCAGGAAGGCGTGGCCCGAGCAGAAGAACGGCGCGGGGCGCGGGGACTGCGTGCCGTCGGGCATGTTCACGATGGGCGGGGTCACCTTGGTGAAGGCCGTGGGGCCGGTGCCCTTCGCGGGGTCCCACAGGAAGGCGCGGCCCGCGTTGGCGGCGCCGATCGTGTCGGTGGGGGCGGGCTCCTTCTGCGGATTGGTCTCGATCCGCTCGAAGGAGAAGAGGAGCACCTTCCCCGTGGGGAGCAGCGCGATGTGCGCGGCGAAGTCGGGCGAGTCGAAGTACTCCTTGAACGCCCCGTGTTCCGCGGTGTCGAAGCCCTCGTTCTCCTTGGCCTGCGACGCGGTGAGGGCCTGGAGCCGGGCCCGGCGGGTGCTGTCCGGATAGCCGCCGATGTCGCGCAGCGCGAGCCGGGTGCGGGCGTGTTCCTCGGCATGGTCGGGGCCGAGCGCCCGCCGTTCGGCCGGGCTGATCTCGCGCCGTACGCGCTCGGGCACCAGGAGCGGTGAGCGGAGGGCGGAACCCGGCTCGTGCGGTCCCTCGTGCGCGCCCGCGGCGGGCGCGCCGGGGCCCAGCAACAGGCCGGCGGGGACCACGGCGAGCAGGGCGGACGCGACCAGGGAGCGACCTGGGCGGCCGGATCGGGGGGCTCCGGAACGGGGCATGGGGGATCCCTTGTGTGGGGGTGCGGGGAGCTTGGGGGTGGGGGTGACGCAGGTGCCGGGCCGGTGGCGCGGCGGCGGCCTCGGAGCGGGAGCCCGGGCCTCAGATGCCGTGGGAGGTCACGAACGCCATCCGGGTCAGCGCCTCCCGGAACGCGTCGGGGTCGACGTGCACGCCCGACGCGTAGGCGTGGTTGAGCTGGAGCACCAGCCACACGCCGTAGCCGCAGATGCCGCCGAGGGCCGCGATGCCGATCATTCCGCGGACGCCCCGCGGCCAGCCGATCAACACGAGGAAGGCCACCGAGAGGACGGCCGCGCCGATCAGGGTGACCACCATGACCGGCGGCAGGCCGCCCTGGACGTCCGCCACTCGGGTCCGGCGCTGGGCGAACAGGCGGGTGATCGCGTCGCGCGACTCGTCGAGGGCTTTGGGGGGTGCGTCCGCCGGCGCCTTGGCGACCAGTTCGTAGAGGCCGTAGGCCATGGCCCAGGTCTCGTCGTCCGTGCCGCCCTCCAGCATCCGCGGCCATTCGCGTTCGATGACCATGTGCGCGTACCGCTCGGAGTGGCCCCGTATCTCGGCCTTGAGGGGGCCCGGCATCCGATCGGCCGCGAGGTAGAGGTCTATCAGTGCCCCGGCCTCGGCGTAGTTGCCCTTGCGGGCGACGGCCAGGTCCTGGGCCGAACTCACCATCAGGAAGGCCAGCGTCAGGATGAAGAAGGAGAAGACCACTCCGGCGGCGGTGCCGATGGCGGGGCCCACGTCCGGCAGGGCGCGGTGCCGGGCCAGGTGGTGACCCAGCCGGGCGACCGCCAGGGCGACGGTCGCGGCGAAGACGACGGCGAGTAAGGCGGCGACAGCCATCGGGGCGAGAGCTCCTCGGTGCGGGGCCGACGGCAGCACTCGCTGCCCGTGATCGACAGCTTCCGCGACGGGTGCGCCCGGCGCACGCCGAGCGCACCGATGGGGTGATCCACAGGTGGCGGGGAGAGCGGGGTCAGGGCCCGGCGCGACGTCAAGCGGAATCCGGGCAGCGGCCGGATCGGGCGGCTGCGCCGGGTGGCGGGCCGGGTGGCGGGCGAGCCGGGGCGGTCAGGCCCGTGCGCCCGCGCCCACCGCCGCGTTCCCGTCCCCGCCCAGCGCCTGCGCCCCGTCCTCACCCGACTCCACCACCCGGCCGTCGCGCATCTCCACGACCCGGTCCGCGAGGTCCATCAGGGCCGGGTCGTGGGTGGCGACCAGAACCGTCACGCCCTCGCTGCGCACCACGGCCCGCAGCAGCTCCATGATCGCGTGGCCGGTCTCGGAGTCGAGCTGGCCGGTGGGCTCATCGGCGATGATCAGGTCGGGGTCGTTGGCCAATGCGCGTGCCACGGCGACGCGTTGCTGCTGGCCGCCGGAGAGCTCGCCCGGCCGCTGCGCCGCGTGGTCGGCGAGGCCGACGAGCGCGAGGAGGGTGCGTACCCGCTCCTCGCGCTGCGCGGCCGCGACCTTGCGCAGCCGCATCGGCACCCCGACGTTCTCCGCGGCGGTCAGCACCGGTATCAGGCCGAAGGACTGGAAGACGAAACCGATGCGCTCGCGGCGCAGGGCGAGCAGCCCGCCCTCGTCGAGTCCGGTCAGGTCCGTGCCGTCGAGGTGAATGGCTCCGCTGGTCGGGGCGTCCAGGCCGCCGACCAGGTTCAGCAGAGTCGTCTTTCCGGAACCGGAACGTCCCTTCAGCGCCGTGAGTTCACCTCTTCGCAGCTCGAAGGAGACTCCGCGCAGGGCGTGCACGGCCTGTTCGCCGCTGCCGAAGCTGCGGTGCACGTCGTCGACGACCACCATGGGCGTCGCCGATTCGCTCCCGTGCTGCGTGGTCGTGGTCGTGGTCATGGAGCCCCCAATGTGGTTACCGATATCCGCATTTGCTCATCCCTTTCCCTCGGAAACAAGCCCTTCCCATGCCCGTTCGAATCTGACAAGATCCTCCGCTATCCGGTACCTATGGTCCGGTAGTAGGAGGAATATCACGCATGCTCGCCTTCGTCATGCGTCGTCAGCGCGGGCGTGTGTCCCTCGCTGCCGCCGTGTTGTTCACCGTTCTCATCACGACGACCGTGCTCACCGCGCTGTTCGCGTTCACCCGAGGCGTGGGTGAGGCGGGACTGCGCCAGTCCCTCCAGGGGCGGGACCACACCAGGTCCACGGTCGTCGTCACCGGCTACCACCCGGTGACCGACCGGCCCAAGGACGACGAGGCCCTACGGGGCTTCGCCCGCGGGCTGTTCGGCGAACTGCCGGTCGCCGTCGACAGCGTGGCCCGCAGCCACGCCTACGGCCTGCCCGGGAGTACGGCCGTCGCGCCCGATGCGCCCGTCCCCGAAGCGGACCTGACGCTGCTCGCCGCCTTCGACAGGAGCCGGACCCGGCTGATCGCCGGGCAGTGGCCGCAGCCCGTCGGCGCGGGCGCCGTCGCCTCCCGCGTGCCGGTGGCCGTGCCCGAGGCGGCGCTGAACCGGCTGGGGCTGACGGCGGCGAAGCTGCCCGCCGAAGTACACCTCGACGACCGGTTCCAGGGGCCTCGGCTCACCGTGCTGATCACGGGTGTGTACCGGGCCGCGGACCCCGCCGCCGCGTACTGGCAGCTGGACCCGGTCGGTGGCCGCGGCTTCCAGGTCAGCAGCTTCACCACCTACGGCCCGCTGCTCGTCGACGACTCCGCCTTCACCGTCGGCGGGATGGCGCAGGACAGCCGCGTCACCCTCCTCAGCCCCGACTTCGCGGGGGTCCACACCCCCGAGGCCGAGGCCATCGGGGAGCGGACCGCGGCCTTGACGGCGGCGCTCAAGACCTCCTCCTCTCTCAATGCGCGGACCGAACTGCCCAAGGTCATGGCGGAGTTGCGCTCGGCGCGCACCGTCGCCTGGTCCACCCTGTTGATCGGCGAGCTCCAGCTCGTCGTGCTGACCGCGGCCACCTTGCTGATCGTCGGGCACACCCTGATGAAGCACCAGGAGGGCGAGCGGACCCTGCTCCTGGCCCGCGGCGCCTCCCGGCGCAAGCTGGAACTGCTGACCGGGGTCGAGGCGCTGCTGCTGGCACTGCCCGCAGCCCTGCTCGCCCCCTTGCTCGCCCCCCTGTTGCTGCGCTTCCTCGACGGCGCGGGGGCCCGCGAACACGGGACCTCGGTCACCGCGAACGCCGGTGTGTGGGAGACGAGTTGGCCGCTGTGGCCGGTGGCCGCCGCGTGCGCGCTCGGCTGCGTACTGCTGAGCACGCTGCCCGCCCTGCTGCGGGGCGCCTCGGCCGTCGTACAACGGCACGGCGGCAAGCGGCAGGAGCTGGTGGCCGGCGCCGCGCGTTCGGGTGCGGACATCGCGCTGCTGGCGCTGGCCGCCCTCGCCTACCAGCAGTTGGACCGCTACGACGGGGCCGCGCCCGCCACCGACGGCAGCGGTTCCTCCGGCGTCGATCCGGTCCTCGTCGCCGCGCCGACCCTGGCGCTGTGCGCGGGGGCGGTGCTCGTGCTGCGGATCCTGCCGCTCGCCGCACGCCTCGGCGGCCGGCTGGCCGCGCGCGGATCGGGGCTCGGTCCGGCGCTCGTCGGCTGGCAGCTGGCCCGTCGGCCGCAACGGGCCACCGGCCCGGTGGTCCTGCTCGTGCTCGCCGTGTCCAGCGGTGGGGGGGGGCCCGGCCCCCCCCCCCCCGGGGGGGGCGCCCCCCCCCCCCCCCCCCCCGACACCCCCCCCCGGGGCCGCCGCAAAACCCACAACCACCTGTGGCCCCCCCGGGGCGCCGGCCCGGGGCGGGGGGGGGGGGGGGGGGGGGGGGGGGGGGGGGGGCGGGGGGGGGGGGCCCCCGCCCCCCCCCCACCGCGTGGTCGGACTCCCAGCACGACCAGGCCGACTACCGCACCGCCGGGGGCCTGCGCATCACCAACAGCCAGCTGTCCCCGCTCGGTCAGGCCGGCCGCTACGCGGAGCTGCCCGGCGGCGAGCGGGTGCTGCCGGTGATCCGCGCACAGCAGCCGCTGCCGGACGGACGGTCGGCGCAGCTGCTCGCGCTGGACGCGGCGGGCGCGGGCGACCGCGTCCCGCTGCGTTCCGACCTGCGTGACGGACAGTCGATGGACAAGGTCTTCTCCGGGCTCGCCGCGGCCGCCGGGCCCCCCTCCGAGGGCGCGTCCGCGGCCACCCCCGACGCCAAGCCCACCACCGGCATCCCGCTGCCCGCGGGGGCGCAGCGGCTCGACTTCGACCTGACCCTGCGCGCCACCGGCACGCCGACCGGCACCCCCAACCTGAAGCTGCTGCTGCGCGACCGGTTCGGGATGACCTACCGGACCCCCGTCTCGACGCTGCCCGTAGGGGGTGGGCGGGTCACCGTCCCGGTGGACCTGGCCGCACTGGCCGACGGCCCGGTCGGCAAGCCGGCGGGGCCGCTGACGCTGCTCTCGATGATCCTCTCCTACGGCGTGCTGGACCCCAAGGAGGACGCGCCGCCGCCCCTGGTGGGCGGCGAGCTGACGGTCCACCGGCTCGCGGTCGCCGAGGCGGCGGGCGGCCCGGCCGTCCCCGTCCAGCCGCCCGGGGCGGGTGCCTCGGGCTCCGCCGACTGGACCATGTCGGACCCGCCCAAGGGTGCGAGCGCCGCCCTCCTCGCCGAGGCCGCGCCGGGTGCCCCGACCGGGCCCGCGCTGCTGCGGATGCGCTACAACACCGTGCCCAAGCGGGAGGAGACCGCCCTGGTGCTGACCGCGGGCGCCACGGTCGCCCCCGCAGAGCTGCCCGGGGTCGCCACCCGCGGCTACCTCGCCGCCAGCGGCGCGAAGGTCGGTGACGTGCTGCCGGTCCCCTTCGCGCAGTCCACCGTCCGGGTGCGGATCATCCGCGTCGTGGGGGCGCTGCCCGTCGCCGGTGACACCGCGCTCGCCATCGACCTGTCCCTGCTCGGTCGGCTTCCGGCCGCGGACGGCGCCCGTGCGCTGCCCGCGGTCACCGAGTGGTGGCTGCCCGGTGCCTCCGCCGACGATCCGGTGCCCGCGCGCGCCGCCGCCGCTCTGCGGACCGGGGCGGGCGCCGGGGGCCAGGACGTGCTGCTGCGCGACGAGGTGGCCGCCGCGCTGCTCGACGACCCGCTCAGCACCGCCCCGCAGCGGGCGCTCGCCGTGCTGGCCGTGGCCTGCGCGGTGCTCGCCGCGATCGGATTCGCCGCGGCCGCCGCAGCGGGCGCCCGGGAACGCTCCCGTGAGTCCGCGGTGCTGCTGGCCCTCGGTACGCCGCGGCGCCTGCTGGCCCGTACGGCCGCGGCCGAGGGCCTGGTCCTGGCCGGGCTCGGCAGCGCCGCCGGGGTGGGCATCGGCGCCGCTCTCGTCCATCTCGTGGTGCCGCTGATGGTGCGGACACCCGCGGGCAGCCGCCCGTTCCCCGAACTACTGGTCGACCTGCCGGCTGGCCGGACACTGCTGCTGACCGTCGCGATCGCCGTCGTCCCCCTGCTGGCCGCCACCCTCGGTGGCCGCCGCAACCGGAACACGGCCGCTCGGCTGCGGCAGGTGGAGGAGTCATGATCCGCAACTCCCGTACGGCGTCCCGCGCCACCCGCCCCGCGTCCTGGGTGCGGACGCGGCTGCGCGCCATGCCGTCGGCCGCCGTCCTGGCCGCCGTACTCGCCTTCGCCGCCGTGTTCCTGAGCGCGGCCCTGCCCCGCGCCCTGGACCGGGGCGCGGACCAGGCCCTGCGCGGCTTCCTGGGCGGCAAGAGCCCGAGTCAGACCAGCGTCCTGGTCTCGGGCAACTCCTCGAACGGGGTGGGGGTCGCGGAGGACCTGGACCGGATCCTGCGCCTGCTGACGGCCCGGACCGGCGGGGACCTCGGGCTGGCCGCGAGCGGCCCGGTGCACGGCACGCTGGGCGACAAGCCCCGCACGCTGAGCACGCCCGGGCTGGCCGCGCCGGACGACGTGCCGCCCCAGTTGAGCCTGTTGCACCTGCGCGAGGGCGAGGGGCACATCAAGATGGTGGCGGGCCGCTGGCCCGGCGGCGCCGCCACCGAGGGGCCCGTGCCGATCGCCCTCTCCCAGCGGGCGTCGCAGGCCATGAACGCCCCGCTCGGCACGGTGCTCCAGACCGAGGCCGACGGCCCGCAGGCCCCGGACACCGACCGGGCCGTGGTGGTCGGCCTCTACACCGCCGACGACGAGGCCGATCCCGTCTGGACCGGCCTGCCCTGCATGACCCGCGCCTGCACCGGCTACACCGTCGGCAAGGAACCGCGCTCCTACTGGCACGCCGGCGCCCTCGTCGGCGCCCAGGACCTGGCGCGGGCCGCGGCCTGGGGCAAGGGCGGCACCGACTTCTGGCGGCTGCCGATCGACACCGGCCGGCTGCGCGCCGACCGGCTGTCCGACGCCACCCGCCAGATCACCTCGTACGTCTCCGGGTCCACCGCCGCCGAACTCCTCGGCGCGTCGGGACGGCTCGACCTGACGATCGTCTCCCCGCTGCCCGGCCTGCTGGGCGAGGCCGAGCAGCGGCAGCAGGCCGCCGCCCCGGTGGGGGTGAGCGGTCCCGCGGGGGTCGCCGGAGTCGTCTTCGTCGTCCTGTGCCTGGCCGCGGCGCTCGCCGGGGAGCGGCGGGAGTTCGAGCTGCGGCTGCTGCTGGCCCGCGGCGCCTCGCGCGCCGGGCTGGTGCGCAGGCTGCTCGCGGAGGGTGCGGTGACGGCCCTCCCGGCCGCCCTGGTCGCGATGACGCTCGCCTTCGCCCTGCTGCCCACGCCACGGCTGCTGCCCTCGCTGACCACCGCGCTGGCCGCCACCCTGCTGGCCTGGCTGGCCTTCCCGGTGCGGGCCCTGGTCCTGCTGGCGCCACCGCGGCCGCGCAACCGCTGGCGGCGCCCGGTGGGCGAGTTGCTGGTGCTCCTGGTGACCGGCGCCGCCATCTCGGAGGTCCGCGGGCGGGGCATCGCCCAGGCCGGCGCCGACGTCGACCCCCTGCTGGTCGCCGCGCCGTTGCTGATCGCGCTGTGCGGCGGGCTGTTGCTGGCCCGGCTGCTCCCCCTGCTGGTCGCGCTGCCGGCCAGGATGGCCGCGCGGGGCCGTGGGGTGATCGGCTTCCTCGGTCTGGCGCGCGCCTCGCGCGGCGACGGGGGCCGCAGCCGCACTCCCGTTCTGCCGCTGGTCGCGCTGCTGCTGGCCGTCACCACCGGCGGCTTCTGGACCACGGTGTTGAACGCGGCCGAGGACGCCCGGCTGTCCGCGACCCGGGTGAGCGTCGCGGCCGACGCCCAGATCGTCGCGCCGCCCGGCCAGACCCTGCCGACCGATCTGGTGAAGGCCGCGGACAAGGTGGCCGGCGTACGGTCCTCCGTCAGCCTGTGGACGAGCGACGACGCCTTCGTCGACGCCCCGGCCTCGCAGTTCACCACGCAGGTGAGCGTGGTCGTCGTCGAACCCAAGGCCTACGCCGCACTGTCCAAGGGCGCCAACATCGGGCCCTTCGACCCCGGCCTGCTCGCCGGGAAGGGCAACGGTACGGCCGACTCGCCCCTGCCCGTGCTGTTCAGCACCGGGCTGGCGAAGCTGGCGCCCGGCGGCACGCTGCGGCTGCGGCTCGGGGACGGCCAGCTCCAGGTCACCTCGCGCGGCACGGTCGACGGGACGCCGGTGCGGCCCGGCGCCGTCGGGGCCACGGTCATCGTGCCCGCGGGTCCGGCCACGGCCGCCATCGCGCTGACCCGGCAGCCCAACCACTGGTACGCGCTGGGCGATCCCCCCGAGGACAAGCTCAAGGTGCTGGTGCGCTCGCTCGTGCCGGCCGCCCACGCGAACGAGTTCCGGGTGCGCACCAGCGCCGGGATGGCGGACGAGTTGGCCGCCGACCCGCTCCAGGCGGCCGCGGTCCGGCTGTTCAAGACCTCGGTCATCGGGGCCGCGGGCTTCGCGCTGCTGGCCGTCCTGCTGTCGCTGGTACGGGCGGCCCCCGAGCGGGCCGCACTGCTGGCCCGGATGCGCACGATGGGCCTTCGACCCCGGCAGGGCATGCTGTTGATGCTGACCGAGTCGTTGCCACAGGCCGTGGCAGCGGCGCTCGGCGGAGCGCTGACCGCGACGGCCGCGGTGCTCCTGCTCGGCCCGGCGGTGGACCTGTCCACCCTGGTCGGGGCACCCGTGGCGGACGGCCTGCGGTTCAGCGCACAGCCCGTACTGGTCCAGGCGCTGGGCCTGGCCGCCCTGGTGGCGGTGGCCGTACTGGCCGAGGCCGCGGTGTCGGGACGACGCCAGATCACTACCGAGTTGAGAGCGGGAGACCAGCGATGAGCGGCGAGCGGACGGACGGGGCGGTCGCCCGGGCGGCGGGCGACCGGGGAGCGGACGGCCGGGCCGACGCGGCCGGGAGCGACGGGCCCAGCTACGAGGAGCTGCGCCAGCGCGCGCTCGCCGCGACCGCTCCCCCGCCTCCCGAGGCGGGCACGGCCATCGTGTGCGACCGGTTGGTGCGGGTGTTCAGCGGTGACGGGATCGAGGTACAGGCGCTCCAGGGGCTGGAGTTGACGGTGGCCCAGGGCGACCTGGTCGCCCTGGTCGGCGCCTCCGGCAGCGGCAAGTCGACGCTGCTGAACATCCTGGCGGGCCAGGACCGGCCCACGGCGGGCACGGCCCGGGTGGCCGGGTACGACCTGCTGGAGATGGACGCGCGGGACCGGCTGCGCTACCGGCGCGAGGCGGTCGGCTTCGTCTGGCAGCAGACGGCGCGCAATCTGTTGCCGTTCCTGACGACCACACAGAACATCGCCCTACCACTCCAGTTGACCAGTAGTGGACGCGGCGCCGCGAAGCGGCACGCGGCCCGGACGGCGGAGCTGATCGAGGCCCTGGACCTGGGCCCGCTCGCCGGCCGCCGCCCGTCGGAGCTCTCCGGCGGGCAGCAGCAGCGAGTGGCCGTCGCGGTGGCGATGGCGGGGGCCCCGAAGGTCCTCCTCGCCGACGAACCGACCGGCGAGCTGGACTCCGAGACCGGCGCCGCCGTCTTCGAGGCCTTCCGCACGGTCAACCGGGAGCTCGGGGCCACCGTGGTCATCGTCACCCACGACCCGATGGTCGCGGGCGAGGTGCGGCGCACGGTGGCCATCCGTGACGGCCGCACCAGCAGCGAGGTGCTGCGGCGCACCGTCACCGACGAGCACGGCGCGGAATCGGTCAGCGAGCGCGAGTACGTGATGCTGGACCGCAGCGGCCGGGTCCAACTCCCGCGCACCTTCCTGGAGGCGCTCGGGATGGAGGACCGGGTGGCGGTCGACCTGGGCCCGGACCACATCGCGGTCCGCCCGGACTCCGCGCAGTAGCGGAGCCCCGGGGCGCGCGCCCCGGGGCCGCCGGTTCAACGGGCCGCGGGTCGGCCCCGGGCGGCCGACCCCTCCTCGCCCACGAGGAGGGCCATCTCCTCCTGGGCCGCTCGGGCCTCCGCGCCCCGGTCCATCCGCTCCATCTGGAGCCGGTACACCGTCAGGCAGTCGGCGAGGAGCCCCACCCGTGCGGGCTCCCGTGCGTACGCCTCCCGCGCCGCGGCGACGGATTCGGCCAGCAGGGCCGCCACGACGGCGGGCTCGTGCGAGAACTCCCGGACCGCGTACTTGCCCAGCGCGACCGCCAGCAGCGGCAGGTAGGCCAGGGGGCTCACTCGCGCCAACACCCGGTAGGCGGCGACCCGCTCGCCGAGTTGCGGCTTGCCCGAGGTGAGGAGGGCCACTCGTGCTCGAAGGACTGCGTCGTGACTGATGTGCGCCGAGTAGGTCATGAGGGAGATTCTCAAAGCCGCACAGGCACCCGAACAAGGGCAATCCGCTGTGCCCTTGGTCCTACGAAAACGCCCTCTGACCTGTCATGATGGATACGTATTCACCCTCGGGCCGGTAGCTGACACATCATCAGATCCGCCGTCAGGGCGAGGCGCACCCCTCACGAACACCCTCACGCGCGGCTCTTCGCCCCGTCGCGCAGTCCGAGGCCGAGTGCGATGAGCGCCGCCACCACGAGCAGGATCGCCGCGTCGAGCGCCAGCACCGTGCGCACCCCGTCGAAGAGCGAGGTCCCCGTCGTCGCCAGCACGCCGAGCAGCGGGATGCCGATGGTGAGGCCGACCTGCTGGGTGGTGGTGACCAGACCGGTGGCCAGCCCCTGCTCCTCGTTCGGCACGCCGCTGGTCACGGTGACCCCGTACGAGATGATCGCGCCGAGGTGGCACATGCTGGCCAGCGAGACCGCGACGGTCGCCAGCAGCGCGCCCGCCCCCGGGCCCACGGCCAGCAGGGCCGCGGTGAACACGCCCTGGCCGAGCAGCGAGAGCGCCAGCGTGCGGCGCGCACCGATCCGGCCGATCACCCGGGACGCGTAGGAACCGGCGATGGCCGACATGACGCCCTGGACCCCGAAGACCAGGCCCGTCCGGAAGGACGACAGCCCCAGGGTCTCCTGGAGGTAGAGGGTCAGCACGAAGATGACGGTCGACATCATCGAGAAGGTCACCAGGCCGCCGATGTTGCCCCAGGCCACCGTGCGACGCCGCAGCATCGGCAGCGAGACCAACGGAGCCGGGGACTTCGTCTCCACCACGACGAACGCGGCGAGCAGGGCGGCGCCGGCCACCAGCGTGCCCCAGACGTCGGCGCCGCCGAAGCCCTCCTGTGCCGCCGTGGACAGGGAGTAGATCAGCGCGAGCAGACCACCGGTGACGGTGACGGCGCCCGGCACGTCCAGCCGCGGACGCTCGGGGGTCCTCGACTCGGGCAGCAGCCGCGGGGCCAGGCCGAGCACGATCAGCGCGGTGACCGTGAGGAGCCCCATCGTGGAGCGCCAGCCCAGCGCGTCGGTCATCACGCCGCCGAGCACCATGCCGACGGTGAAGCCGAGGGACAGCAGCGTGCCGGAGATGCCCAACGCCTTGGCGCGCAGCGGGCCTTCGGGGAAGGTGGTGGTCAGCAGGGACATGCCGGTGGGCACGATGAGCGCCGCGCCGAGGCCCTGGAGGGCGCGCCCGGCCAGGAAGGACGCCGGGTCCCAGGCGAGGGTGGCCAGCAGCGAGGCGAGGCCGAAGAGGACGAGGCCCGTCAGGAACAGCTTCTTGCGCCCGTACAGGTCGGCGATCCGGCCGAAGAGCAGCAGGAAGCCGCCGGAGGGCAGCGCGAAGGCGGTGACCGCCCACTGGAGCTGGGACCGTCCCAGGCCCAGGTCCTTGCCGAGCACCGGCAGGGCCACGTTCAGCACGGAGAAGTCCAGGGCCACCATGAACTGGGCGGCGCACAGGACGAAGAGGACCAGTGCGGCCCGTCCGGTGAGCCGGTCGCCGCCGGCCTCCGCGGCCGCCGCCGCGCCGGGGGGCGTCGTATGGGGGGCCGCGGCGGGGGCCATCGTATCGGGGGCCCGCCCGGGCCCGCTGTGGGAAGTGCGCGTGTCGGTCGTCATGACGCCACCCTCGCCGCCCGGGAATGCGCGTGCAGAGAGGGAACTTATGCTGGTGGTGGCACCACCAGGCAGCCAACAGGGGGAATTTCGTGGCCACACCGATCGACCAGCACCGGCGCTCCGAGCTGCGCGAGTTCCTGATGAACAGGCGGGCGCGGATCACCCCGACGGAGGCCGGACTGCCGGACGGCGGGGCCCGCCGCCGCACCCCGGGCCTGCGCCGGGAAGAGGTCGCCGTGCTCGCCGGGGTCGGCGTCTCCTGGTACCAGTGGCTGGAGCAGGGGCGGGACATCACGGTGTCCGCGCAGGTGCTGGACGCGGTGGGCCGGGTCCTCAAGCTGAGCAGCGCCGAACAGCGCCACCTCTACGTCCTGGCGGGGCTCAACCCGCCGGCCCTCCAAGTGGCGCCGTCCGCGAAGAACATGTGCGACGGGCTCCAGCGGCTGATCGACGCGTGGATGCCGTTCCCCGCGCACATCATGGACGTGTACTGGAACACGGTGATGTACAACGACGCCGCCTCCATCGTGCTCGGCATGCGACCCGAGATCGTGCAGAACTGTCTGATCGCCTTCTTCACCGACCCCCTCTACCAGGCGCGCAACAAGGACTGGGAGGAGATCGCGGCCCACGTGGTGGCCCAGTTCCGGGCGGCCTGCTCGGAGTCGCCCGACGACGACGGCTTCCGTGCGGTCGTCGAGGAGGCCAAGGAGGCCAGCCGGCTCTTCTCGGACCTGTGGGAGCGGCGGGACATCGAGCCGGGCGGGCAGATGCAGAAGGAGTTCCAACACCCCTTGGTGGGCACGCTGTTCGTCGAATCGACCTCGTTGCGCGTGCCGGCCCGCCCCGACCTCGCGATCGTGCTGCACACCCCTCTGCCGGGCACCGACACGGCCGAGAAGTTGGAGTGGTTGGCGTCCCCGGAGGGCCGCCGCGGGGCCATGTACCCGATCGCCGGCTGAACGCGTCGGGCGGGCCCTGCTCCCATCCCCGGCAGGGGAGCAGGGCGCCCGACGCCGCGCCACCCGACCCGCAGAGGGTCCCACCACCGGCCAACGTTGCCCTAACGGGGTGCTAACGGAGCATCACCGTATGATCACCGAACGCCGCGCCGGGGCGGTCGGTGGCCGGCGCCGCCGAGGCAAATGGCCGGGAACCCACTCATGTCCCGAAATGGGCCGACGTACGCTCGCCCAGGGGGCCGTGCCGCCTTGAACGGAGTGGGGATCACATGGAGTTCCGCGTACTGGGTCCCGTGGCCGTGGTGACGGGGCACGGGGAGCCGCTGCCCCTCGGCCCGGCCAAGCGCCGCAGCCTGCTGGCCATGCTGGTGCAGTGCCCCAACGCGGCCGTCGCCGTGGACCGGCTGACCGAGGCCATGTGGTTGGAGGACCCGCCCCGGCACTCCCGGACCGTGGTGCAGGGGCACGTGTCCCAACTGCGCGCGCTCCTGGCCGCGCACGACGCCCGGGCCCACGGCGTCGAACTGCGCACGCACGGGGCGGCGTACCTCCTGCGGGTGCCCGAAACCCTGGTCGACGCGCACCGTTTCGAGGAGTTGCTGCGGCGCGCCCGGGCACAGCGGACGCCGCGGGACTCGGTCCCGGTCTTCCAGGAGGCGCTCGCGCTGTGGAAGGGACCCGCGCTCGCCGGGACGGTGCACAGCCCGCTGCTGGAGCACGCCGCGCACGCGCTGGAGGAACTGCGGCTCACCGCAGTGGAGGAACTGGCCGACGCGCACGCGGTCCTCGGCGAGCACGCCACGGCGGCGGCCGTACTGCGCGCCGAGGCCGTCGCACACCCGATGCGGGAACCGCTGATCGCCGCGCTGATGCGGGCCCTGGGCGGGGCCGGACGGCAGGCGGACGCCCTGCACTGGTTCCACCGCACCCGCAGGCTGCTCGCCGATCAGCTCGGCGTCGACCCCGGAGCGGCGCTCGGCGACGCGTACACCGCCCTGCTGCGGACCACGCCCCCGTCGGCCGGCTCGGCGTCCGGCGCCGCGGGCCGGGGTGCGACTCCCCCGCGGCCCGCTTCCGCGAAGCCGCCGGCACGGACGCCGGCACGCGCACCCGCACCGACACCCGCACCGGCACCGCCCCTGACGCCCGTGTCCATCACGGCGGGGGCCGCCCCGCGCCCCCAACTGCTGCCGCGCCGTCCGCGGGCCTTCACCGGGCGCGAGGACGAACTGGAGGCGCTCGACCGGGCGGTGACCGCCGCGCCCGGCGCCGTCGCCCTCATCACCGGCAGCGCCGGCGTCGGAAAGACCGCGCTCGCCGTGCACTGGGCGCACCGGCGCGGTGCGGACTTCCCCGACGGGCGGCTCTTCGTCGACCTCCACGGCTACAGCACCGTCCCGACCCGCGGCGCCACCGCCGTGCTCCGCGAACTGCTGCTCGCCCTCGGCCTACCCGCCGAGCAGATGCCCGGCTCGCCCGATGCGCTCGGCGCCCGCTACCGCGAACTCACCTCCGCACGACGGATGTTGATCGTCCTGGACAATGCCCATGATTCCGGACAGATACGTCCGCTGCTGCCCGGCGGGGACCGCTGCGTCACCGTCGTCACCAGCCGGGACCGGCTCGGCGGCCTCGTGGCATCGGACGCCGCGTGTCCCGTGCCGCTCGCGCAGCTGCCCGCCGTCCAGTCCACCGCGCTCCTGGCGGCCGTCCTGGGCCCGGACGCGGTCGCGAACGAGCCGGAGGCCGCCGCCCAACTCGCGGCGCTGTGCGACGGCCTGCCGCTCGCCCTGCGGGTCGCCGCCGCCCGGCTCGCCACCCACCCGCACCACGGTCTGGCCGCTTTCGTGCGCGAACTCTCCGACGAACACCGCAGACTGGACCTGCTGAACGTCGATGACACCGGTGTCGGCGCCGCGCTCGGCCTCACCGTGCGCCAGCTGCCGGAACCGGCGCGGCGGATGTTCCACCGGCTGGGGCCGCACACCGGCGCCACCCTCGACATCTGTACGGCCGCGGCGCTCGCCGACTGTCCGGCGGGTCAAGCCGCTTTGGCGCTGGACCAGTTGGCCGCCGCCCAACTGGTCGTCGAGGCGGGTCCGCAGGCGTACGTACTGCACGACCTGGTCCGTCTCTACGCCCGCAGCCTGGACCCCGGGCACGATCCCGACGGTCTGCCCCGGCTGCTCGACCACTGGCTGCGCACGCTCCTCGCGGCGTGCGCCGCCGCGGAACCGGGCAGCGAACCCTGCTGCGCGCTGCCCGCCGCGGCCCGGCGGCCCGCCGCCGAGATCCGGACCTTCGCGGACCGGACGGGCGCGCTCGCCTGGTACTCCGCCGAACGGGACACCCTGCGCGGGGCGGTCGACGCGGCCGTCGCAGCGGGTCTGCACGACCGCGCCTGGCGCCTCGTGCTCCTGCAGTGGCCCCTCATCCTGTGGCAGGTCCGCGACGGCTGGGTGCCGCTCCTCGAACAGTGCCTGGCCTCCGCGGAACGGGCCGGCGACCACGGCGCGCAGTCACGGGCACGGGCCCTGCTCGGCTGGGTGCTGGCCGAAGAGGGCCGCTCCGAGGAGGCCCTCGGCCACCTGGAACGTGCCCCCGACCTCTCCGCCCTGGCGGGCGACCGGGCCGGGGAGGCCGTGGCCCGGATCAACCTGGCCATCGCGCTCACCCGGCGCGGCACGCCGGAACGGGCCCAGGAGCTGCTGGTGCGCGCCCTGGCCCTGGCCGAGGAGGCCGGACGCACCGAGACGGTCACCCTCGCCCACCAGCACCTCACCCAGTACCTCCTCGCCGTCGGCGCCCACGACGAGGCCGCCTGCCACGCCGCACGCGGACTGGCACTCGCCGCACCCCCGCTCGCCGCGCCCCGGCGCGTGGTGCTGCGCACCCTGTACGGAGAGGCCCTCGCCGCGGCGGGCCGCACCCCCGAAGCGGTGCGCCAACTGGACGACGCGATCAGCGAGGCCCGGGCGAGCTCCTACGAGGAGGGCGAGATCGCGGCCCGCGCCGTCCTGGCCGGGCTGGCGGGATCCTAGGGCATCTCTTTCGGAGATCGCCAGACGTAGCGGACGTCCGGCTCGCGCTCCTCGTTGCCCAGGCCGTCGGTGCGTTCCACCGCGACGAAGCCGTGGCGCTCGTAGAAGCGCCTGGCCGGTCCGTTGATCTGGAACGTCCACAGGGACAGTCCGGACGGCCGTTGCCGCTGGGCCAGTCGGACGAACCGGTCGCCCAACCCGCGGCCGCGCCAGGACGGTTCGAGGTAGAGCTGCGCCAGTTCCTCGCCGTCGAGCACCAGGACCCCGACCACGCTGCCTCCGGAGACCGCCACCCAGGTCTCGTACCGCGGCACGACCACGGCGGAGAACCAGTCCCGCACCTCGTCGTCGTCGTGCGCACGGCGCACGGTGGGCAGCGCGGCGGAGAAGGACCGCAGCCACACGTCGGCCGCCTGGAGCGCGTCGGAGTCGTGCGCACGTCGAAGGGCGAGCCCGTCACTGTTCACAGGGCGCGACTCTCGCAGACGGGCGGGCCCGCCGCATCCGAATTGGCCCCGGTCGGTCGCCGCACCGCACGCGCGTCGCGTTCGCCGGGGTGTCGGTGGCCGACCCTATCCTCGGGCACATGACCCTTCTGCGCATGGACAACGTCGCCATCGTCGTCGAGGACCTCGACGCCGCCGTCGCCTTCTTCACCGAGCTCGGCATGGAGCTGGAGGGCAGGATGCCGATCGAAGGGAGCTGGGCGGGAAGGATCGTCGGGCTCGGCGACATGCGGTCCGAGATCGCGATGATGCGGATCCCGGGCGCCCCGGGCCGGATCGAACTGACGAAGTACCACCGCCCGGAGGCGATCGCCCCCGAGCGGGAGGTCACCCCGGCGAACACGCTGGGCCTGCACCGCGTCATGTTCGCCGTCGACGACATCGAGGACACCCTGGCCCGCCTCCGGCCGCTCGGCGCCGAACTCGTCGGCGAGCTCACGCGCTTCGAGGACAGCTACCTGCTCTGCTACCTCCGTGGGCCGGGCGGAATCATCCTCGCGCTGGCCGAGCAGCTGAGCTGAGGAGGGGGCTCAGCGCCCCTCGCGCGCCTCCCGCACCGCCTCCCGGACCGCCGCTTCCGGGTCGTCGGCGAGGGCGTCCAGCAGCTCGGTGACCCCGGGCGTGGACCAGCGGGACACGGCCCACACCAACTCCTCACGCACCGTGGGATCGGGGTGCGCGGCCAGCCGGCCCACCTGGGCGAGCGGACCCCGCCGGCGCATCCCGAGCCACTCCAGGGCGTCCCGCAGCGCGGCCGGGTCCCCCGGGTCACCGGCCGCCGCGATCCGGGCGAGCAGGACCGGGGTGGGCGGCGGCGGAACGTCCGACGGGAGCGGGAGCCGCTCGCGCAGGCGCCGTGACCCGTACCGGCCCCGGCTCTGGCATCCGACGCAGGTGCAGGGGCGCACCCCGTGCGCGTCCGGCACGTACCGCCAGCCCGCCACCTGCGGCGCCGTGCGCACCCGGTGCACCGCGCCCGACCGGATCGCCCCGGGGACGAAGACCTCCCACCCGCGCGGGTCCTCCAGCGCCGCGATCCGCCGCACCGCCTCCGCCGCGGTGACCGCGGCCTGCGTCCCGCCCGCCCGGTCCCGGTAGTGCCCGACCAGCACGTCCTGGGCGTCGTCCAACCGCACGTGGACGGCCACGAGCCCGCCCCGGGTACCGAATCGGGCCAGTTCGCGCAGCCACTGGTGGGTGAGGGTGTACGACGGCAGGACCGGGAAGCAGAAGACGCCCCGCCGGCCGCCCTGTCCGTAGCTCACCGCCCGGACCCCGGAGCGCCGGATGCGCGGCGCGTTCGCCGCCGAGGTCAGGTGTACGAACATCGCCATGACCCGGGATCCTAGGCGTCCCCGTCCGCGCCCTCCCGCGCGGGGCCCGGCTCGGGTCAGCCGGTGGCGGGGTCCGTCGAGGGCATGATGCGGCCGACCGAGGTGACCAGCTGCCGTCGGGTCAGGAGGCGGCCGCCGAGGGCCATCAGCCGGTTGAGGCCACCGGGTATGACGCTGGGCGGCGGGTTGCGGCGGTCGAGGGTGCGCAGCGCCGTGCGGACGACCGCTCCGGCGCTCTGGACGCGGGTGCCGCCGCTCACCCCGTCCGTGCCGAGGACGTCGAAGAATTCGGTGCGGGTCGCTCCGGGGCACAGGGCCAGCACGCGCAGCCCGGTGCCCCGGGATTCGTGCCAGAGGGCCTCGGTGAAGCTCAGGACGAAGGCCTTGCTCGCGCCGTACGCCGCCATCCCGGGTACGGGCTGGTAGGCGGCCGTGCTCGCGACGTTGACGAGGACGCCCTTGCCGTGGGCGCGCAGCCGCTCGATGAAGGCCCCGCTGATGCCGACCACCGCGCCGACGTTCACCGCGATCTCCTGGCGCAGCCGCTCCGGGTCCCCGCGGTGGAGGGGGCCGAAGGTGCCGAAGCCGGCGTTGTTGATCACGCTGGTGATGGTGAGCCCGCGCCGGTCCAGCTCCTGCGAGAGCAGCTCTGCGGCCCGGTCCACGCCGAGGTCCATGGGGACGGGGACGACCGCGACGCCGTGCGCCGCCGACAGCTCCGCCGCCAGCCGCACCAGGCGGTCCTCCCGGCGGGCGACCAGCACGAGGTCGGAGCCGCGCTCGGCCAGGCGGCGGGCGAACTCCTCCCCCAGGCCCGAGCTCGCCCCGGTGATCAGCGTCGTCTGGCCCCGGTAGTCGACCGCGTTCATGGCGCTCCTCCTGGATGCGTGGTGGCGCTCACCGTACGGGGCGGGGCGCGGCGCCCGACGGCCGGCCCGACCCGGAGGGGAGCGCCCGTGCGTACGGCGGACTCACCCGACTGCGCCGCCCGGCGGGCGGCCCCCGGCCGTGCGGCCCACAGTGGACGGCACGCACCGCCCCGGGCACCGCCCCGGGCACGCGGCCGCGGCTCCGACGCGAGGGAGGCTGCATGGACGACACGTGCGAGGAGCCGGGCGGGGCCCGGGTCAAGGGGTTCGTCCAGTCCTTCAACCGCGACCGCGGCTACGGGTTCCTCGTCCCCTACGGGGCCCGGGACGCCGTGTACGTCGAGCGTGCGGACATCGAGTGCGGTGCCCCGACCCTGTCCGAGGAGCAACAGGTCAGCTTCACCATCGAGTTCGCCGCCGGGCGCTTCGTCGCCAAGCACGTCCAGCCCTGAGCCCGCGGCGCCGCGGCGGGCCACCGGCGTCGAAGGGGCTACCGACGCCGCAGCTCGTCCACGATGGTCAGGAAGACCAGCAGGTTGGGCACTTTGGGGGCCTTGGGGGCCGCCCACGCCTTGGTCAGGCCGGTCCGCCAGACGCAGACCATGCCGCCGCGGGCGGCGACCTCGCTGACCTCCGCCCAGGGCAACGTCCCGTGGGACTCGTGCGTGACGCCGGCGCGGGACAGCGCGAGCGGGCCGAATCGGACCGTCCCGCCCTCGCGCACCAGCTTCCACACCTTGTCGACCTGGGTGCGCGCGACGGCCTCCGCGAGCAACGGGGCCCAGGTGACCGAGCCCGCGTAGAGGTCCGTGATCCGCACCTGCTCGCCGCCCGGCGCGACCACCACGGAGGCGTGGGAGCGCCCGACCGGCGTCCGCGTGCCCTTGTAGTCGATCACCTCCTGGACGGTCTCCTGGTAGAGCACCGCCCGCTCCCAGCGGACCGCGAACAACCCGCCACCGGCCTTGTCGACGACCAGTCCGTGCTCGTAGAGGTGCAACCGCTTGGCGGCCAGGCCCCTGCGGAAGAGCGGGCTGCTGGCGACCGCCACCGCGGCCAGCACGCCGATCCACAGGGGGTACATCGCGACCTTCCAGTCCACTTCCAGCCAGAGGAGGACCCCGCCGCCGAAGAGCGCGGCGATGCCGACCAGCGAGCCGATGACGAACCAGATCCGGTACTTCTCCTGGACGCCGACCTCGCTCTCGGGCCGGAAGGTGTGCTCCAGGGCGCCCAACCGGTGGCGCACGGCGAGGGCCTCCGCTGCTCGGGAGGGCGACGTCGGGACGGTCATGCGCAGCCTCGGCTCCACGGTCACGGCGACCCCGCAAGACCACCTGGGCGGTGCGGAGTTGACCGGACGACACGGCGCCGCCGCCGCACGAACGACCCCAAGCCAACACCACGATCAGGGCCCGGGCAAGCCCTCCCGGCCCCCGGTCGCCGCGCCGCCGGTCAGCGCGCCCGGGCCGTGGTGACCACCAGCGGCGGCGCGGCCCGTTCCGCCGACCACGGACGGCTGCGGGCGAGGTCGGGGTCGGCGACGAGCAGCGCCTCGGCCACCGTCGGGTGGTGCTGCGCGATGCCCGTGAACCCGGCGCGTTCGAGCAGCGGCGGGAGCACGTCGACGGGCCATGCGTGGTTGGGCATCTCCTGCCAGGTGCCGTCCGTGCGCAGGAGCCGTACGGTCACCCGCTCGCCGGGGCCGTAGAGCGCGCCCGGCTCCCCGATGCGCAGCGAGGCGTACTCCGTGCCCGCGCACGCGGGGTCGGTCGCCAGCAGCACGAACAGGCCGCCCGGCCGCAGCAGCCGGCGGACCTCGCCGAACACCGAGAGCAGCGCCTCCTCGGTCGGCAGCGAGGCCAGCACGTGGTTGCACATCACCGCGTCGGCGCAGCCGTCCGCGAGGCCCACCGCCCGCCCGTCCTCGACCAGGTGGTACTCCGCGACCGCGCTCCCCGCGGCCCGGGCCAGCTCCAGCATCTGCGGGGAGGTGTCCACGCCGAGCACCCGGGCCCCGAGCACCCGGCCGGCGTGCGCGGCGACGGTGCCGGGCCCGCAGCCGTAGTCCACCAGGACGTGCCCGGCGCCGATCCGCTCGGCCAGGGCCCGCAGGACGAAGGGGTATCCCAGCAGCCAGTCCGTGGCCGCCACCACCGAGGCGAAGGCCTGCGCCCCCTCCGGCCCGGACCACGCGGCGCGTTCTCTGTCGCTCACAGCACCCACTATCGGGCCGCGACCACCGGGCGCAGGGGTTACGACACGGCGGGGCGGGCGCCGGGGTCGGGGACCGGGCGGGCGTTCGACGTCGTGCGCGATCGTGCGCGCAACCAGCCCACTTCGAGCACCTATTGACATGAACGCGGCACTGCGCTGCACTTTGCCCGCCACACGCACTCCCCTTCCCATCCACCGTTCGGGGACTTCCATGCGTCTGCTCAGACTCCTGATCGCCGCCGTGCTGGCCCTGGCCGCACTCGCCGTACCCGCGATCGCCGCCCCCGCGACCTCCGCTCCGGCCGCCCCGGCCGCCGCCGGGCCGCCCCAGACGATTCCGGCGCTGCGCCAGTGGACGGCCGGCTCCGGCGCCTACACCTTCACCGGCGCCAGCCGGATCGTCGTCGATCCCGCCTCCGCCGACCGGCTCCTCGACGAGGCGCAGACCCTGGCGGAGGATCTGGGGGCCCTCGCGGGGCGTCCGGTGGCCGTCGTCACGGGCACGGCCTCCACCGGTGACATCGCGCTCGCGCTCGGGGACGCCACGCTGCCCGCCGAGGGCTACCGGATGACCGTCGCGGCGACCCTCTCCCTGCGGGCCGGGACCGACGCCGGCGCCTTCTACGGCACGCGCAGCGTGCTCCAGTTGCTGCACCAGTCCTCCTCGATCCCCGCCGGAACCGCGGTGGACTGGCCGTCCAAGGCCGAGCGCGGCCTGATGATCGACCAGGGCCGGAAGTTCTTCACCGTGCAGTGGGTCGAGCAGCACATCAAGGAGCTGGCCTACCTCAAGCTCAACTACTTCCACTTCCACCTGTCGGACACCTTCGGCTTCCGGCTGGAGAGCGCCACGCACCCCGAGATCGTCTCCGCCGACCACTACTCCAAGCAGGACGTCGCCGACCTGATCGCGCTCGGGCAGAAGTACCACGTCACGATCGTGCCGGAGATCGACACCCCGGGGCACATGAACCCGATCCTGGCCGCCCACCCCGAGTTGAAGCTCAAGAGCAGCTCGGGCGCGGTCAGCGCCGACTTCATCGACCTGTCGCTGCCCGCCTCGTACGCCCTGATCAAGGACCTGGTCGACGAGTACCTGCCGCTCTTCCCGGCCGCCTACTGGCACATCGGCGCCGACGAGTACGTCACCGACTACGGCAAGTACCCCCAGCTGCTCAGCTACGCCCGCGCCCACTACGGCGCGGGCGCGACCGCGAAGGACACCTACTACGGGTTCGTGAACTGGGCCGACGACCTGGTGCGGGCCGGCGGCAAGACCACCCGGATGTGGAACGACGGCATCAAGTCCGGGGACGGCACGATCGCCCCGCACCCGGGCATCCTCGTCGAGTACTGGTACAGCTACGGGCTGACGCCCCAGCAGTTGGCCGCGGCCGGGCACCAGGTCGCCAACGAGTCCTGGACGCCGACCTACTACGTGCTCGGTGGCGCCAAGCCCGACACCAAGTGGATGTACGAGACCTGGACTCCCGACCGCTTCGAGGGCGGCGCCACCCTCACCGACCCCGCGAAGAACCCCGGTTCGCTGATCCACGTGTGGTGCGACAACCCGGGCGCCGAGACGGAGGCTCAGATCGCCGCGGGCATCGCCAACCCCCTGCGGGCCCTCGCCCAGCAGACCTGGGGGTCACCGAAGCCGGTGGGCGACTACGCCTCCTTCACCCCGATCATCGCGACGATCGGGCACAACCCCGCCTGGCCCGGGCTCGCCCAGCCGGGGAACCTCGCCCGCAACCGCCCCACCACCGCCTCCAGCACCGAGACGGCGAACTTCCCGGCGGCCACGGCGACCGACGGCGACCCCGCCACCCGCTGGTCGAGCGCCTACGCCGACCCGCAGTGGCTCCAGGTCGACCTGGGCTCCACCCAGGCCGTCGACCGGGTGGTGCTGCGCTGGGAGGCGGCGTACGGCAAGGCGTTCCAGATCCAGCTCTCCGACGACGGCGCGAACTGGCGCACCGCGTACACGACGACCAGCGGCGCCGGCGGGGTCCAGGACCTCGGCGGCCTCTCCGGGTCGGGCCGCTACATCCGGATGTACGGGACCCAGCGCGGCACCGCCTACGGCTACTCCCTGTACGAGTTCGAGGTGTACGGGGGCCGGCTGGGCGGGACCCGGACCCTGACCGCCGCCGGGCGGGCCCTCGACGACCCGGCGAGCTCCACCGCCTCCGGCACCCGGCTGATCACCTGGACCCCGCACGGCGGCCCCAACCAGCAGTGGCAACTGGCGCTGGGCGGCGACGGGACCTACACGTTGACCAACGTCCTCTCGCACCTCTGCGCGGACGTGGAGGGCGGATCCACCACCACCGGCGCGGCCGTCGTCCAGGCCACCTGCACGGGCGGCGACAGCCAGCGCTGGCTGTTCACCGCGCTCGGCGGCGGTGACTACTCGGTGGCCAACCGGAAGAGCGCGCTGCTCCTCACCACCGCTTCCACCGCGGACGGCTCCCCCGTCACCCAACAACCGTCCGGCGGGACCGGCATCCAGCGGTGGCAGCTCGCCTGACGGCAACCCTACCAACGATCGTTTCTCTGGACGAACCGATTAACCCCCGGTCCAGACCTTGGGGGAACCACCCCCTCCACTGGTCAAGTACCTGACCAGTGGGGGTTTTAGGGTCCCAAGGCACGACGAATCCGCCCGTGCCGGACGCGGAGAGTCCGAAAGGTCAAATTCAAGGATCGTTTCGCTTGCACAATCGATCATTGACATGTTCTAGTGGCCACGAAGCCCGGGGAGGAAGTTCTCGCCGGGTCGGAGACGGCTAGCGTTGCGGCACCGGTATATCGGGGGTGTGCCGCAGCGCAGCCGCTTCTCGGAAGGACCGGACCACGTCCGAGGACAGCGCGCGGGACATCCGCACCAGACCGGAGGGATCGTCGGGGGAGACCAGTACGGAGCGGTGGTTCTGCCGCAGCGGGTCCGACCCCTCGGGCAGCGGGACGCGACGGGCCCACACCACGACCGCGTCGGCGAGTGCGGCCGCGTCCGCGGTGGCCTCGGCCTCTTCGGCGCAGCCGGCCGTTTCGCGCGCGCGCAGCAGGGCGCGGGCGCGCAGTTCCGCGTCCAGGTAGGGGCTGACCGTGAGGATCCCGTCGTGGATGTCGGCTTCCAGCTGGGTGACGCGCAGTTCGATGGAGGCACGGGGGCCCTCGGCGAGCTCACGCGTGTGCTGGGTGGCCGCGCTCAGCTCCTTCCAGAGCGGCCGCAGCTGACGGAACCGGCGCCACTGGTCCCAGTGGGTCGAGCACCGCTGCGAGGCCAGCGGCAGCACGAACCCGCCGCCGATCAGGATCACGGACAGCGAGGCGACGACGGGGGCGACCCCGGCGCTGAGGTAGTCCCGGTCGTGACCGAGCCAGCGGGACACGATGGCGGTGAACTTCAGCCCGTCGTAGGCCAGGTTGAAGAGGTGCCCGATGCAGATGAGGATCAGTCCGGCGCGCAGCGCGCCGTGCACCTGCCGCGCCCACACCCAGCACAGGGCCGTCACGATGATGCCGTTCGCCGTGTGGGCCAGCAGGTAGAGCAGGAGCATCTCGCGGATGTAGGGCGTGGACGCGTAGTAGGTGTCCATGTCGGTGAGCCGCTCCACCGGAGCGTCGCCCAGCACGAACAGGACGTTGATCGCGACGACGACCACCGCGGTCACCCGGTAGCAGCGGCGCGTCCACCGGGCCGCCCAGGCGGCCTTCTCCGGCCCGGCGTTCCACCGGATGATCAAGACGATGCTCGCCCCGCAGAACGCGGTCAGCAGCGAGTAGACGAGCGGTGCGGCGGCGTTCGGCACCCCGGTGAAGCGGTTGATCGCCACGAGCGAGGGCAGGGCGGTGGCGAAGTCCACGCAGACCGCCAGGGCGAGCACCGCGCAGACGGACCGCAGCAGTTCGTTGCGCGGATCGCGCCACAGCGCGGGGAGCCGGAGCAGCAGGATGACGACCAGGAAGGCGCCCGGTATGTAGAAATCGAGGCCTTGCGAGCGCATCATCGTGCGACCTTCCGTGCGGGTGCGGGGGGCCGGACGGGCCCGGTGGTCACCGTCCGGCGGGAGAGCACCCCATAGTGCCGGGCCACCCGCGCGATTTCGTCGCCGCCCCCTCCCAGAAGGAGGGAGACCGCTTCGAACCCGGCGCCGCGGTCGGCCCCCTCGGCGGGGTCCGGTCCCTCCCGTTTGGCCGCGATGGCGGCGGCGATCATGGTAGCGGCTCCGGCGGCCCGGGCCGGCCCGGGCTCCTCCCCCGCGCGCAGGGCCGCCGCGCGCCCCGACGCCATGAGCCCCGGATCGCAGTACGGGGCGAGGGCGATCAGCTGGTCGTGGACGTCCGTCTCCCGGTACGCGAGCCGGTCGTCCAGCGACGGCCGGCGCAGCGTCAGCGTCAGGTCCGGCTCCCGGGCGACCTCGCGCAGGTCGCGCCAGAGCGGAGCCAACTCCCGGTAGCGCCTCCAGGTGTTCCGGAAGGCGTCGACCCGCTCGCCCTGCGGGAGGAGGAACCCGGCCGCGCAGAGCAGGGACCCGAGGCCCGCGGCGGGCGGGGCGAGGTCACTGCTCAGGTAGTCGAGGTCGACGCCCGACCACCGGGCACCGAGCGCCACGGCCTTGGCGATCCCGAAGGCGGCGCCGAGCCCGAAACCGGCGACCAGGCAGCTCAGCCCGGCCCGGAGCCAGCCCTCGGCCTCGCTCAGCCACCGGCGGCAGGTGCGGGTGAGCGTGGCGTAGATCGCGGTGTGCCAGAGCAGGTAGAGGACGATCATTTCGCGGATGCCCGGGGCGGAGGCGTAGTAGGTGTCCAGGTCGCGCACCCGCTCGCTCGGCGCGTCCCCGGAGGCGAACAGCGCCGAGATGCACACGATGACGAGCGCGCCGCCCCACAACCAACCGCGGACCTGGCGCCGGACCTCCTCGCCGAAGCCGCTGCGCCAGTAGGTCAGGAGCACCATCGCCATGGTGCTGCACGCGCTGAGGAGCGAGTAGACGAGCGGGGCCGAGACGTTGTCGACGCCCGTGGTCCGGTTGACGAAGCGGATGGTGGAGGGGGCCGCGAAGAAGAATCCGGCGCCGATCAGGAAGGTCAGCGCGGCGACTCCGCGCACCATGGGGTTGCGCCACCTGCGGGTCAGGTTCGGAAGTTTCGCGAGGAAGACCAGGGCGAGCACCACGGCCGGTATGTAGTAGTCCGCATTGGCCATCAGTCCTCAGAGCCTCCGAGGGAGGACTGGATCCGCTGCCCGGGGCCGTTGAGGGGGCGCTGGCCGGCATGGGGCTCCACGTGGCGGCGCAGCCGGCTGCCGAACCGGCGTCCGAACGCCTCCGCTTCGGCTTCGTCGCCGGGCACGGCGTGCGTGCGCGCGGCGACGCTGAGGATGGCCTGGTCGAGCGGGCCGGGGCCGAGGACGTCCACCAGCAGCCGGGTCGCGGCCTGCGAACCGTGTTCGTGGGTGCCGCAGTGCCCGCGCACCATGTGCCAGATCTCGTGTCCCAGGATGACCAGGGAGTGGAAGGGGCTGGTGCTGCGCACGACGACGATGACGTCCTCGTGCTCGCGGTCCAGCCACAGCCCGGACAGGCCGGGCGGGAAGTTGCGCCGCAGCACCCGCACGGGGCGGCCGCGCATCTCGGTGAGGTAGCCGGCCACCCTCTTGAACAGCTCGTCCACATCGGCCGGGGCCGGCCCGCGCAGCGCGGCGTCCAGCTCGCCGCACAGCTTCGCCATCTCCTCCTCGAGCTGGTGCTGCCGACGCCTGTTGCGCAAGATCCCCACCCGGAAAACCCCTCGAAAAGCACACCGCTCGGGCGCGGTGTGCGGTGCCCTCTCCCCGTGCCCGCGCCGAGTGGCGGAGCCGATCCCACGTACTGCCTCCGCGCGCGATACCCCGCGCGCAGCACCTCAGGCGTCCAGCTGGTCCTCTTCGATCGAGTCGATCAGCGCCTGCATCACGGCGCGCGTCTTGGGCGACGTGCCCCGCAGGGCGAATCCGTTGAGCTGGTTCTTGCGCTTGAAGTCCTGGAGCTCGGCCAGCTGGCGCGACTGCTCCTCCTCCAGCTTCTCCCGCAGGGCCCGGTCCAGGGCCTGGGAGGGGGTGGCGGTAAGGAAGCCGCGCGGCACCTGGAAGAAGTCCTCGATCCGGGCGGCGTGCTCCAGCGAGGGCGCCTTCTCCCCGCGCAGGAAACGGCCGAACCACTGCGGCGTCAGACCGGCCCCGTGCGCGATCTCGGCCTGCGTGTACGGCCGGCCCGCCGGGCCGAGCCGGGTCCGGCGCAGGAATTCGAGGCGCTGGGTGACCTGCTGGAGGAAGTCGCTCTCGGGCAGCGGGCGCCGGTGCAGGCCCGCCACCACCACGGACTCGGGCAAACCGGTGCTCCGGGCCAGTGGCTCCGGGTCGAGGGTCACGGCCCAGTCCAGCTCCGCTTCCTCGATCAGCCCCTCGAGAAGCGCCAGGCTCTTCAGGTGAGGGCTTTCCTCGTCGGTCACGTTCACTCCTGGCTGGCTTGCTTGTCCCGTACGCGTAGCGGCCGACGGGCAGCGCCCGTACCGCCTCGTCACTGAATCAGATCAGCGATCGGTTCTACAACCGAAACGATCGTTGAATTCACCGCCCCGCCCCTCCCCATCACTCCCTATCGTCACTCATCTTCCATAAATATGGTCGTTTACAGTATGATCCGGTTCCATGGAGAGTGCTGAACGCGAGCTGTATTCGGTGGGCGAGGTCGCCGAGCGCCTGGGGCTCCACGTGCGGACCGTCCGGAACTACGTGCGCGACGGACGGCTCAAAGCCGTCCGGATCGGCAAGCAGTACCGGATCAGCCGCGAGGACTTCGAGGCGCTGACCCGACTTCCGCTCACCGACTCGGATCCGGCACCGGCACCGAAGCCGGTCACGGCCCCGCGCGGGCACCTGGAGGTGTCCAGCATCGTGCTGGTCGAGCCGATCGGCCCGGAGGGGGCCGGCCGGCTGAGCACCCTGGTCACCGCCGCCGTGCAGGGACCGCGGGACACCCCGGAAGCACTGCGCGTCCAGACCGTCTACGACAAGGAGCGGGCCCGCATGAAGATCGTGATCCTCGGCAGTGCGGTCGACACCGCCGATCTGCTGCACCTGATCGACGGCGCCCTGGAACCGGACAACGGCCTGTTCCCCTCCGGCGCCCGGCAGGGGGCCCACCGTGACTGACCGCCTCGTGACCCACCACGGCGTACCGGTCCTCGTCTGCGCCGCCGACGGTCCCCCGATCGCCACCGAGCAGGATGCCCTCGACCACCTCATCGGCGCCGCCTACCACCACGCGCCGGACGTGGTCGCGGTCCCGGCGGAGCGGTTCGACGACGCCTTCTTCGACCTCAGCAGCGGGGTCGCGGGAGCGATCCTGCAGAAGTTCGTGAGCTACCGGCTCCGCCTGGTCGTCGTCGGGGACATCGCGCACCACCTGCGGGCGAGCAAGGCCCTGCCGGACCTGGTCCGCGAGTCGAACCGGGGCACCCACGCCTGGTTCGTCGACGACCTCGACGCGCTGGCGGACCGACTCGCGTGAGTCACCTCCCCCGGTGTATGCAGGAGCCATGGGTCATCGGCTGCGCCACCCGGGGCGGGGCGGGGACCGGGAACCGCGCCCGGCGCTGCTGCCGGTTCCCTTCGTCCTGATCGCCCTCGTCACCGTGGTCGACATCCTGGCTCCGCCGGGCGTCCACCTCGGTCCGTTCCTGGTCGCCGCACCCGCTCTGGCCGCTTCCTTCACCGGGCCCCGGATGACCGGGTTCGTCGGCGCCGTGGCGGTGCTGGCCCAGGCCGTGGTGGCCGTCGTACGGACCAACCTGACCGATCTCAACCACACCATCCAGATCATCGCGCTGGTGTTGATCTCGGTGTTCGTCACCCTCTTCGCCCATCTGCGCGAGGTCCGCGAGCGGCAGCTCACCCAGCTGCGCTCGGTGGCCGAGGCAGCACAGCAGGTCGTCCTGCGGCCCCTGCGCGAACGGATGGGCCCGCTCCGGCTCGCCTCCGTGTACCTCGCCGCCGAGGCCGAGGCGCAGATCGGCGGGGACCTGTACGCCGCCACGCGCACCCCCGACGGCACCCGGCTGATCATCGGTGACGTCCGCGGCAAGGGGTTGGCGGCCGTCGGGGACGCCGCCCTGGTCCTCGGCGCCTTCCGGGCCGCCGCCCACCAGGAGGCCGACCTGCCGGGTCTGGTCGCCCATTTGGAGGCCGCGGTCGCCCCGGACCCGTACGACGACAACGGCAACGGCGGCGACGCGCACGGGGAGCCCCCCGAGCACGACGGGCACCGCGAGCAGTTCACCACGGCCGCCGTGCTCGACATCCCGGACCGGGAGACGACCCTGCACCTCGTCAGCTGCGGGCACCCGCCGCCCCTGCTGCTGCGCGGCGGGAAGGTCCTCCCCCTGGAGGTGGACCACCCCGCGCCGCCCCTGGGCCTCACCGAGTTCGCGGACGGCGGCTTCGTCGTGCAGTCGTTCCCCTTCGAGCCCGGGGACGTCGTGCTCCTCTACACCGACGGGGTCATCGAGGCCCGGGACGCGCGGGGCGCCTTCTACCCGCTGGCGGAACGGGTCGCCGACCGGGTCGGCGACGGCCCGGAAGCCCTGCTGCGCCACCTGTGCGCGGACCTGCTCGCCCACTCCCCCGGCGGGCACCTGGGCGACGACGCGGCGATGGTGGCCATCGAGCGGCTCGGCTGACTTTTCCGGCCATTTCGGCGCCGCCGCGGAACCCGGCCGCCGGTTCCCCCATCCTCCTGCACGACATCGACGCCGCGCGGCCCCGGGGCCGCGCACCGCGCCCCCGGGGGGATCACATGCTCAGGTTCAACAGGCGTACCGCAGCGGCCGCGTTCACCGCTTCCGTACTCGCCGCGGCCGGACTCGCGGCCACCGCGACTCCGGCCGCGGCCGTCCACGGCGGGCAGAACGCGACGGTGACGGACCACCCGTACGCCATGCTCATCGAGACCGCGGACGGGCAGCCGTTCTGCGGCGGCACGCTCGTGGCCCCCACCAAGGTGCTGACGGCGGCGCACTGCATCAAGGACGCCCCCGCACCGCTCGACCTGCTGGTCGTCGGCGGGCGCACGACGGTCGCGAGCACCAAGGGCACGGTCCGTCACGTCGCCTCGGTCAAGGTCCACCCGAAGTTCGAACAGGGCACGCTGACCTACGACGCGGCGGTCATCACCCTCGCCGCACCCATGCCGTACGCCGCCCTGCCGGTGGCGGGCCCGAAGGACTCCGCCCTCTACGCCTTCGGCACGAGCGCGAAGACGGCGGGCTGGGGCCGCACCGCCACCAACACCCCCGCCACGCGGCTGAAGTCGGCCACCTTGACCCTGGCTCCGCTCACCGGCTGCGCGCCCTTCGCCGAACCCGGCGAGTCCGACGCCCTCAAGGTGTGCGGGCTGCCCCGCGCCGGTACGCACGACAGCATCTGCCGCGGCGATTCCGGCGGCCCCCTCGTCGCCGGAGGGAAGGTCATCGGCATCGTCTCCACCGGGAACAAGTACTGCGACGACCAGTACCCGGTGTCCGTCTACACCAAGGTCAGCGCGATCGCGGCGGGCCTGGGCCTGCCCAGCTGAGCGGGAACGGCCCGACGGACCGCCCCATGGACAGGCGCTCCCGCGGCGCGGCGCGGCGGATACCCTTGCCCGCATGACGATGCCCAAGACCGTCCCCGTGAGCGTCGACGCCATGCTCGAAGACCTTCGGACACTCGTCGAGACCGAATCCCCGTCGCGCGATCGCGACGCACTGAGCAGCTCCGCCAAGGTCGTCGCCGCCGTCATCGAGAGCCGCCTCGGCGGGCAGGCCGTCCTCCTCGAGAGCGAGGCCGGGCCGCACGTCCACTGGTCCGCGGGCGGCGATCCCAAGGTGCTGGTCCTCGGCCACCACGACACGGTGTTCCCGCTCGGCACCCTGGAGCGCCGCCCGTTCGCGGTCGCCGACGGCCGCGCGACCGGCCCCGGGGTCTTCGACATGCTCGGCGGACTGGTGCAGGCCGTCCACGGCCTGGCGGCCCTCGACGACCGGTCGGGCGTCGAGATCCTGGTGACCGCGGACGAGGAGGTCGGCTCCCACACCTCCCGGTCCCTCATCGAGGAGCGCGCCCTCGCCTGCGGCGCCGTCCTCGTCTTCGAGGGCGCCGCCGACGGCGGGGCCCTCAAGACCGGGCGCAAGGGGTGCGGCACCTTCCAGGTGGCGATCACGGGCCGCGCCTCGCACGCGGGCCTGGAGCCCGAGGCCGGCGTGAACGCCCTCGTCGAAGCCTCGTACCAGGTCCTGGACATCGCGGCGCTCGGCCGCCCCGAGCTCGGCACCACCGTCACGCCGACCGTCGCGTCCGCGGGCACCTTGGACAACGTCGTCCCCGCCGGGGCGACCGTGATCGTCGACGTCCGCGTCGAGTCCGCCGAGGAGACCGAGCGCGTGGAGTCCGCCTTCGCGGCGCTGTCCCCGCACCTCGCCGGGGCGCGGATCGAGGTGCAGGGGTCCATCGGCCGTCCCCCGATGCCCGAATCGGCGTCGACGTCCCTGTTCGCGCTGGCCCGGCGTCTCCGGCCCCACCTGGAGGGCAAGGCGGTCGGCGGCGGCAGCGACGGCAACTTCACGGCCGCGCTCGGGGTGCCCACCCTCGACGGACTCGGCGCCGTAGGCGGCGGCGCCCACGCCGACCACGAGTACCTGTTGGTCGACGCCATGACCGAGCGGGCGAACCTCGTCACCGAACTGGTGCGGGCGATCCAGCGCGCGCACTGAACCTGAAAGCGTGATGTCGGTCAGGGCGAGGCGGCCGTCCTCCCAGCGGAGGAGTCGATGCCCCTCGCATGGGTGAGCATCGGACACTGCTTCAGGCCGATCCCCCGGCACCGGCCGGGGAAGGAAGATCGGCCCATGCGATTCAAGACGCTTCATCCGTCCCCGACGGTCGGTGACACCGCGCGGCCGGTCCCCCGGTGGGCCATCCGCTCCGCCCAGGTCATACCCCTGGTCGTCCTGCCGTCGTGCCTCTGGCGCCTGCCGTTCGCATTCGACTACGAGATGGGCCAGGTCTACGCCGTCCACGAGCCGTGGCACTGGTGGGTGATCCTCTACGTCTTCGGGCTCAGCCTTCTCTCCGAGGGGCTCGCCTACCTTTCCTTCGGCCTGGTGGCCGGATGGGGCGAAGTCGCTCCCTCATGGATCCCGATCATCGGCGGTCGACGTATTCCACCGCTCGCGGCGATCGTCCCGGCCACCTTGGGCGCTCTGGGGCTGATCGCGCTGTGGGACCCGCTGCCGCTCGCCTTTCTCCACATCGGCGGGGTCCCCCTCGTCGAGTACTCCAACGGCTGGTGGAAGGCCCTCTCGGCAGCGGCCACTCTCCCGCTGATCCTGTGGGGCCCGCTTCTCCTCGCTCTGACGTACGCGTACCACAAGCGCCGTCGTGAGGAGTGACATGTCGTCGACTTGATCGGGGCGAAGCTGTCCGAGGCACAAGTCAAACATCCGGAGCCCGAGTTGGAGCGCGGCCCGCTGGCTCACGGCCGGGAGGACCGGCGGGCAGCCCGTAACCCCCTCGCGATCCGTTCGTTGAACGGGCAGGTCAAGTGAAGAGCACGGAGTCCCGGCCCCCAGGGTCCGGGACTTCGTGCTGTCCCGGCTCAGGCGGGCGCGTCGGCGGGGGCCGCGGCGGCGCAGTCCGCGTGACCCCAGCGCGCCCCGAGCTTGGCGATCATTTCGCCGGCCGCGTAGGGCTTGCCGCACGGGCAGCTGCCGGGGAACTTCGCCTTGATGGCGCGGCCGCCCTTGCCCGACGCAGCACCCGACGCAGCACCCGACGCCGCGGTCCGCTTCGCCGGTGCGGCCGACTTCTGCCGCGCCGGTCCGCTGCGGGTCGGCGCCGGCACCGGGACGGTCTCGCTGCCGAGGGCCGTCCCGGCCGCCTGCTGCGTCACGGCGGCGTCACTGGCGGCCTGGTCGGCGATCGCGTTGAGGTGATCGCCGTCCTCGCGGTGGGCGGGGACGTAGCGGAACTCCACGTCCCGGTCCGTCAGCAGCAGGTCGATGCTCTCGACCAGTTCGCGGTTGGCCACCGGCTTCCCCGCCGCCGTCTTCCAGCCGTTGCGCTTCCAGGCGGGCAGCCATTGCGTCACGGCCTTCATCGCGTACTGCGAGTCCATCCGTACCTCGATGGACGTGCCCGGCGCCACGGCCTCCAGGAGCCGCTGGAGGGCGGTGAGTTCACCGACGTTGTTGGTGGCGCGGCCGAGCGCGCCGGACTCCCAGCGCTCCGGACGGCCCGCGGAGTCCGCGATGACCCAGGCCCACCCGGCAGGCCCGGGATTCCCCTTCGCCGCCCCGTCGCAGGCGGCAATGATGCGATCTGACATCCCCCGATCATGCCCCACCGGTCCCGGTATCCGGGCATCGGCGGACGGCCCGGGCGGCCCGGCCCCGGCCTCGGGGTGGCACTACTGCCACCTCCAACCCTGGCAGCAGTGGTATCGAAGCCGGGGCGGCCCGCGGGCGAGGATCGGAAGCGACCGAGAACGTCCGACGGGGAGTACCACATGCACCTGTTCAGCAGGAAGAGGAAGACCGCACGCCGGGCCGGAGCGGCCGCCGCCTGCGCACTGCTCGCCGCCGCCGCGCTGCCCGCGGCGGCCGCGAGCGCGGCCGCCCCAGCGGGCCCGTCCGCCTGGCCCGGCGCCACGGCCCCGCCCGTGCCGGAGCGCTACCGCGCCCAGCGCCTCGACTGGCACCCCTGCGCCTCGGGTCCGCTGGAGTGCGCCACGATGGCCGTGCCGCGGGACTGGTACCACCCGGACGCCGGGCCGAACCTGAGCATCGAGGTGTCCCGGCACCGCGCAACGGACCCCGCGAAGCGCCGCGGGGTCCTGATGATGGCGGCGGGCGGGCCGGGTTCCTCCGGGCTGGGACGCCCGGCGGGGCTGGCCGCGTACGGGCCGAAGCTGGCGGCGGCGTACGACATCGTCGGCTTCGACCAGCGGGGCGTGGGCGCCAGTACCCGGGTGGTCTGCTCCGACCAGGACGGGGTGGACGCGCTCTTCGCCGGCGGCGACCTGCGCGACCGGTCCCCGCGGGCCCTCGCCCGCACCGTGGAACGCGCCCGCGCCTTCGTCCGGGACTGCGAGCGCAACTCGGGCGGGCTGTTGCCGTACATCACCACCGACCAGGCCGTGCACGACATGGACCTGTACCGGGCGCTGCTGGGCGAGGACCGGATCTCCTACTTCGGGCCGTCGTACGCGACCGTCCTCGGGGCGTACTACGCGACCGAGTTCCCCCGCCGGGTGGACCGGGTCGTGCTCGACAGCAACGTCGACTTCACCAGCACCTGGCAGGCCTTCCAGCTGGGCCAGCCGGCGAGCTTCCAGCGCCGCTACGAGCAGGACTTCCTCCCCTGGCTGGCGGCGAACGACGCCACCTACCACCAGGGGAGCACCCCGGCCGCCGCGCAGGCCTCCTACGAACGGCTGCGGGCCGCCCTGAGCGAGCACCCGCTCGACATCGAGGGGACGGTGGTCACCGCCAACCACCTCGACGTGGCGGCGAGCGACGCGATGTACAACGCCGGCGGCCGCTTCGCGTCCTTCGCCTCGCTGCTCGGCGTCCTCGAACACCCGGAGCAGGCTCCGGCGCCGGCGCGGACCGCGGTGGCCGCCCGGCTGAAGCACCTCATGGGGGCCCCGTTCGTGGCCGACTACTTCGCCGTGACCTGCGCGGACACCCCGTGGAACCGGGACGGGCGGTTCTGGCTGGCGCAGAGCGGCGCGGCGACCCGCGACGCCCCGCTGGTCGGGGCCCGCGCGCTGACCTTCGCCTCGATCTGTGCGAACTGGCCCCGGACCGCGACGCCGCGGGTCAAGGTGACCGGCGCGGGGCTGCCGCCGGTGTTGATGCTCAACTCGACGAACGACCCGGCGACCTACTACGAGGCGGCCGTGCGCGCCCATCGCGGGCTGGCCGGTTCCCGGCTGGTGACGGTCGACGGGGGTGACCACGGCCAGTACCAGAGCGGCAACGCCTGTGTCGACGCGCACGTCGAGGCGTACCTGTTGGACGGCGCCCTGCCGGCCGAGGACACCCGCTGCGCGGGCACCCCGCTCCCGACGCCCGCGGCCCCCGGCCCGTCCGCCGCGCGCGACTGAACTGAATCGCCCCGACCGCCCGGCCGCCCCTCTCAGCGGGTGGCCGGGGCGCTCGGTGCGCTCAGTCGCGCCACCAGTCGTCGAGCGGGGTGACCGGGACGGTCCGCTTGTGCCGGGTCGCGAGGAAGATCGACTCCAGCTTCGCCGCCACCTCCGGCGCGACGTGCGCGCCCTCCAGGTAGTCGTCGATCTGGGCGTACGTGAGGCCGAGCGCGACCTCGTCGGGCAGCGCGGGCCGGTCGTCCTCCAGGTCGGCGGTCGGCACCTTCTCCCAGGAGCTGGGCGGTGCGCCCAATTCCTGGAGCAGGGCCGCTCCCTGACGCTTGGTCAGTCCGGTCAGCGGGGTCACGTCGACACCGCCGTCGCCGAACTTGGTGAAGAAACCGGTGAGCGCCTCGGCCGCGTGGTCGGTGCCCACCACGAGCATGCCCAGCTGTCCGGCGATCGAGTACTGGATCACCATGCGCTCGCGGGCCTTGATGTTGCCGCGCACGAAGTCCCGCAGCACGGTCTCCTCGCCCAACAGCTCGCGCAGGCCGGTGGCCGCCTCGACGGCGACGGCGTCCGCGCTCGGCTTGACGTTCACGGCGATCGACCGGTCGGGCCGGATGAATCCGAGCGCGATCTGCGCGTCGTGCTCGTCCGCCTGGACGCCGTAGGGCAGCCGCACCGCGACGAAGGTGGCCTCGCGCCCCTCCGCGCGCAGCTCCTCGGCCGCCAGCTGGCAGAGCCGACCGGCGAGCGTACTGTCCTGGCCGCCGCTGATCCCGAGGACGAAGCCCTTGGCCGGGGTCGACCTCAGGTAGTCCTTGAGGAAGTCGACCCGCTGCCGGATTTCGACTTTCGGCACGACGGCCGCCTTGACACCGAGCTCGACGCGGATCTGCTCCCGTAGGTTCACCATCCACGTACTGTACTGGCCGGAATCGAGCCGGAGAAAACCGGTCGCCCCGCCCCCCGCGGCCACCCGGCGCCCGGCCCGCCCGGGAGGCGGAGGCAGAGGCCGCGTGCAGCGCCGCTGGAGCCGGCGGCCGCGCGGCCCGGACCTGTCGGCGTGTCGGCCAACTCCGTTGATTTCCGGTGGAGTTACACCGGAAGAGCGCAAATCGCCCGCTGCGCGCCGAACACCCCGGAGCTACGGTTGCGCTCGCTCGTCCCCCACCAACGGGACAGGCGATTACCAGCCACCCCCACCACCCTGGGAGTTCTCATGGCAGACATCAACGCGGCCACCACCTTCGAGGCCACCGACCTGGACCTCGGCGGTATCACCGTCACCACGATGCGCGACACGGCGGGCGTCTCGGCCTTCTCGGCCAACACGTCCACCTCCGGCTGCGGGTTCCCCGGAGCCTCCTCCTGCGCGTGCGTCCAGCATCCGCAGGTGCTCCCCAGCGTCGCCTGAGGCCGTTCCGCCGGCGTCCGACCCGACCCCCGCGCGCACTGCGGGGGCCGGGTCGGACCCACCCGCCGAGCCGAAAGGGAATCCGGACCACATGCCGCCCTCCGCGCCCTTCCCGCGCACCGCCCCCTATCTACAGGTGCGCGCGACCGTACTGCACCACCCCGCGCAGTCCCCGGACGCCGCCGCCTTCCGCGCCGGGACGCACGCGCTGGCGGAGCTCGAAGGCGTGCTCGCGGAACTCCTCCCCCGACTCACCGACGCCCTCTACCGCAGCCGCGACGGCCACCCCGGGGCGTTCCACCGGGACGTGGTGCTGCCCCTGCGCCGGGCGCTGCACAACCGGCGCGCGCCGCGGACCGCGCTCCTCGAACGCCTCGGCGCACTGCCCGAGCGGGTACCCGAGCTGCGGGCCTGGCTGGAGCTGCGGGGCCGGCTGGATGCGGCGCGCGCCCAGGTCGCCGCCACCGCGGCCGCCGCGCTCGCCGCGGAGCGGGAGGCGCTGGGCGCCCAGTGCCGGGAGCCCGCCTTCGCCCTCGCCGCCTCCTACAGCGGCGCCGATCTACTGGCCGCGGTGGAGCGCGCCGGCGCGGGGACCAGCGGTCGGCGGGCGCGCAAGGAGGAGGCCGGGGTACTGCGTCACGCCCTGCGCGCCGGGACCAGGACCAGCCCGCTGTCGTGGTTCACCGCGGTCGGCTGGGGCCCGCTGCACGACGGGACGCCCGCCCCGCGCTCGCCCGGGGCCGAGTGGGGAGAGCGGGACCTGCTCGGCGCCACCGTCACCTCCGTACGGACCAGCCGGACCCTGGTGGCCGCGCTGTGCGAAGCGCTGCTGTCCGATCCGCGCCGGCGCGCCCGGCTCCCCCACCGGATGGCCGGCCCGGCCCGCTTCGATGGCGGCCGGGCCGTGTTCGCGCGCACCCACGCCGCCTCCTCCTTCGGCCGCTTCGTCCTCACCGACGAGGACGAGGTGGCGGTCGCGGCGAGCGGCCCGCTGGAGCGGGTGACGGAGCTGTGCCGTGCGCCCCGCACCCCCGCCCGGCTCGCGGCCGCGCTGGCCCGGCCGCAGGACCTCGCGGCCGCGTCGGCGTACGTGGAGCAGCTGGTCGCGGCCGGGCTCCTCGTCCCCGTGCCCCCCGTGGGCCCGCACGAGTCCGATCCGCTGGCGCGGCTCGCCGCCTGGCTGCGCGACGGGACGGACGGGTCGGACGGGTCGGACGCGTCGGATGTCGTCCTGGCCGAGCTCGTCGACGAAGTGGCCGACGCCACCGCGAAGTTCGGTGCGGCCGGCCCCGGCGAGCGCGCCCGGCTGCTGACGGTACTGCGGGAGCGGTGGACCACCTTGTTGGAGGCGGCGGGCGGGGTCCTGCCCGGGGGCGGCCGGACCCCCACCCTGCTGACGGAGGACGTGGTGGCCGCCCGCCCGGTGCCCACGGACGGCCTCCTCGACGACCACGACCACGCGACCCTGCGCGAAGTGGCTGCGCTGGCCGAGCTGTTCGACCTCGGGCACGTGATGCGCCGCGCACTGCGCGACCGCTTCGTCGCCCGCTTCGGCCCCGGCGGGGTCTGCCACCCGGTCTGGGACTTCGGTACGGAGTCGGTCGCGGCCTGGGACGACACCGCCCGCGCGGCGCTCCTGGGCACGGACGACGACTCCGTCGAGCTTCCGTCGGGAGCGGCCGAACTGACCCGCCTGCGGCGGGCGTTCACCGAGGCGGTGCGCCGACACGCCGCGGGCGCGGCGGACCCGGACGCCGATGTCGTCCTGCCGCCGGGGCTGGTGGCGGACTTCGGCGGCCGGTTGCCCGGCTCAGCGGCGGTGCGCCCCGTGTCCTACGCGCACTTCCTCCAGTACGACGCCCGGACGCGACTGCTCTGCCTCAACCACGTGTACGGCGGCTGGGGCCGGATCGGCAGCCGCTTCCTGGACCTGGTCGACCCCCGCGCCGGCGAGCTGGTCGCGCGGGAGGCGGACCGCGTCACGGCCCCGGACGCCCGGCTCGCGCAGTTCCGACCCGTCCGCGGCTTCAACGCCAATCTGCACCCGCTGTTCCTGCCCGACGAGATCGTCTCGGAGGAGTACGGTCCCCAGCACACGCAGCGCTCGCGGAGTCCGATCGACGAGGCCGACGTCGAACTCTTCCACGACCCGGCGACCGACCAGGTCCGGCTCCGGATGCGGTCCACCGGCGAGCTGCTGGAGGTCTTCTACCCGGGCCTGCTGGTGCCCAGCCTGCTCACCACGCGCAGCGCACCCCTGGTCCACGACCACCCCGAAGGCGTCGTCTCCTTCGACGCGCTGGTGCCCGAGGTGGTGACCGAGGTACCGGGTGGTCCCTTGGTACGCACTCCCCGGCTGCGGCACCGCGACATCGTGCTGCGGCGGCGCCGCTGGACGCTGACCGGCGGTACGGTCGCCGCCCTGCGGGCCGCCCTGGCCGCCGACGGGGAGGTGCCCTTCGGCGCCGCGGCCCGCTGGCGCGCCCTGCTCGGCGTCCCGGACCAGTTGTTCCTGCACCCGGCGAAGGGCTCCGCGGGCGGGGGCGGGGCCGGGGACGCCGGGGCGTTGCGGCGCACGATGAGCCGACTGGCCGTTCCCAAACCACAGTTCGTCGACCTCGGCAACGCCCTGCACCTGCGCTGCCTCGACCGGTGGCTGGCCCGGCATCCCGACGGGGTGGTGCTGGAGGAGGCCCTCCCGCGGCCGGGCGGTCAGGACCGGCCCGTGCGCGCCGTCGAAGTCGTGGTGGAGACCTACCGGGCGGGGTGCGACGCGTGAGCGCCGCGCCGCCCGACGCCTTGGACTCGGTGCGCCGACGTCGCCTGCGGCCGGGCGTCACGGCCACCGCGCTCGCACGGGGCCTGCACCTGCGCGGGTGGTCCGCCAGCGTCACCCTGGAGGGCAGCCCCGCGCTCCCCGGGTTGTGGCGGATGCTGGAGCAGGCCCTGCGCGAGGGCGGCGGCGCGGACCTCGCCGACCGCACCCCGGTCGGCACACCGCTGCGCACCGCGCTGTGCACGCTGATCCGGCAACTGGACCTGCACGGGATGCTGGTCGAGGAGACGGCGCCGCCCACCGGCGGCGCCGCGGACCGCTGGCTGCGGACCGTCGCCGACCGGCCCGCCGCGGCCTCCGCCGCCTTGCGCGACGCCCTCGTCGAGGTCCACGCCGTCGATCCGGGCGCCCCCGTGGCCGCTGCCGCCCTGCGGGCCCTGGCACGGACCGGGGTCACCGCCAGGGCGGTCCCCCGGGCGGCCGGCGGCCCGGACCGGGTGCTGCTCTCGGCCGCCCGCGCGGACGGGAGCGTGCAGGCGGTCGGGGCGTCACTGCGCCCGGGCGCCACTTTCGTCACGCCGGTCGGTGGGCTCGGGGCGGCGCGCGCGGACGCCGAGGCGATCGCCGACCGGCTGGGGCGGGACCGTGACGGGGGCCCTGACCCGGACTCCGGGACCGGGGCACTGCCGCTGCCGCTGCCCGAGGACGAGCTCGCCGCGCTCGTGGCCGGGGCCGCCGTGCAACGGCTGCTGGCGGCCGTGGCCGGCCTGCCCGACCCCGGGGAGGAGGACACCGGGATCGAAGCCGCGGCCGAAGGCGGTTCCGGGGCCGACGGCGGCGCCGGGCGGGCGCGGCGGGCCCGGATCCCCGTCGCCCTGGTCGTCGGGGAGCGCCCCGCCCGCTCGGCCCACCACCCCTGGCTGGGCCCGGGCCGCGCCGCCGCCCCGGCGCCGGAGACGCTGGCGGAGGCGCTGGTGGCCGTGGCCGCGCTCGGCGACGTACGGCTCGGCCCGCTGCCGGCGCCCGAGGCGGGTTCCCTGCCCCAGCTGCCGGTGGCGCTGGTCCACTGTGCGGCGCCGGGCGGCGGAGGGATCACGTCCGGGGGCGTACGGGCGGACCTCGCCCGGATCGACGCCCTGTGCCGCACGGCCGAGCTGCGGGCGGTGGTCCCGGGGGCGGCGTCGGGAGGCTCCGCTCCGGTGGTGGGGGCGGGTCCCGAGCACGCGCTGGGCCGGGCGCTGCGCCGGGCGGCGCTGGCCCCGCGGCTCGCGGCAGCCCCGCCCGCGCCCTGGGACCCGTACGGCTCGGACCATCCGCAGGCCCGCCACTGGTGGCGCACACTGACCGAGCGGCTCGGCGTTCGGGCGGAGCTGACCGTGACCCCGCTCGTCGCGGGTGGGGGTGCCCACCGGGCCGACGTGCACGGGCACGTCGGCGGGAGGAACGGGCCGCTGCTCGGGCAGGCCGTCGAAGCCACCGCGGGGGACGCCGCGACCTTCGCGGTGCTGGCCGCGCTGACCCGCGTACAAGCCGGGCCAGCGGATGCGACGGGCCGTCATATCAGCTCGCACGGCGGGGAATTGTGCGTGCTGGCAACGGCTGGTGTCATCCCGGCGCCCTGGGAGGACGAGCGGTGGACGACGGGCTGGTGGAGCCGGGTGGCCGGCCGCGAACGGGCCCTGCGCGCCGTCCTCACCGAGGCCACCGGACTGCGCACCCGTCCTTGGATCCCCGTCGGGCCCGGCGGTCGGGCCCTGCTCACCGCCCTGCGCGGATGCGGATTCACCGCCCTCGACACCGCCCTCGACACCGGCATCCACGCCGACGACCCGGAAGGCGGACGGTGATGGCCACGACCACCGCGCACCCGACCACCGCGCACGCGAACGCGGGCCTCGCGGCGGCCCTGGACGCCCTCGACGTGACCGTGCTCGACGTCCGCGGCGCGCTGGCGCGCACGGCGGGCCGGGCCGTCGTCGTGCTGGACGACTGGACGCTGGAGAGCGCCGCCGAGCTGTCCCGGCACGCCCTCGCCCACCCCGTCACGCTGGTCCCGGTCCGCTGCGACGGCGCGGTCACCGTGGTGGGGCCCGTGCTGCGGCCCGGCGCGGTGGGCTGCCTCTCCTGCACGGAGTACCGCAGGCTGGCCACCATCGGCGGACGGGTGCCCTGGCACGGCACCGGCCTGCGGCTGGCCGGGGGCCCCTCCCCCGCGATGGCCGACGCGGTCGCCATGTCGGCGGCCGGGATGCTGGACGCGGACCCACGGCGTCCGGGCCCACGGGCCCCGGACCCGCGGCGCCCGGACGCCGAACCGGACGCCGGATGGGGGGCGCTCGTGCGGATCGTGCACAGCGGTCGCACCACCTGGTCGGACCACGTCTTCCGCCCGGTCGGGGGCTGCCCGGTGTGCCTGCCGCTACCGCCGGACGACGCGAACGCCGCCCGTCCGCCCCGCGCACCGCGGCCGCTGTCGGACCCGACCGTGCTGCGCGGCCCCAACGACCGTACGGGACGGGAGGATCTGCGGGCCGCGCTGTACGACGAGCGCTTCGGCCCCGTCCACCGGGTGACCCGGACCGAGGACTCGGTGCACAGCCTGACCAGTGCGTACGTCACCTACGGGCGCGATCTCAGCGACGGCGGCTACGGCCGGGCCGGCGACTGGGAGACGAGCGAGCGGGTGGCCCTCTTCGAGGCCGTCGAACGCCTCACCGGGATGAGCCCGCAGGGGCGGCGTACCGTACTGCGGGCGTCCTACGCCGAGTTGGGGCCGGAGCGGGCGGTGGATCCGGAGCGGCTGGGGCTGCCCGATCCCTCCCACCACGGCCATCCGGCGTCGGGGAGCGTCGCCTACGACCCGGAGCTCGCGCTGGACTGGGTCCACGGCTGGTCGCTCACCCGCGACCGGGTGACCGCCGTGCCCGAGCACGTCGCCTACTGGGACCCGAGCCCGGGGCGACCACGGGTGGTCTACGAGTGCTCCAGCGGCTGCGGGCTCGGCAACAGCCCCCAAGAGGCGGCGCTCTACGGCCTGTTCGAGGTCGCCGAGCGGGACGCCTTCCTGATGGCCTGGTACGGGGCCACCCCGCTGCGTCGGATCGCACTGCCCGGTGACGACCTGGAGGTGGTGCACCTGGCGGACCGCGCGGAGTCGGCCGGCTACCGGCTCGACCTGTTCGACGCGACGAACGACTTCGGCATTCCGGCCGTCATCGCCGTCGCCGCCTACGGGGATCCACGGGCGGCCGCCCCCCAGGTGTTCGTGGCGGCGGGAGCACACCACGATCCACGGGTGGCCGTGCGCGGGGCGGTCGTGGAGACGGTGACGAACGTCTTCAACGCCCCGCAACGGATGCGGGCGGAGCCCGAGGAGTTCAGCCCGGCCCGGCTGTTGCCGATGCTGGAACGGCCCGAGCTGGTGCGGACCCTGGCCGACCACACCGCGCTGTACACCCTGCCCGAGGCCCGACCGCGCCTGGGCTTCCTGCTGGACTCCGTCGACGGCGGCGACCGTCCGCTGCCGTGGCGCGATGCCTGGCCGGATGCCCCGGAGCCGGTCGCGGACCTGGCGGAGTTGCTCGATACGACCGTACGGCGGCTGGCCGGGGCCGGGTTGGAGGTGATCGTGGTCGGCCAGGACGAAGCGGGCGTGCGCGAGCGCCTCGGGCTGTACGGCGCCAAGGCGGTGGTGCCCGGCGCGCTGCCCATGACCTTCGGACACGTGAACCGGCGCACCCGGGGGCTGCCCCGGCTGCTGGAGGTGCCGTACCGGCTGGGCAGGGCCCCCGCTCCCCTGCGCCACGAGGACCTGGCCCTGCACCCGCACCCCTTCCCCTGACACCACGACTCCCCGCACCCCTGACCCCCGCCCGCCCCACCCCCGCTTCGTCGCCGAGCATCGAGCACCGAGGAGAACCGCCGTGCCGTCGTCCACCTCCGGTCCCGGACAGCCCTGGTCGACCCTGCACTTCTCCTTGCGGACCGCACCGGGAGCCGTCGACGAATTCCTCGTGCGGGAGGTCGCGCCGCTGTTGGACGGCCTCGTCCGTACGGGAGCGGCCACGGCCTGGTCCTTCGTCCGCGCGGACGTCGACGGCGGCCCGCACCTGCGGGTACGGCTGCGCGGCGCCGAGCCGGGCGCGGCGGCGGCGTTGGCCGGGTCCCCGAAGGTCGCGGAGGCAACGGAGGTGCTGGAGGTCACGGAGGTCACGGCAGCGGCCGACGAGGCGCCGGGAGAGGCGCTGGCGGCGTGCGCCTCCCGGATCGCGGTCGAGGTGGTCTCCGTGACCGGGCGCGGTAGCGGACGGCTGGCGGCGGCCGTCGATCTGGCGCACGCGACGGCCTGGGCCCTGGGAATGGATCGCTCCGAGAGCGCGCGGTGGCTGCGCGGGCAGGCAGGACGGCCCCCCGGGCCCGCGGCGGACGCGGCGGCCGGCGACACACCGGCCGACCAGGTGACCCGGCTGCCCGGGTCGGTCGTGCACGCGCAGGTGAACGCGGTCCACGCCGCGCAGCGCGAGGGCCTCGCCGGGCGGGCCGCGGCCCTGCGCGAGGACCTGGGGCGCGGCGTCGCCGCGGGCCCGGTGGCGCGGTGGGCGGCGGCGGTGCGGGAGGCGGACGAGCAGGAGGGCGGCGGGGGCGGCGCGCGGGCGCGGGAGGCGGTGTGGGCGGCGCGGCTGCACGACCTCTTCAGCCGGCTGGGCACGGCCCCCGACGAGGAGCGGGCCGTCTGCCTGCTCGCCGCCCACGCGCTCCTCGACGCGGGGCAACCGGCCTCGCACTTCCCCACGGGCCATCTGGCTCCCGACCGCCAGTACCTGGAGCGGAGCAAGTTCCGGATCGGCCGGGAGCACGAGATCGTCCCCCGCCAGGCCCCGCCGGAGGAGCTGCCCGCCGGACCCGAAGTGGCTCTCCCGGCCGGGCCGGTGCCCGACGTCTCGCTGTGGGCCGCCGTCACGGGGCGGCGTACGGTGCGGGGCTCGCTCACGGGGCCGCTGACGGCCACCGGGCTCGGCACGCTGCTGTGGGGCGCCCACGCCGTCAGCCACACGACGGGCGCCGACCCTCTGGTCCCGCACCGTCCCTACCCGAGCGCGGGGGCCCTCTACACGGCGGGCCTGCGGCTCTTCGCCCTCCGGGTGGAAGGACTGGCTCCGGGCACCTACCACTGCGTGCCCGACCGGCGTGCGTTGCGGCGCGTGGCGGACGCGCCGTCCCTCGACGAGGTCGAAGCACTGTCGGCGTACACCTCCGCGCCGCCGGACGACCCGCGCGCCGTGGTCGTGGACGAGGTACCGGCGGTACTGGGGCTCTACGTGGACCTGGGCCGCCTGCGCCGGCGGTACGGCCTGCGGGCGCTGCGGATGGGCCTGTTGGAGGCCGGGCACCTCGCGCAGTCCCTGCTGTTGACGGCATCGGCACTGGGGCTGGCGACGACCCCGCTGGGCGGCTTCCGCGACGACCTGGCGCACGAGCTGTTCGGCCTGGACGGCCTGGACCAGCCCCTCCAGTACCTCCTCCCGATCGGCCGCCCCCCGGCATGAGCCGTGGTCCACATGAGCCGAGGACCACGGGGACGCTCGTCGCTCCCGCGGTCGGACGCGCCGGATACCCGCTCGCGCCGCGCGCCCCGCGGTGGGTACCGTACGCGGGCCCGCGGGGGGACCGCGTGGAGCACGTCGTCATGTACCGGGGGGACACGCGATGAGCACGGAGAGCAGCGGGACACCGGAGCCGGTGTGGCTCGTGTCGGCGAACGTCGTGTGGTGGCGGCGGTACGGGGCCGGCGGTCAACAACTGCGGAGCGGGACCAAGTCGTTCAGAGGCGGAGCGAAGGTGTACGTGAGCGCCGTGCACTGGGGGCCCGGCGCTGACAAGATCACCGTCATCGGACGCGAGCGGCACACCGGACGGTGGATCGTCATCGACATGGCCACCCGGAACCTGCACAGCTTCCGACCCCGGTTCGTGCACACGCCCAGGGTGTTGGAGCGCTTCCACGCCTCGACGCGCCGGCCCGCATGGGACGCCGAGTTCGCGGCCGGGGCGGCCACCTCGCTGGAAAGGGTCGCGCGCGAGTACCGCGCCGAGGGGTGGCGGGGCTCCGAGCACCCTCCGCGCTGCCTGTGCCACGCCTGCCTGACCGGCGAGCCGAAGGCTTAGGTCAACGGGCGGAACCGGCCACGCCGGGCTTCTTGAGTGGTCCACGAGCGGCCGCCGGTACAAAGAGCGCTGTACCTCCCCTTCAGGGCTGGGCCGCACCACGCCGGATGCACCGCAGGACCACATCCCAGAACGGAAGCCCCATGGCCACTGACCACATCACCACCGGTTCTGCGCCATCGCGGACGAGAGCGGCGGCTCCCCGCGAGCGCGCCGCACCGACCGCCACGGAGGCCGTCGCACCGGAGCGGCCCCGCACTCCCCGGCTGGACTCCCTCACCGGTCTGCGGTTCCCCGCCGCGCTGGCCGTCTTCGCCCACCACGCCTTCCTCCCCATCCCCCCGCTGCGGTTGCTGGGCGACGACGCCACCGAGGAGCGGCTGGCCGGCTGGTTCGCGCAGGCGGGCGGGCTGGGCGTGTCCTTCTTCTTCGTGCTCAGCGGCTTCGTGCTGACCTGGTCGGCCCGGGACAGGGACACCACGACGGCGTTCTGGCGGCGCCGGTTCGTCAAGATCTACCCGACCTACCTCGTCACCTGGGCGCTCGCGCTCTCCCTGTTCGCGATGTACTACACCTCCGCGGGCGTCGCCGTCGCCAACCTGTTCATGGTCCAGGTGTGGTGGCCCCAGTACATGACCAACTTCAGTGTGGACGCCCCGAGTTGGTCACTCGCCGTGGAAGCGGTCTTCTACCTCTGCTTCCCGATGCTACTGCGCGCCTTCCGACGCATCGACCCCGCCCACCTGAAGTACTGGATCACCGGGGCGATCGCCGCGGTGGTGGCCACCCCCGCGCTCGCGTACGCCCTCTTCCCGAGCGACCCGCGGATCCCCAGCGGTCACGAGAGCTCGGTCTCCCAGTACTGGTTCAGTTACGTGCTGCCCCCGGTCCGGATGGTCGACTTCGCGCTCGGCATCCTGGTGGCGCTCGCCGTGAAGCACGGGCGTTGGCGCAACATCGGCATGATCTGGTCGAGCGTGCTGCTGGCCGGCGGGTACTGGCTGACCTTCCACGTGCCGTACCTCTACGGCCAGCGCGCCGCGATGATCCTGCCGATCGTGCTGCTGATCGCGGCCACGGCGACCGCGGACATCGAGGGCCGCACCAGCCTGTTCCGGGGCCGCACGATGGTCTGGCTGGGCGAGATCTCCTTCGCCTTCTACCTGCTGCACTACATCACGATGTGTTCGCTGCGCTGGGCGCTCGGCGAGGACCGGATGTACTCCCTGCCGATCACCCTCGCGATGCTGGCGGGCGTGGGCGTGGTGACGGTCCTGATGTCCTGGGGGCTCTTCGCCTGGGTCGAGAACCCGCTCGTACGGCGCTTCGGCCGCTCGCGCCCCGCGAAGACCTGAGGGCGACCTCCCGGCCGGCGCAGCGGCCGGCCGGGACGTCCCGGGGAGGCCCGCGGCCCGCCTCCGCACCGCCGCACCGCACCGCGTCAGGGCATCTCGTCCGGGTCGCAGCTCGCCCGGCGCAGCCCGATCGTCCGCAGGGCGCGCATCAGTCCGTCGGTGTCCCCCTCGCGGACCACGTGTACGGCGCCCTCCTCGGCCCGCGCGGCCAGCGCCCCGAGGACCGCGCCCGCCGAGGTGCGCAGGACCACTCCGCTCGGCGGGTCCAGGGCGCGCACCCCGTGGAAGACGTCGAGCACGTCGGGGTCGCCCCCGGGACCCGCGGGCAGCGCCAGGACCGTGATGTCGGGGAGCAGGACGCGGGCGTGCGCGAGCGCGACAGCGGGTGCCTGGGCATGGGAGATGACCTGGAAGTGCGGATTGCTCTGGATCCGCGACCGCAGCCGCTCCAGTTCCGCCCCCTCCGGTACGCCCACCACCAGGACCGTCATCACAGTCCCCATCCTCCGTCCGGTCAGCGCATGGCGCGCGGCAGGCGCAGGCTCAGCAGGCCCGTCAGCGCGACCAGACCCAGCTGCACGAGCAGGGTGACGGCGAGGGCGTCGCGCATCCCCATGGAGGGGGTCAGCGCGAGGAAGAGGCTGCCGAGGGTGGCCACGCCCAGGGCCAGGGCCGACTGCTGGGTGGTGACCATGACGCCACCGCCCACCCCGGCCCGGTCGGCGGGTACGTCCGAGAGCATCAGCCGCATCAGCACCGGCAGCTGGAGGCCCTGACCGAGGCCCGCGAGGGCGACGCCGGGGGCGAGTCCGACGATGCCGAGGTCGGGCCAGTCGCGCAGCACGGCCAGGAGCAGCAGGCCGAGGCCGACGGCCTGGAGCACGCCTCCCGCGGTGACCACGCGCGTGCCGAACCGGGCGACCAGGCGCGGGCCCGCGAGCGAGGCCGCGAAGAACGAGAGCGCCATCGGCACCAGGGCCAGTCCGGCAGCCACCGGCCCCATCCGCAGGCCCTGCTGGAGGACCACGGCGATCACGAACATGAATCCGCTGAAGCCGATCGAGAAGGGGACGACCATCACCAGCCCCCGGCGCAGCGAGTCCAGCCGCAGCAGGCTCGGCGGCACCAGCGGGACCCGGCCGAGCCGGTCCAGTCGGCGCTCGGTGAGGTAGAAGGCGGCGGACGCGAAGGGGAACACCCCGAGCGAGACCCAGGTCCACAGCGGCCAGCCGGTCGCCCGGCCCTCGGTCAGCGGCAGCAGCAGCGACACCAGGGACAGCGCGAGCAGCAGGGTGCCGGACACGTCGACGGAGGCGGGGCGCTCCGAGCGGGTCTCGGGCACCGCGCGGGCCGCGAGCACCAGGCCGAGGAGCACGACCGGCACGTTCACCAGGAACACCGAGCGCCATCCGGAGCCCGCCACGTCGGCGGCGACCAGGACGCCGCCGAGGATCTGCCCGGCGACCATGGACAGCCCGGCGGTCGCCCCGTACAGGCTCATCGCCCGGGCCCGGCGGGGTCCCTGGGTGGTGGCCTGGATGGTGGCGAGCACCTGCGGCAGCATCAGCGCGGCCGCGGCGCCCTGGGCCACGCGCGCCCCGACCAGGGTCCAGGCGGTGGGCGCCAGGCCGCAGGCGAGCGAGGTGAGGCCGAAGGCCGCCATGCCGATCAGGAAGAGCCTGCGCCGACCGGCCATGTCGCCCAAACGACCGCCGAGGACGAGGAGGACGGCGTAGGCGACGCCGTAGCCGCCGACGACCAGCTCCAGCACGGCGGGACCGGCCGCGAGGTCGGTGTCGATGGCGGGCAGGGCCACATTGACGATGAAGAAGTCGATCAGGGGCAGGGCGGCGCCCAACAGCACCGTGAACAGCCCGAGCGGGGTCATCGCCGCGGGCCCCGAGGGGTCCGGCGCGGTGGCTCGGGGGGAGGGGTGGGTCGTCGTACGTACCGTCGTGTCGCTCACGACGGAGACGATCCTCCTGTCGGAAGCCTGGTACCAGAGTCTCTTTATCCTGGTACCAGGAGCACCTGGAAACGGGATGGGGGATGCGGCACCCTGGGACCATGACCACTGTGGCTCCCGATACGGACGTGCGCCGGCACGAGCTGGCCGAATTCCTGCGCAGCCGGCGGGAGCGGATCGCCCCGGAGCAGGTGGGGCTGCCGCGCGGCCGTCGTCGGCGCACGCCGGGGCTGCGCCGCGAGGAGGTCGCCCAGCTCTCCGCCGTGGGCGTCACCTGGTACACCTGGCTGGAGCAGGCCCGTGAGATCCAGGTCTCCCAGCAGGTGCTGGACTCCCTGGCCCGGGCCCTGCTGCTGGACGCCAGCGAGCGGACGCACCTGTTCGCGCTGGCCGGGAGCCCGGACCCGACGCCGCATGCAGCCTGCCCGATCGTCACGCCCGCGCTGCGGGCACTGCTCGACCAGCTGGGCCCGGTGCCCGCGGTGGTGCAGAACAGCCGCTACGACATCCTGGCGTACAACGCGACGTACGGGCGACTGCTGTGCGACATGGACCGGGTGCGGCCGGAGGACCGCAACTGCATGTGGCTGGCCTTCACGAACGAGGAGTGGCGGGCGGCGGTGGTCGACCGCGCGGAGGTGAACCGGGTGATGGCGGCCAAGTTCCGGGCGTCGATGGCGGAGCATCTGGCCGAGCCCGCCTGGAAGACGCTGCTGGGGCGGCTGGAGGCCGCCTCGGCGGAGTTCCGCGAGGTGTGGGCGCGGCACGAGGTGGTCGGCCAGGGTGGCAGGGTGAAGCACATCCGCAATCCGCTGGTGGGACTGCTCAGCCTCGAACACACCAACTTGTGGCTCGGGCCGGCGACCGGTGCGCGACTGATCACCTACACGCCATTGGACGAGGAGACCCGCGGGCGCCTGGAACTCCTGGAGCGCCTCGCGCCCGCCGGGGCCACCGCGGCAGCCGTGCCCGCCCTCGCGGGGCGGGGCTGACCGGGCCGGTCCGCGGTGGGCGGCCCGGACCCGGTAGCCGCGCCGGCGCTCAGCGCTCCTTCGGGTCGTCGGCGTTGCGCCAGACCGTCAGGTCGACGGTGATGTACTTGCTCGGGTCGTTCGGGCCCGACTTGCCCTGGTAGGTGGCCACCGCGATGTGCCCGGCCTTGCTCAGCACGCAGATCTGCGTCCCCTTGCCGAGCTGGTCGAGCCCGACCTTCTCGGTGTAGCGGGTCTCGCTGCGGCAGGTCTCCAACGAGCCCTTCTGCGAGTTGTTCAGCACGACCAGCTTCCCGTTGGCGCTGCCGAGCTTGTCGTCCCCGAACATGCTGTCGCTGTAGTAGTAGAGGTCGCCCTTGCCGTACATCACGCCGCCGCTGTGGTCCTCGGCCGGGGTCGGCGGGTTGTCGCCGAGCATCACCGCGTAGTTCCCCGTCACGTCGATGCCCTCGTACGTGGCGGGTTGCGGGTCGGTCCGCTTCTTCGGCGAGGCCGAGGAGCCGCTCGTGCCGGCGGCGCCGCCGGACTTCGTGCCGTCGGACTTCGCGTCGCCGCCCTTGCCGCCGGTGTCCGGCAGCAGGTAGCCGATGAATGCGAGCCCGACGATCGCGCCCACGACGGACCCGGCGACGATCAGCCCGGTCCGTCGGGGGCGGGGCGCGACCGGCGGGTAACCGGTCGGGTGGGTGGGCGGCGGGGTGGGGTAACCCGGCCGGTACGCCTGCGGGTTGTGGTAGCCCGGCGGCGGGGTCTGGTAGCCCGGCGGCGGCCGGTAGCCGGGCGGGAGCCCCGGGGCCGCGGGGATGCTCGGCGCGGCCTGCGTCGGCGCGGCGGCCACCGCGTGACCGGTCGGCGCGTACGGGTGCGCGCCGCCCGGGGGCGGGGTGTGCGGGGAGTACTCGGTCGGCGTCGGCGCGACGGACGGCTGCTGCGGGGGCGGGGTGGGCGCGGGGGCGGGGAGTCGCAGCCGCTCGGTGATCGAGCCGGCGACCTTGCGGGGCAGCCAGTCCTCCCCCTGCCGCAGCGGTTCGGGCGAGATCTGCTGGCACAGCTCGATGATCTCGGTCAGCGCGGGACGCGCGGCGGGGTCGCGGCTGAGGCACCGGGTCACCAGGGGCCGCAGCTCCTCGGGCAGCCCACTGAGATCGGGGTCCTCGTGAACGATCCGGTACAGCACGGCGTGTGACGGACCGTCACCGAAAGCGGGGGCGCCGATCGCGGCGTAGGCCATGATCTGGCCGAGCGCGAAGACGTCGGTCGCGGGGGTGATCGTACCGGCCGAGGCCTGCTCGGGCGCCATGAACGCGGGGGTGCCGACGCTGACGCCGGTGCTGGTCAGGGCGGTGGTGTCGGCGGCCCGGGCGATGCCGAAGTCGATCACGCGGGGGCCGTCGGCGGCGAGGAGCACGTTGGCGGGCTTCAGGTCGCGGTGGACGATGCCCGCGCCGTGGATGACGTGGAGGGCCTCGGCGACCCCGACGGTCAGCAACAGCACGCTGCGCAGCGGCAGTGCCCCGTTCAGGGCGACGGCGTGCGCGAGCGAGGGGCCGGGCACGTAGGCCGTGGCCAGCCAGGGCTGCTCGCCCTCGGTGTCCGAGTCGATGACCGGGGCCGTGTACAGGCCCTGCACCCGCTCGGCGGAGCGCACTTCCTGCTGGAAGCGCCGCCGGAACTCGGGGTCTTCGCCGAACTCCGACCGGATCACCTTGAGGGCGATGGGGCGACCACCGGGCGTGTACGAGAGGTACACCTTGCCCATGCCGCCCGCGCCCAGCACCGCGGCGAGGCGGTAACCGCCCACCACGACCGGGTCGTCCGCCTTGAGCGGTTGGAAGAACTCTGCCGAAGGCGTACTGCCCATGATCAACCCATCCCCTGCCGGCGGCGCTTCAGCCCCTGCCGAGGCCGCGAAGTCAACCGCGAGCGTACCCAATGCCGGGGCCGCCGAGGGCCACGCGCAGGGCGGGGTCCACGGGCTCGTCGAAGGTGGTGGCGAGGTGGCGCAGTTCCTCCCGCCGTTCCGGGTCCCCCCGGCCGGTCAGGGCCGTGGCCCAGGCCACCCGGTCCGCGGCGGCGATGCCGGCCGTTTCGTGGAAGAGCGCGTACAGGGCGTACCAGCGGACGGCCGCGTCGTCGTCCTCGGCGAGTTGGAGCAGGGCCTCGACGACCCGGTCCTGCGTGCGGTCGGGATCGGCCAGCGCGGGCAGCGCCGCGGCGACCCCGAAGCGCACCGCCTGCTCCGCGTGCGACCGGTGACCGAGGACGAGGTCGAGGGTCTCCCGGGCCTCGTGGTAGCCGAGGACGGAGAGCATGCACCCGAGGACCCAGTAGTCGGGTTCGCTCGGCAGTTCCGCCACGACGACCGCGATGGTCTCCGTGCGGAAGGGCCGGCTGCCGTCGGCGGCGCGGGGGCCCAGCTCGCGCAGGACCCGTGCCCCCAGTTCGCGCTGCGCCGGCTCGTCGTGGGCCAGCAGGCCCGCGGCCCGCTCGAAGACCTCCCGGGTGGGGCGGTCGAGCAGGAGCAGCAAGTGGGGTGCGGGCCCCTCGTCGCCATCGTCCCGTTCGATTTCGACCAGGGCGCTCGCGAACAGCTCGTCCGTGGACGCGCCGGCCCCTCCGTCAGCCACCACGCCCACACACCTCTCCCCCGCTTCCCGACGGCCACCGGACGCCGGACGAACGACCAGTATGCGACGGCCCCGCCGCCGGTGGTCCGGATTTTTGGTGGGCCCAGGGGCTGTCCGGGCGGATGTCCCGCGGGCGTCGCGGCGCCCGGCACGCGCTACCCGATGGTCACCACGCGCGCCCACGGGGGCGGTGTGTCCGGCTCGTAGTCGGGGTTCTCCTCGTCCATCGACCCGTCGCGCGCATCCCGGGGGAAGAGGCCCACCACCGTCCGGCACGGCGGAGGAGTCGCGGGCCAGGGCGTCTGGCCGTCCGTCAGCACCACGATGACGTCGGGGCGGGGGCTCGCCCGCAGGGCCGCGGCGAAGCCCGTGCGCAGGTCCGTACCCCCACCGCCGACCAGCGCGATCCCCTCGGCGCCGCACAGCGCGTGCACGGTACGGGCCGCCGCGTCGCACGACACCACGGTCACCAGGTCCCGACGGCCGCCCACCGCACGGGAGATCGCCGCGACCTCCAGCAGCGCGCCGCCCAGTTCGGCGTCGCTGACCGACCCGGAGGTGTCGATGACCACGCAGACCCGCGGCGGCCTGCGGCGCAGGCTCGGCAGCACCACCCCGGGCAGGCCGGCCGAGCGCCGCGAGGGGCGGCCGTACGTGTAGTCCTCGCCCGCGCCGGAGCCGGCGGCGGCCGAGCGGACCGCCGCCCCCAGCAGCTCCCGCCACGGCAGCGGCGCGTGGAAGACCTCCTCGGCCCAGCGCCGCCAGCTCTTGGGGGCGCTGCCCGGGCGGCCGGTGATGCCCTGGGCCACGCGGAACCGGACCGCGTCCCGTTCGTGCTCGGTGAGGCCGTGCGCGCCGTCCGGTCCCAGGTCCCATGCGCGGTCCGACCCGTCGGCGCCGCTGCCGCAGTCCAGCCAGACCATGCCCTGCGTGAGCGGCCCGAGCCCGAACTGGCGGAGGTAGTCCTCCATCAGTTCCCCCGGAGCGAGCCCCAGGGTCCGGGGCAGGACGGCGCCTTCGGGCTGGACCAACCCGTCCCCGAACACGTCGTCGTTGATCTCGCAGTCGGCGGCGATGTTCATCCGCAGCCGTTCCCCCGGGCCGCTCAGGCCCCGCTCCCGCGCGACCCGGTCGCTGCGCCCGTGGTGGTCGCGCAGCAGGTGCGAGACCTCGTGCACCCAGACCCCGGCCAGTTCCTCCACCGGTGTCCGGGTCACGAACGCCGGGGAGACGTAACACCGCCAGTGCCGGTCGACGGCCATGGTCGGCACCCGCCGCGACTCCACGACGTGCAGGGCGAACAGCGCCGTCGCCACGTAGGGGCGGACCCGCGTGGCGTGCAGCCGGGCGGCGTAGAGCTTGTCGAGGTCCAGGGCTCGCGCAGCCTCATATGCGGGCGGCGCGCTCGGGGCGCGTCGCGCGCCGCCGCTCACCAGGACCCGCCGGACCGCGTCGCGGCAGCGGCCCGGGCGCTCGCGCGGTCCGCCCGGCGGGACAGCGACACGGCTCCGGCGAGCCGCTCGATGGAGGCCGGAACGTCCCACTCGTCCCGGCGCAGGGAGGCGAGCGCGGTCGCGGGGACGACCACCAGGTCCGGCGCCCCGGTGTCCAGCGCCTTGACCAACAGCTCCCACGCGGCGTCCCAGCGGGGCTTGTCGGGGCGCACCCGCACCGCCTCCACCACCGCGTCGAGGCAGGCCTGGCGCAGGTCCCCGCGCTGCGGGAGCTCGGCGCCGGCCGGGTCGGCGAGCAGGGTCTCGGGGTCCGGCAGGTCCATCCGGTCGATGCCGGCCAGCAGTTCCAGCCCCGGACCGTCGCCCACGGCGCCGCGCACCAACAGGGAGAGCACCTCGCGGGAGGAGCCGGCCGCGGTCGCGAAGGCGACCAGGGACAGGGTCATGTCCCAGCTGCGCGGGGACGGCCAGGGGCCGCCGCGGCGCGCTTCGTTGCCGGGCAGCCGGTGCACCAACGCGGGGCGGGCGGCCAGGAGTCCGCACACCGCGCGCCGGGCGAAGTCGACCGCGTGCGGCAGCCGCTCCGGGTCGAGCCGGGGCAGCGTCGCGCGGGGCCAGGTGCCGCCGAGTCCGCGGACCACGACCTCGTGGTCGTGGGTCCACTGGAGGTGGACGAACCGGTTGGCCAGCGGTGGGCTCAGTTCCCACCCGTCGGCCGCCGAGGCGCGCGGGTTGGCCGCGGCCACGATCCTCACTCCGGGCGGCAGTTGCAGTGCGCCGATCCGCCGCTCCAGTACGAGACGGAGCAGGGCGGCCTGCACGGCCGGCGGCGCGGTGGACAGTTCGTCCAGGAACAGCAGCCCGCGCCCGGCCCGGACCAGGCGCACCGCCCAGTCGGGCGGGGCCATCGGGACGCCGTGTCGCGCGGGATCGTCCCCGATCACGGGCAGGCCGGAGAAGTCGGACGGTTCGTGGACGCTGGCGATGACGGTGGTCAGCGGAAGGTCCAGGGACGCGGCGAGCTGGGTCAGGGCGGCGGTCTTGCCGATCCCCGGCTCGCCCCACAGGAGGACGGGGAGGTCGGCCGCGACGGCCACGGTCAGCGCCTCCAACTGGACGTCCGGGCGCGGCTCGGTGGTGGTGTCGCGCAACAGGGCGAGCAGTTCGGCCGCGACGTCGAGCTGAGCAGGCACGGAAGCGGGGGCGGGCGCGGGCGCGGGCGCGGAAAGGGGCATGGAAACGGGCATGGAAAGGGTCATCCTTCATCACCTGTGCAGCGTCGTGAGGGGGGGGACGGTGGGACGGGGTGGTCCCCCGGTTCAGCGAGTGGTCGCCCGCCGCGGCCGCGTACGGGCGGCGGGCCGGCGGTGGGCCGCCGGGAGGAGGCGCCCCGGGGCCGGGTCCATCAGGCCCGCCCGGTACAGCCCGTACGTGATCCGCCGGTCGGCGGCCGCTTCGAGTTCGTCGCGCAGGGGGCCGCCCCGCAGCAGGGCGTCGGGCCCGAGCAGGCCCTCGACGACGGCCAGTGCGCCGGCGGTGTCCCCGTGGTCGAGGCGTTCGCGTACCCCGGCGAGGCAGTCCGGGCGGCGGTGGGCCAGGTCGATCTCCCGCAGGCAGGGCAGCGGCGTCCCGGTCAGCGCGACCAGTAGTTCCTCCCGCCGGATCTCGGCCGGGTCGTGGTCGAGCGGGGCCAGGACCCCGTCGACCAGGCCGATCCGGTGCCGGGCCCCGCGGCAGTCCACCAGTCGCGGCGCCGGCGCCGGCGCCGGACCGCTCGGTCGCGCGGCCGACGGGTGGCCCGGTACGAGCGCCGGGGCGACCAGCGGGTGCAGCCGGTCGGCTCCGATCAGCCCGGCCGCGAGCAGCTCCAGGTCGGGCGGCACCCAGGTCGACGCGTCGGGCAGGAGCGGCGGCTCGACCGTGCCCCGGGCCTCTCCCGCGTCGCGGTAGCGGTATCCGTGGTGGTGCCGGTCCGGGTCGACGTACAGGTCCAGTCGCTCCCGCGTCCCGAGCCGGACCGTGACGGTTCCGGTGGACCGGCCCTCGGCGCGCAGCAGGATGCCCGCCTCGGCCGCCCACCGGTGCGCGGCCCAGGGTTTCCCCGGCGGGAGCGGACCGAAGGGGTCGGGTTCCCCCGCGAGCGGACCGACCCCGGAGCGGATCCGGAAGTCATCGGTCCGCCGCGCGTCCCAGAGGTGCCGGTGCAGGTCGAGCCGGAAGCGCGGGTGGGGTCGGGCGTGCGGGTGGCGGCGGACCGCCGCGTCGGAGCCGTGCGGATCCCAGAGCGCGAGGCCGATCCGCTGACCGGCGTCCGCCCAGGCGGGCGGGGTCCGGGCCACGAGGTGCAGGGTGCGGGGGCCGTCGGGTCCCGTGGCCTCGTACCGGGCCAGGGCCACGGTCAGTCCCGGGCGCAGCAGTCCGTCGGGGGCGACCCGCGGCAGGTGCCAGCGCAGCAGGTCCGGAGCGAGGTGGCGCAGGTCGGCCCTGATGCGGGCGGCGAGTTCCCTGCCGTGGGCGCGTGCCACGTCGCGCGGCCGGAGGTCGACGTCGACGTTCGCGGCGGCGCAGGCGGCGGCCCAGTCCCCGGCCAGGCGGCGGGCGGTCGCGGTTTCGATCATGGAGGGCGGCACGGCGTACTCACGCACGCGCAGCCAGCGGGCAAGGCGGGAATTCCCGGTCGCGGTGTCGGTGGGCATCAGCACTCACCTTGCGCGGACGGGTCCCCCGATCTCTGCATCGTTTCGGTGATCATCGCGGTGAGCGTACCGCTCTCCCGCCGGCGTCCGCCAGGGATTTGCGGCCCGGGATCCGCGGGCCGGGTGTCGTGCGTCACGTCCCACCCCCGTCCCGACGGACCACCCCCGTCCCGACGGACCGGCCAGCGGCCCGCCGGGACGGGGACCCGTCAGGTGCGGTAGGCGAAGTACACCGCGTTGGGGTACGAGGCGATCAGGCTCGCCAGGGACTTCCGGTAGGTGTTCGTGGAGTGGTACGTGAGGTAGGGCGTTCCCGCGCTGCTCCGGTACGTCACGATCATCGAGTGGTCCTTGGACCCGTCCCGGTTGAAGTCCATCTGCAGGATGTCGCCGACGTCCATCTGGTAGACGTAAGCCAGGTTCGGAGCACGGTTGTTGGAGTTCGTGAACCATGCCCACTCGTTGGCGCCCGCCCAGGAATCGGTCTGGAGGGAGCCGTCGTACCACCAGTTGCGGTAGTCCGAGGTGGTCCCCGAGACGTTCTTCCAGCCGCCCGCCTTCAGGGACTGGCTGATGAAGTTGGTGCAGTCCCCGCCGGCTCCGTTGAACTGCCGGTACGCCGGGTTGTAGTTCTTCCAGTACTTCTCGGCGTAGGTGGCCATGGCCGCGTAGTCGTACGCGCCACCGGTCTTCGCCTTGGGCTTGGCCGGCGCGGGGTACTTCGTGGACGCCGGGGTGCCGTCGGGGTAGGTCTGACCGTCGTCCTTGACGACGGCGGCCTTGGCCGGGGTCGGCTCGTTGACCGCGACCGGGCCGTTCTCCTTGGAGGCGATCGAGGTCAGCTCCCAGGCGCCGCCCGGCTTGCCCACGAGGTTCAGCTCGTAGCGCGTACGGAAGCCGGTCGTCGTCGGCTCGTCACCGCGGACCTTCTTGTAGGTCAGGGTGGTCTCTTCGGTGACCTGCACGACCGCCTTGCCCTTGGTGACCGTGGCCTTGTCCACGGAGACCTTGGTGTCGGCGGCGCTGTAGGCCTCGCCCAGCGCCTTGAGGCGCGTCTTGCGGGTGCGCAGCGACGAGAGCGCTTCGGTCTCGTCCTTCTGCAGCTGGGGCGACATGCGCGTCTTCTGGCCCGAGGTGGCGGGGCGGTGGCCCGGCTGTTCCTCGACGAGGGCCTCGGTGCGCTGGGAGAGCACGTCGTCGGCTATGCGGGCGAAGGCCTTCATGTTCGCACTGTTCGAGGCGTGCGTCTGAGGGGCCTCGCTCGCGGAGGAGGAGGGCAGGAATGCGTACGACATGACTGCGGCCAGAGCCACGACGCCGATGGCGGCGGGTCTGAACGTCTTTGGTATCACAATAGTTCCCCTTGTCACCGGTCCACACGAACCGGCGGGCGGAATCCTCGCACAGCCGACGTCCCCGCAGAATTCCCCCTGCACGACCCCGTCCGGATCGGTGCCCGTCTGTGCCCCCGCTGTGCCCTCACTGTGAGACGGCGCGCACGAAGGGTCCGGAGTGCGGTAGACATGCAGACAAGTTCTATATTCGTATGAACAATCCATGCGCGGCGGGGGCTGCGGTGACCACGGGGGAAGACAGCTGCCATGCCTGACACCGACGACGCCCCGGACTCCTCCGTGACGGAATCCCGAGCCGCCCTCAAGGCCGCCCGCAAGGCCCGCGAGCGGGCGCGCAACCGCAAGCGCATGGGCGTCGGCGCCGGCGCGGTCGCCCTCTGCGCGGCCACCGCGACCACCTACGCCCTCACCCTCGGCGGCGGCTCCGCCGCCGGCGGGGACGAGAAGACGGCGGCCGCCGAGCTCTCGGGCGGGCAGAACGGCAAGGCCGCGGCGGCGCGCGACGAGGACAAGAACTGGGACGGCAAGGTCAAGGTGCTGGGGGACGGCTCCACCTCCTACACCGGGCCGCAGCCGGGCCAGCTCAAGCCCGAGAAGCTGAAGCCCGGCGAGAAGCCGCCGCAGTTCGTGGTGTTCTCCTGGGACGGCGCCCTGGAGGGCGACGACCACCTCTTCTCGCACTTCCGTCAGGTGGCCAAGGAGAACAAGGCGCACATGACGTTCTTCCTCACGGGCATCTACCTGCTGCCCGAGAGCAAGAAGATGCTGTACACCCCGCCGCAGCACAGCCCGGGCTCCTCCGCCATCTCCTACCCGACCGTCCCGCACGTGAAGACCACGCTGGAGCAGCTGCGCGGCGCCTGGGGCGACGGCGACGAGATCGGCTCGCACTTCAACGGCCACTTCTGCGGGCCCAAGGGCGGCGGGGACTGGAGCCCCGCCGAGTGGAAGAGCGAGATAGACCAGACGTACTCCTTCATCAAGAACTGGAAGACGAACACCGGGTTCACGAACGTGGCACCGCTGCCCTTCGACCCGGACCGCGAGGTGGTCGGCGGCCGCGCCCCCTGCCTGGAGGGCCAGAAGAACCTCCTGGAGGCCGCCAAGCCGTACGGCTGGCGCTACGACGCGAGCTCGTCGGGGGACTTCCAGCTGTGGCCGTCCAAAATGAACGGCATATGGAACTTTCCCCTCCAACTCGTCCCCTTGCAGAACAAGGAGAAGCAAGTCCTCTCCATGGACTTCAACTTCCTCTACAACCAGTCCGGCGACAGCACCAAGGGCGATCCCACCAAATACCCGGAATGGCTTGAACAGACCCGTATGTCCTATCTGAACGGCTTCAACCGGGTCTACAACGGCAGCCGGGCACCGATGTACATCGGCAACCACTTCGAGGACTGGAACGGGGGCATCTACATGAAGGCCGTCGAAGACGTCATGAAGGACGTCTGCCCGCGCCAGGAAGTGCGGTGCGTGTCGTTCCGCGAGCTGGCCGACTGGCTCGACGTCCAGGACCCGAAGGTCCTGGCCCAGCTGCGCCTGCTCGATCCGGCGCAGGCCCCGGAGTGGCCGACCCTGGTCAAGTAGCCCCGCCCGCGGGCGGCCCCGAGCCGCCGCGCTCACGCCTCCCAGGTGACCGGGAGGGACTTCACCCCATGGATGTCCGCGGCCTCCGGGCGCAGCGGGACCTCCTCGGCGGGTACGGCCAGGCGCAGCCCGGGGAAGCGCGCGACCAGCGCGCCGAGCGCGACCCGCATCTCGATGCGGGCCAGCTGCGCCCCCAGGCACAGGTGGATGCCGTGACCGAAGGCCAGGTGCCCGCCGTCCTCCCGCGCAAGGTCGAGCGCGTGGGGGTCGGCGAAGCGCTCCGGGTCGCGGTTGGCCGTGTTGTAGGACAGGACCACGGTGGTGCCGGCCTCGATGGTCCGGCCGCCCACCTCGACGTCCACGAGCGCCGTCCGCATGAACGACTTGGCGACGCTCAGGTACCGCAGCAGCTCCTCCACGGCCTGGTCGATCAGGCCGGGATCGGCGCGCAGGGCGGCCAGTTGCGCGGGGTTCCGCAAGAGCGCGAAGGCGCCGAGGGCCAGCATGTTCGCGGTGGTGTCGAAGCCGGCCGCGAGCAGGATCAGGGCGATCCCCCGCAGCTCCTCCTCGCTCAGGTCGCCGGCGGCGAGTTCGCTGAGCACGTCGTCGGTGGGGGCGGCGCGCTTGGCGGCCACCAGCTGCGCGAGGTACTCCTGGGTCGCGGTGTAGGCCGCCATCAGCTCCTCGTCGCCGGTCTCCCCGCTCATGAAGGTGTCGATCTGCTCCTGGAAGGAGTCCCGGTCCTCGTAGGGCACCCCCAGCAGCTCACAGATGACGATGGTGGGGATGGGCTTGGCGAAGGCGGTCACCAGGTCCGCCGTCGGCCCGGCCGCCTCCATCGCGTCCAGGCGCTCGGCGGTGATCTGCTCGATGCGTTCGGTGAGCATCCGCATCCGCCGCGCGGTGAACTTGCCCACCAGGGGCTTCCGGTAGCGCCCGTGCTGCGGCTCGTCCATGAGCAGGAACTCGCCGGGCGGCGCCGGCGGGAGGCTGAAGTCGACCACGTTCAGGAGCTCCTTGCGCGAGCTGAACCGCGGGTCGGCCAGGACGGACCTGACCAGGTCGTATCCGGTGATGAGCCAGCCGGGCGGGCCGCCGGGGTGGGCGTAGCGGCTGATGGGTCCGTGCTCGCGGGCCTCGACCAGTTCGGCCGGCGGATCGAAGGGGCAGCCGGGCCGGCGCTCGCTCGGCAGCGCCGTGACGGTGTGGGTGGATCCGCTCATGACCGTTCCTCATCTCTCGACATCTCGTGTTCACACATGCCGAAAGCTACGTTGCGTTCACGACGTCGTCAATCACCAAATGCCCATCAGCGCAGGCTTTCCCAGGCCATTGACGGTGAATTGATGCAATGACCCCAAGACTGAACGCAACGATGCGTTGCAATGAACCACGTTGAAAGCAACCGTCACCGGCGCAGGTCGAGCATGTGGAAGACCTTGTCGTGGCGGAGCGCCCCGACGGCGACGAAGTCCGGCAGGCGGCCGTATTCGGTGAAGCCCAGCGACCGGTACAGGTGCAGGGCGTTGTCGTTGTCGCCCCGGGCGTCCAGGGTGAGGACCTCGATCCCGGCCCGGCGGGCATCGGCGATCAGGGCCGCGGTCAGGGCCCGGCCGACGCCGCGTCCGTGGGCGGAAGCGGCCACCGCGAGCTTCTCCAAGTCGGCGTGCGGGCGGTGGGTCGCCCGGGCGTAGCGCTGCCAGTACCCCAGGCCGACCAGCCGACGCCCGACGTAGGCGGCGCGCAGGGCCGCGTCACCGGCGTGCGCGGCGCGGACCACCCCGTCGAGGAGCTCGGCCACCTCGTCCGGGGAGGGCGGGTCGACCCATCCCAGGGCCGCGCCCGCCCGGACCAGCTCCGCCAGGATCCCGTGGGCGGACTCCGCGAAGCGCGCCCCGAGTTCGGGGTCGGAGGTCAGCTCCGCCGCGTCGAGGAGAACGGGGCCGCCGGCACCGCCGTCGATCGTCATCGTGTTCATGATCGGCAGCCTACGAGGCCCCGGGCACTCACCGGCGGGGGCGACCGCGCGACGGCGCTCGGCAGGCTCCGGGCGGCACGGCGAAGGCCCCGGACTCCTTGCGGAGGCCGGGGCCTTGATCGAGCGCTGGGCAGGCCTTGCACCTGCATCCCCCCACAGGAAGTGGGGTGCCTTTCCTTGGACCACCAACGCGAGCCCACCGCCGGGAATCCCGGCCGCGAGAACAAGATCAATCGTAGCGCACCCCCGAGGGGTCACCGCACCGCCTTGATGTACTCCGCCCACAGCTCGACCGCCCGGTCGCTGCCCGGGGTACCGGGCGCGTCCGCACCGAGGCCGGTCAGCGGCAGCGGGATCAGGTCGGTGAGGGACATCCGGTAGACCACCACGGCGGTGGACTCCTGCCCGGTGTTGGCGACGAACCAGCCCGCGGTGTTCGCCGCGGTCGTCCCGGTCTTGCCCGCCGTGCCCGGGTGCGTCCTGCTCACGGCCTTCGCCGAGCCTTCGGTGACGGCGTCCCGCAGGGCGTTGGTCACCGACGCGGCCGCCGTGGCCGACATCGCCCGGGCGGGCTTGGGGGCCACGACCGGCAGCGCGCTCCCGTTGCGCGTGATCGAGCGCACCGAATAGGGCTCGGTGTGCATGCCGGCGGCGGCGAAGGTCTCGTAGGCCCCGGCCATCCGGATCGCGCTGGGCGTCGAGTTCTCCCCGAGCGCGAAGCCGGGCACCTGGGGGCCGAGGCTCGCGCCGAGCAGTCCGGCGCGCTGGGCCAAGCCGTCGACCCGGTCGAGTCCGACGTCGAGGCCCAGTTGCAGCATCGGGGTGTTCACGGAGTCGGCGACGGCCTGGCGCAGGGTGACCTGGCCCCAGCTGCGGGCGCCGTCGTTGCGTCCCTTGACGACCTTGCCGCTGCGGTCCCAGTAGGGGCCGTCGGGCGTCTGCACGGTGACCTGGTCGTTGCCGTCGTAGAGGGAGGTCGGGGCGACCTTGGTGCGGGGCTTGCCGCGCGTGCGCAGCACCCCGTCGTCCAGCGCGGTGGCGTACACGAAGGGGGTGAAGGCCGTGCCGACCGGGATCGTCGTCGCGTTCGATTCGTTGAAGCCCTGCTTCAGGTAGTCGGGTCCGCCGTAGACGGCGAGCAGCCGCCCGTCGGGGGCGACGCTGGCCGCGCCGATCTTCGCGTACGTGTCGGTGGTGGGCCGGTGCTCGGCGTCGAAGTCCTTCTGCGTCTTCTGCACGGCCGCGGTGAGCGCGTCCATGCGGGACCTGTCGAAGGTCGTGTAGATCTGGTAGCCGCCGAGGTCGAAGTCGGCGTCCTTGATGTGCCCCGACTTGATCGCGTACGCCTTGGCCAGCTCCACCAGGTAGCCGGACTGACCGGTGGCGTCGCTGGCGACGGACCGCTCCACGGGGTCGGGGAACTTCGTGTACTTCGCGCGCTCGGCCGCCGTGAGGTTGCCGGTCGCGACCATCCGGTCCAGCGTCCAGCTCCAGCGTTCCACCGCGCGGGCCCGGTTCTCCTTGCTGATCGCCGGGTCGTAGAGGGCGGCGCCCTTGAGGAGCGAGGCGAGGAAGGCGCCCTCGCTGGCGTTGAGCTGGGATACGTCCTTGCCGTAGTACGCCTGGGAGGCGCGCTGGATGCCGTAGGTGCCCCGGCCGAACCAGCTGGTGTTGAGGTAGTCCTGCAGGATCTGCTGCTTGCTCTTCTGCCGGTCCAGTTTCACCGCGAGGAGGATCTCGGTGAACTTCCGGGAGACGGTACGGTCCTGGTTCAGGTAGGCGTTCTTCACGTACTGCTGCGTGATGGTCGAGCCGCCCTGGGTCTCGCCCCCGGTCACGGCGGCCTTCACCGCGCGCAGGAAGCCCGAGGGGGAGACCCCGGGGTCCGAGTAGAAGCTCGCGTTCTCGGCCGAGAGGATGGCGCCCTGGACCGGCTCGGGGACCTTCTCCAGCGGCATTTCCTGGCGGCTCACCCAGCCCGTGCGGGCCATCTTGGAACCGTCGGACCAGTAGTAGACGTTGTCCTGCTGCTTCGCGAAGGAGTTCAGGTCGTCGGGTATGTCGGTGACCGCGTAGGCGCAGCCGACGAAGGCGAGCGTGGCGAGGAAGCCGTAGAGGCACGCGCCCAGCCATTGGCGCCAGGACGGGATCCACCGGCGCCAGTCGCTGCGCCCGGGCCGGGGGTAGTCCGGCTTCATCCGCCGGGCCAGCGGTCGCGCGCGGGCGACGAGCGGCGCGAGGGCGGGTGCGAGCGCGGCCCGGCGGGCGGCGACCCACGCGGCCGCGCCGGCACGCTCGGTGCGGCGCTTGCGCCGACGGCCCGCGGGGGCCTTGCGCCCGGCCCCGACCCCGGCGGTCGCCCGATCGTCGCCCGACCCCTGGTCTGCTGCCCCGCCGCGTCTGCTCACGCCGAATGTCCCCTCTGCCGCCGTACCCCCTCACCTTAATTCGCTCGTACGAACCTCCATGACGCCGGCCCGGTCGATGGGACCCTTCGGCGGGCGGTCGGCCGACCGCTCCCCGCACCCCTCCCGCTCCGCCGCCGTTATATGCCGGTGGGTGACCTACGATGCGGACATGAGCGATCGTGCGATGCAGGAACCCACCCTCCTCCTCCTGACCGCGCTCGCGGACGAGCCCCGGCACGGCTACGCCATCGCCCGCGAGGTGGAGAAGATCTCGGACGGTCGGGTCAAGCTGCGCACCGGCACGCTGTACGGCGCCCTGGAGCGCCTGCTCGGGCAGGGCCTGATCGAGGTGCACGAGGAAGAGGTCGTGGACAGCCGCCTGCGCCGTACGTACACGCTCACCCCGGCCGGGCGGGAGGGCCTCGGCGCCGAAGCGAAGCGGATCGCCGCGACGGCGCGCGAGGCGACCCGGCGCCTGGGCGTCACCGGCGGGGCCACCGGCGGCGTCACCGGCCGGGCCACCGCGTGAGCCTGCCGCTGCTGCGCCTGTACCCGGCCAGGTTCCGCCGCGAGTTCGGCGACGAGATAGCCGAGGCCTACCGCGAGGCGACCGAAGGGGCCGACCGGCGCACCCGTTTCCGGGAGGCCGCCGACATCGCGGCGCACGCGTTCCGGCTGCGACTGGGCGCCGGCTCCGCGCAGCCGGGCGGGCGGCTCTTCGCCGCCGTGTCGCCCTACGCGCTGGCCGCCACGGCCTCGTACGCCGCCTTCAACCTGATCTCGACGGTCTCCGACTGGCAGATCAGCCACAACCCCGACTTCCTCGTGCCGCTCACCTACGCCACGAGCGGCAGCTACGTGGTGGCGCTCGTCGGCGCGGTACTGGCGCTGTGCGGACGTGCCTCGGGCGCCCTGTGGTCCCTGGTCGGCATGATCGCCAACGCCCTTTGCGTCCTCGTCGTGGTGCTGCCCGCCGACCTGCCGGTGCCGTGGCAGCTCCCGGCTTTCCTGCTGCTGCCGCTGGTGTCCGCCGTCCTCCCGCTGGCCTGCCCGCCGGACCTGCGGCCGCCGCGCCGGATCCTCAGTACCGCCGGGGTGGTGGCCCTGGTCCTGTGGGCCCCGCTCGCGGTCTTCCTCTTCGCCCTGCTCGACTCGAAGGGGATCGGGCTCTTCCTGCACTGGCGGTACGGGGTCCCCGTGCTCGCGGCGCTGGCGCTGGCGGGCCGCTACGCCCTGTCGGGGCTGCGCACCGCGCCTCAGGTCGCGCTCGCCGCACTGCCCTTCATGATCACCAGCTTCTTCGGCGGCGTGGTCGACGGGGACAGCATCCCCTCGATCCTGCTGCTGATCGCCATCACGGCCTTCGGCGTACGGCAGTGGCGGAGGCGGAACTCCGGGACGCCCACACCCACCTGAGACCGGCCCGCGCTGACCTGTCACCGGCGCTCGGGGCCGTACGGGCCGGGTCAGCGCGCGCTGACCCGGATCTTGGACTGGCCGTGGCCGAGCTCCTCCCAGTCGTCCATGAACCGGGCCGCGAGTCCGTGCCGGGCGGCCAGGGCGATCAGGGTCTCGGTGCGGTAGTAGAAGTCCTCGCGCAGCACCTGGTGCTCGGAACCGGTGGTGCGGTCGAAGGTGAAGTCGAAGTGGCCTCCCGGCGCCAGCACCCGGCCGACGTGCGCGAGGCACTCGTCGATGACCTCGATCGGCGAGTGCGAGAACACGCTGTGCGCGTGCACGACGTCGAAGTGGGCGTCGGGCAGGAAGTCCAGCGTCAGGTTCCCCGTGATGGTCAGGTGCGGGACCTTGTCCTGGAGCCCCCGCTCGGTCAGGGTCTCCTTCGCGGCGATCAGGATGTCGGGCGAGATGTCGATGCCGTAGTAGTGGCCCGGCTCCAGGTAGTCGATGAAGCGCCAGCCCGCGCGCAGGTTGCCGCAGCCTATGTCCAGCATCCTGGCGCCCGGCGCGAGGTCGTGCCGCAGCAGGTAGTCGAACTGCATCCGGCCGAGCGCGAGCCAGCGTTCGTGCGTCTGACTGCCCACGGCGGCCTCGGGGTTGCGCCGGGTGTCCGAGGCCATCACCGCGCGGTAGTAGCTCACGTGGTCGGGGTGCTTGAAGGCCAACCAGCGGTCGCGCGCGGCCCGCTTCAGGTACGGGGCGATGCGGTGCGGGCTGCTCGCGGCGTACCGGACCTTGTGGGCGAGCGACGCCCGGTTGGCGACGAGGTTCTTCTTGCTGGCCATGCCTGCTCCATCTCCGTCACACGCCGAGTCCCCGGCACGCACGGCGGCGTCGACCGCCGCCGGACCGGGATTCATGTGGCCACTATATGCCGGTGAACGACATATGCATGTCGCGGGGGGATGCCCCCGGGCTCTTCGGGGTTTCCCGGGGTTTCCCGGATCCGTCCCCGGGAGGAGACGGCCGCCTCCTCGACGGCCGAACCGGGGTGCACCAGGCTCGAACCGACCCGCTCCCCCGGCGAAAGGGAACTCCCATGCACACCGCGCTCCTCAGCAGTCACACCCGTACGTTCGCGAAGGCCGGCACGGCGGTCGCGGTCGCCACCCTGCTCCTGTCCGCGACCTCGACGGCCACGGCGCACGCCGCACCGGCCGCGCCCACCGGCGCCAAGGCGTACGTGCAGCGCTGCACGGACCTCGGCAACGGCACCCTGTGCATCGACGTCAACGGCCGGGTCGGCGCGCAGGGCGTCATCGGCGTCGGCTACTGGAAGCGGGCCGGGGACGCCGTCCACGTCCGGCTCGGCTGGCAGAACACCACGGGCGGCGCCGCGAACTTCAGCAGGAACGTGCACGGTCCGCTGGTCCCGGGAACCGACACGGGCACCGAGACCTGGCGGACCTACCTCGCCGCCGGCTGCGTGTACCCGCTGCTGGAGGTGGTCGGCCAGGGGACCCTCAAGGGCAAGGAGGTCTGCGTTCCCTCCTGACCGGGACGACCTGACGGGGCGACCTGACGGGGCGGAACCCCCATGCGCGGCGCACCGGATTCCAGGACGTCACATGGGAATCCGTACCTCCCCCGTTCACCGTCTGGTGAGCTTCCCGTCGCCCGTGGAGAGGAGGTTCGCGCCATGGACCTTCCCAGCTTCGGCATCCCCGAGAAGCTCGCCGCCCGCATGAACATGGCCGAGCAGCACGACTACCTGCGCGCGAAGTTCACCCGGCGCGGCGCCCTGCGCGCGGGAGCGCTCACCGCGGCGGTGGCCGGAGCCGGACCGACCACCGGGGCGGCCTCCCCGCCTACGCGGCCCCCACCGTGGTGACCTCCACCGCGCGGCGCGGCGTCGACGACTCCCTGGCCGCCCCGTTCGGCCGCCACCTGCAGTTCGGCGCCGACCCCAGGACGCAGATGCGGGTCTCCTGGCAGACCCCCTTCGCGGTGAAGCAGCCACCAAGGGCGGGACGAAGGCGACCGAGACCGTCGAATGGTCCGGGTGCGGTACACCGACCACCCCTCCCTCGCGGTGGAGGTGGAAACCGGCCGCACCCCGAAGCTGAAGGTCAGCACCTCGCCGAAACGGGGCAGCGGATCGACCACTTCGAGATCCAGCGCGGCCGCTGAGCCGCGCCGGCGGGCCGGTCGGGCCGGCCCGCTCGGCGGTCAGCGGTCCGTCGTCAGCGGTCCGGCGTCAGCGGTCCGCCCTCAGATCACCACGACCGCGTCCGGTCCGCTGTCCGGCTCGAAGCGGATGACGACCGACTTGTAGGCGGGGGTGTTGCTGATGTCCGAGGTGTGGTCGAGGGGCACCAGGACGGTCGCCTCCGGCATGTAGGCGGCCGCGCATCCCCGCGCCGTGGGGTAGGGGACCACCTTGAAGTGGGCGGCCCGGCGCTCCCGGCCGTCGGGCCACTCGGAGACGAGGTCGACGAAGGACCCCTCGGTCACGCCGAGCGCGGTGATGTCCGCGGGGCTGACCAGGACCACGCGCCGTCCGTCGTGGACGCCGCGGTAGCGGTCGTCGAGGCCGTAGATCGTGGTGTTGTACTGGTCGTGCGAGCGCAGCGTCTGGAGCAGCAGCCGCCCTTCGGGGACGTCGAGCACCACCATGTCGTTGACCGTGAAGTTGGCCTTGCCCGTGTGGGTGGGGAAGCTGCGCGCGTCCCGGGGGGCGTGCGGCAGCACGAAACCGCCGGGCCGGCGCACCCGGGCGTTGAAGTCCTCGAAGCCCGGGACCACCCGCTCGATGCGGCCGCGCAGCCGGTCGTAGTCGGCGGCGAACTCCTCCCAGGGGACGTCGTCGTCGGGGCCGAGCGCCGCGCGGGCCATCGCGCAGACGATGGAGGTCTCCGAGCGCAGCATCGGTTCGGGCTTCAGCCGCCCGCGCGAGGCGTGCACCCGTCCCATCGAGTCCTCCACGGTCACGAACTGCGGCCCCGCCTGCGTGCGGTCCTCGTCCGAGCGTCCCAGCGTGGGCAGGATCAGCGCGCGCCGGCCCGTGACCAGGTGGGACCGGTTGGGCTTGGTGGAGATCTGCACCGTCAGGGAGCAGCGGCGCAGGGCTTCCTCGGTGACGGGGGTGTCCGGGGCCGCGGCCGCGAAGTTGCCGCCCATGCCGACGAAGACCTTCACCTTGCCGTCGCGCATCGCCTTGATGGCGCCCACCGAGTCGTAGCCGTGGTGGCGCGGCGAGGTGAATCCGAACTCCTCGCCGAGCGCCCGGTGGAAGGCCTCGGTGGGGCGTTCGTAGATGCCCATCGTGCGGTCGCCCTGCACGTTGGAGTGGCCGCGGACCGGGCAGACGCCCGCGCCGGGGCGGCCCACGTTGCCGCGCAGCAGCAGGAAGTTGACGATCTCCCGCAGCGTGGGCACGGAGTGCTTGTGCTGGGTCAGGCCGAGCGCCCAGCACACGATCACGCTCTTGGACTCCAGGACCATCCGCGCGGCCGCTTCGATCTGCTCCATGGGCAGGCCGGTGGCGGCCAGCACGTCGTCCCGGTCGGTGGCGCGGGCGTCCTGCTCCCAGTCCTCGAAGCCGAGGGTGTGCTCGGCGATGAAGGACCGGTCGAGGACGGTGCCCGGGGCCTCGTCCTCGGCGCGCAACAGCAGCTGGTTCAGGGCCCGGAAGAGGGCGAGGTCGCCGCCCGTACGGATCTGTAGGAACAGGTCGGTGAGCTTGGTGCCCTCGCCCACCACGCCGCGCGGGCGCTGGGGGTTCTTGAACCGTTCCAATCCCGCTTCGGGCAGCGGGTTCACGCTGATGACCCGGCCGCCGTTGCCCTTGGTCTGTTCGAGCGCGGCCATCATCCGCGGGTGGTTGGTGCCGGGGTTCTGCCCGGCGACGATGACCAGGTCGGCGTGGTGGATGTCCTCCAGGGAGACGCTTCCCTTGCCGACGCCGAGGGTTTCCACCAGCGCGTCCCCGGTGGCCTCGTGGCACATGTTGGCGCAGTCCGGCAGGTTGTTGGTGCCCAGGCGCCGGGCGAGGAGCTGGAGTGCGAAGGCCGGTTCGTTCGGGGTCCGTCCGGAGGTGTAGAAGACGGCCTCGTCGGGCGAGTCGAGGGCGGCGAACTCCTCGCCGATGATCTCGTACGCCCGCTCCCAGCTGACCGGGACGTAGTGCGTGGCGCCTTCGTCCAGCAGCATCGGGTGGGTGAGCCGGCCCTGTTGGCCGAGCCAGTAGCCGGACCTGCCGAGCAGGTCGGCCACCGCGTGTGCGGCGAAGAAGGCGGGCGTCACCCGCCGCCGGGTGGCCTCCTCGGCCACGGCCTTGGCGCCGTTCTCGCAGAACTCCGCCCGGTGCACCCGGTCCTCCTCGGGCCAGGCGCAGCCGGGGCAGTCGAAGCCGTCCGGCTGGTTGACCCGCAGCAGGGTGCGGGCACTGCGCAGGACGCCCATCTGCCGCTGCGCCAGCCGCATCGCGGTGGTCACCGCGTGCACGCCGACCGCGTGGTGGCTGGGCTCCGTGATGCGGGGGGCGTCCTGGGCGGGATCGGATCCGGGCGCGCGGCCGGCCATCGTGCTCCTTGGGTTGGTACCGGACCCGCCGCGCCGTGGGCGTCGTCCCGCGGGGCACGGTGGGACCGCCGGTGCGTTCTCCGTATCGGCCTTCGAAGGCTACGGGGGCGCGAGCGGCCCGATCATGAGGCGAAGGCCCCGCCGTCCCCACGACCAAGGGACCCCCGTCCACGTGCCGAAGGGCCGTGCCGAAGGCCCGTACCGGGCCGGGGGCCCGGCCGCCGTCACTGCGCGTCGGGGCCCGTGAGGAAGGTTCCGTCCGCGGTGTAGGGCCAGGCGTTGGACACGCAGCCGTCCAGCCCCTTGATCTGCTGCATCATCACCGGCGCCGGTCGGCCGGGGCCCGGGCACCCCATGTGTCGGCGGTAGCCGATCATGTGGCCCACCTCGTGGTTGATGATGAGGTGCCGGTACTCGGTGGCCGGTCCGTCGTACTGCGGCGAACCCTGCGTCCAGCGCTTGAGGTTGACGACGACTCCCCCGGTGACCTCGCAGTTCAGCTCCCCGCGCGTGTTGCCGACCGGCGCGCAGAGGGTGTCGGTGGTCTTCGGGGTGGCGATCTTGATGGTGACGTCGGCATCGGTGTCGACCAGCTGGAACCGGGCCTGGCCGTGCGCGGCCCAGCTCCTCGGGTCGGAGAGGATCGCCTGGATCTCCGTGGCCGCCTGCACCGGCGACACGTCGACGCCGTCCTCGACCTCGACCCGGTAGCGGCGCAGCGGCCCGCCGGTCCCGATGACGGCTCCGGACGCCTGCGCGCTGGTGAAGGTGCCGGGCCCGGAGGCGGGCACCGCGGGCGAACCGTGCGAGGGTGCCGGTGCGCCGCTCCCGGGCCGCTGGGATAGGGCGAAGCCGCCGGTGAGCGCCAGTCCCAACAGGGAGAGGGCGATGACCGGCAGCCGGCTGTGCCGCGCTGCCACGGTGTGGATCCTGCCTTTCCTGGGCGCTGGTCACGGCGATCGGCTGCGCCGGGCCGGTGCGTCCTTCGAGCAGTCTGGGAGACCGACGTTTCCAGCATCGCGGGGTCACCGGTCGGGAACCGCACGATCATGTATCAACCGCGTATCAACGCCCGGAACGGCTGGTTCCGCGCATTCCGTGTATTCCGTGTATTCCGTGTAACCCACCGCCCGGGAAACCCGTTTGACGCCCCGCCGTGTCCGACGGTCGGATGGTGCGTCATGAGCACGAGCGCGGTGGGCGCGGAACAGATGCACGCGGACAGCCACCCCATCGACGAGGGCCTCGTACGACGCCTGGTCGCCGGCCGGTTCCCGCGGTGGGCCGGGCTGCCGGTGCTGCGGAGCGCTTCCGCACGGCCCTCGGCGTGGACGACGCGACCTGGCTGCGCGGCCGCGCCCGGGCCATGTCCCGGGCGGTGATCGCGCTGCCGTACTACCGGAACACCAACCCGGCGATGGCCCGCAACGCCCGGCACGTGATCGCGGCGGTGCTGGAGCGGGGGTGACCCCGCCGGCCGGGTCACGGGGTGGGGCCAGGGGGCGGGGTCAGGGGGCGGGGTCAGGGGGCGGGTCGGGCGGTCGGGTCCGCGAAGGGGGCCTCGGGTGCGAAGGCGCGTGCGGCGAAGCGCTCGCCGATGCGGCGGTGCGTGGCGGCGTCCGGGTGCAGCTCGTCGGGGAGCGGCAGCTCGGCGTTGTCGGCCTCGCCGTAGAGCTCGCGGCCGTCCAGGTAGTGCAGGTTCGGGTCGCAGGCCGCCCGCTCCGCCACGATCCGGGCCAGTTCCTCCCGGACGACGCCGAGGGTCAGCTTGCCGCTCGCGCGCTCCGCGGGGTCACCGGTGGCCAGGAAGCGCAGTCGACCGGCGCTGAAGGCGGCGAAGTCGGGGGCGCTGGGACCCGGGGTGTCCTCGTGGATCGGGCACAGGATGGAGGAGACCACCAGCAGCGGCGCATCGGGGTGACCCTCGCGGATGGTGTCGAGGAAGCCGTGGACGGCGGGACCGAAGGCTCGCAGCCGCATCAGGTCGGTGTTGACCAGGTTGATGCCGATCTTGAGGCTGATCAGGTCGGCGGGGGTGTCGCGCAGGGCGCGGGCGGTGAACGGGTCGAGCAGGGCGCTGCCGCCCAGGCCCAGGTTGGTCAGCTCCACCCCACCGAGGGCGGCGGCCAGCGCGGGCCAGGTGGTGCTGGGGCTCGCGGCGTCGGATCCGTGACTGATCGAGCTGCCGTGGTGCAGCCACACCCTGCGCCCGCGGTCCGGCGCGGGCTCGACGGGCGCGTCGGAGCGCAGGGCCACCAGACGAGTGCTCTCGTTGTGCGGCAGCCAGATCTCCACGTCCTTGTCCGCGTCGGCGAGGCCGGAGAAGCGGAGGGTGCCGACCGGGCCGGGCTGCTCGGTGGTGGTGCCCGCGGCCAGGTCGATGGTCAGGGTGGTGCCCCCGGCGACGCCGGCCCGCCCGGCCAGGTTGCCGTCGACCAGCAGGTCGTAGACGCCCTCGGGGCGCGGCGGGGCGCCCACGTAGACGCGCTTGGTGGGCAGGGCGTCGAGTTCGAGGACGGTGGCCCGGGTGCGGAAGACGAGCCGTACGCCGGAGGGCTGCGACTCCGCCATGGCGAGCTGGCCGTCGACGTTCTGGGCGCGGGCCCGGGCGGGCAGCCGGTGCGGCAGGACGCCCTGTTCGGTGTGCTCCAGGTCCAGCGCTCCGCGCAGGAGGTCCGCGGTGATCGGTGTGGTGATCCAGCGGTGCGTGCTCATGGTGTCGTCAGCCTGTCCGTCGAAGGGCTCGCATCGCCCGGATGCGGCGGTGCGCCACCGCTGTGCGGCGGCGTGGTCCAGCTGCGCAGGAGGGCGTCCAGCCGGTCGAGGATCCACGACCAGGTCTCCTGCGAGTCGGGAGCACTGTGGCTGAAGCCGCCGGACAGCTCCAGGGTGACGTAACCGTGGAACACACTGCCCAACAGCCGGACCGCGTGCGTCTGGTCGGGCTCCGTCAGGTCGTACCCGCGCAGGATCGCCCGGGTCATCCGGGCGTGCCGGCCGCCCGCGCTCGCGGCGGCCGCCTCCGGGTCGAGCGGGAACTGCGCCGCGGCGTAGCGACCGGGGTGCTGCCGGGCGTAGTCGCGGTAGACGTTCGCGAAGGCCGCCAGGGCGTCCTTGCCCGCCCGCCCCGCGAGGGCGACGGCGACCGCGTCGGCGAGTTCTTCCAGCGCGAGCAGGGCGATCCCGGTCTTGAGGTCGTGGGAGTTCTTCACATGCGAGTACAGGCTCGCGACCTTGACGTCGAACTGTCGGGCGAGCGCCGAGACGGTCACCTGCTCGAAGCCGACCTCGTCGGCCAGCTCCGCCCCCGCCCGCACCAGACGTGCCGTGGTCAATCCCGCGCGTGCCATGGTCATCCCTCCATCAACCTGAAGTCATTATTGATTTACCTAAAAGCTTTAGGCAAATTCCGCACTCCTTGGTCTCTCCGGGTCGATCCCGCGAGCCTGGAGGAACGCGGCGCGGCGGCCCTCGTTACCCACGCATGACGTGCGTCCGCGGCGCCCCCGCGGTGTTGCGGCGGTGACGGCACGTCACCGAACGAGGGAGGCTCATGGCCCCGTCCATCACCCTGTCCGCCGTCCTGGCGACAGCCCTGCTGAGCATTCCCGGACCGACCACCGACACCACCGACACCACCGCCGGCACCATCGGCACCACCACCGCCGACGCAGCCGCCTCCGCCCCGCGCGCGGAGCAGGCCCGGCACGACGTGGGCCTGTTCGGCATCAAGGCCGCGGACCACGCGGCGGCGCAGGAGTTCACCGCCGCCGGCTCCCGTCTCGACCGGGTCGGCTTCTACCTGACCAGCGCGGCCTCCACCGGCACGGTGACCGTGCAGGTGCGCACCGCGCTGGACGGCGCCGCGTCCGCCGTCGCCACCCGGACGCTGGACCTGGCCGCCCTCGGCGGTGCGGGAGCGGGCTGGATCGAAGTTCCGTTCGGCGCACCGCTCACGGCGGGGAGCCCGTACTACCTGTTCGTCCAGGCCACCACCCGCGAGGGCAAGGCGGTCGTCTGGCACGGAACGCGGACCGCGGATCCCGGGGCCCCGGTCAGCTGGAACTACGACCGGGCCTACTGGGGAGGTTGGCACGCCGACGCCGCCCGCCTGGCCTTCCACGTCAACCCCGTCGGCGCCGACCGCTGCGGGGAGAGCGAGCCCTGCTACGTGCCCACCTCCTCGCTGGCCGCCCGTACGGCCGGGCTGCTGACGAACCAGCAGGTGACGGAGGCCGTCGCGCCCTCGTTCGCGGTGGGTGCCGGCTACGTCGAGGGCAGCAACGTCCTGCGCCTGCCGTCGGGCCGCTGGCGCCACCTCCCCGCCGGTCGCGGGGCGTCGGTGGTGACCGAGGCCGACGACCCCGGTGCGCTGAAGCAGATCGCCGAGAGCCGTGCCTGGCTGGCCGCCGGCAAGGTGCCCGGGTCGACGCCCGCGCGCCGGGAGGCGTCCCGGCGGGCACTGCTGTCCATGCGGGCCCTGCTGCGCCCGAACGGGGCGTTCGCCGCCGCCTGGTCACAGGCGTGGGAGTACTCCTGGCCCCGCGACGGCAGCTTCGCCGCAGCCGCCTTCGCCGCGACCGGCCACGACGCCGAGGCGTACCGGATGCTGCGCCACGACCAGGCGACCCAGCGTCCGGACGGCACCTGGGAGGCGCGCACCACGCTCGACGGCGCGGGTCCGCCCGACGGGCGGACCTGGCAGCTCGACGGCAACGGCTGGGTGCCGTGGGCGACCTGGCAGTGGTACCGGGCCGCACCGGCCAAGGACCGGGCCGCCAGGCTCGCCGCGCTGTACCCCATGGTCCGCAAGGCCGCCGACCACGCGGCCGACTCGCTCGACGCGGACGGACTGCCGCCCGCCGGACCGGACTACTGGGAGCTGCCGACGGACACCGCCAACATCGGCACCGCCGCGCCCCTGCTCTCGGGGCTCAACGCGGCCGCCGACCTCGCCCGGACGTCCGGCCAGGGCGCCGACGCGACGCGCTGGGCGACGGCCGCCCGGCGCCTCGCCGACGGCATCGCGACGCACTTCGCACCGCTGGGCTACCCGCGGACCAGCGACGGGCTGCACGGCCGTGACAGCGCCGCCGCGTTCATGGCCCCGCCCTTCAACACCGCGCCCGCCGACCTGGCCACGGCCCTCGACTCCACCCACCGCGCACTGCTGCTGCCGAACGGGGGGCTCACTCCCGGCAACGACCCCGGGTTCAGTTGGGGGGCGTACGCCTGGACGCCCAGCACCACCTTCTTCGCGCTGGCCTGGGCCGGTACGGGTGAGCGGCAGAAAGCCGAACGCGTCCTGGACTGGGTCCTGTCCAAGCGCAACGGGCTCGGCGAGCTGTCCGAGACGGTCAACGGCAGCGGGCGGCCCTCCTCGGTCGCACCGCTCGGCTGGACCGATTCCCTGGTGCTCCTCACCGCCCTGGCCCTCGACGGCACCCCGGCCCCGACCCCACCCACGGCGCCGGCGCCGTAGGCCGTCCCCTTCGGATCTTGCCGGGCCGGGGGCCGAGGCAGGGCTCCCGGCCCGGGCGTCGGGGCCGGACGGGCCACGGTCCGCCGGGGTGCGGCCGCGTCGTCCCCCGGCGCCGGTCCCGGTCCTGCGGTCCTGCGGTCCTGCGGTCCTGCGGTCCAGGAGGACTTCGTCTGCGCGCTGCTGCACGAGTGAGGTCCAGCGGGTGCGGGGTCCGCGCCGGTGGGGGAAGCTGGGAATGCCGCAGTGCCTACGGCGGGCAGAGTGGTGAGGAAGGCCCTTCGTGAACGATTCAGCAGCCGAACGTCCCGCGCGCGCGTCCCGGCGCAGGGCGCGGATGAGCACGGTGTTGTGCGCGGCGGTGGCCCTGACGGCCGTCGCCGCTGCCCCGGTCGCCGCGCACCCCGGTGGGATGTCATCGGCGCGGGCGCTGGAGCGGCTGGACCCACCGGACCCGGTGGTGGTCGTCGACTGTTCCGCACAAGCCCGCATGCGCCCCCAGGAGTACCTCCTGGCCTGCGGTGACGGGAACAACCACCTCGTCGACCTGCGGTGGGACACCTGGGGCGCGCGGACCGCGACGGCCACCGGCACCGACATGGTGAACGACTGCCGCCCCTACTGCGCGGCCGGCCGTTTCCGCGCCTACCCGGTATCGGTGACGCTGAGCGACCCCCAGACCTGGCCCGCGCACCCGGACGTCCGGCGCTTCACGACGATCAGGCTCCTCTACACCGACACCGCGCCGCCCCCGGTCGCCAAGGACGTGACCTACAAGCTCGTGTACTGAGGGCACCCGAGCGGGGGCAGAACCATCGGTTCCGCACCTCGTCGCGACCCGGCGCGTCACGGCTGGGATCGGCACCCGCGGACGTCCGTTGGCTGTTTCCCGGTGGCCTCCCCGGGCACCCATCGGAGATGATCGGCGTCGCTCGCTGCCTCCTCACCTCGCTCGCTGGTCCACCTGCCCGTGCGGGGGAATCCCGGCCCCTCCCGAGAGCTGCCGGAGAACTGCACGCGGCAGCTCGATCTCGTACTGCTGCACCACTCGCTCCAGTTCGCACCCTCACGCTGGAAGGAGATACGAGGACGGCTCGGCCCAGGGCGTCCGCGGACCGTGACGCTGCCCGGCCCACGGCACACCGACGAAGCCCTGATCGACCACGGGGCACGGCTCCATCAGGAGAACCGGGATCTGTTCCACCAGCATCTCCACGCCGAGACCCTGTTCATGACCGGCAGCGCGGAGGCGTTCGGGGAAACCGCCCGGCACTTCTTCGACGTCGCCCGAAGCGGACCCCGCTACGTCCCCGTCCGTCCCGGCTACCCGCACTTCTGCACCGAACTCCACTCCAACGACGGCATCCTCGGCGACGCGCGCGAGATCCGCATCGAGTACTGCGACCAGTGGGACTCGCGCCGCCAGTTGTCGTCGGTTGTCCTCCCTGAGGGGGACGGGACTACGCGGGGACGGGGCGGGCCGTCCCGGAAGTGACGGCGGATCTGGGGACCTTGGGGGTGGGTTCAGGCCAGGTGTCTTGATTCCAGGTGGTACGCGTGGGGGACGGAAGGTCGGCTCTTGGGAGGGATCCGGTCTCACCAGCTCGTCCAACACAGTGGAGGTGCACGCGATTTCACCTGACGAAGGAACGGCACCACGCGCATGAAACCTCTCGCACCGCTGCTCGCCACCGCCGGGCTCCTGGCCACCGCTCTGCCCGGACTCGTGGCGTCCCCGGCGTCCGCCGCCCAGACGCCCGAATATCTGCGCCAGAAGCCGGCGTGGCACCGTTGCAGCCCCGATCGGCCGGCGGAGTACGAATGCGCGACCGTCAAGGTGCCGCTCGACTACCAGCGCCCCGAAGGGCGCACCCTCGACGTCGCCATATCCCGGATGAAGAGCGAGAACCCGGCCAAGCGGCGCGGCGTCCTCCTCATCAATCCCGGCGGCCCGGGGACCTCGGGCCTCCTCCGGCCGATACGGGCGAACACCGAGATACCCAAGGACGTCCGCGACCGCTACGACCTCGTCGGCTTCGACCCGCGCGGCGTGGGCGAGAGCAGCCCGATCGGCTGTGGTGAGCTGAGCGAGGCGGAGGTGGGCGCCGGCGGGGCCTACCGGCCCGAGACCTTCGCCTCGGACGTGGCCTGGGCCAAGGGGATCGCCGACAAGTGCCGTGAGAAGTCGGGCGATGTGATCCCGTACATCACCACCCGCAACACGGCGCGCGACATGGACGTCATCCGCGCCGCACTGGGAGAGCGGACGATCTCGTACCTGGGCTACTCCTACGGGACGTACCTCGGCACGGTGTACTCGCAGATGTTCCCGGAGCGCACCGACCGGTTCGTCCTGGACAGTGGCGTGGACCCGGGACGGACCTGGCGCGGCATGATCCAGGTGCAGGGGACCGGGGCCGAGCCCGCCTTCGAGCGGTGGACCCGATGGGCGGCGGAGCGCTCGGACACCTACGGGCTCGGCACCACGCCCGAGGCCGTCTCGGCCACCTTCTGGGCACTGGTGGCGCGGGCCGACCGAGAACCCATCAACCACTACGGACAGAGGATGACGGGCGACGACATCAGGGCCGACCCGTCGCTCTACTTCGATCCCCAAGCCGCCTCGGTCGTCATCAAGGGCATCAGGGCGTCCGCCGACAAGGCGCCCCAGCCGCCGGTGAACCCCGCTCCGGGCGGCACCGCTCCGGGCACGAGCGGGAAGGACGCCGGCAAGAAGGGGCCCGGCGCGCGGTCACCGCTCGGCGGTGTCCGGGCCGCCGGCCCGGGCGTCGACGCGGCCGGGGCCTCGGAGGTGCCGGACGCCACTCCCGCCGGCAACGCCACCGCCGCGTACTGGGCCGTGGTGTGCGGGGACGCGGACAACTGGCCCCGCGATCCGGACCAGTACGCGCGGGAGGCGGCGCAGGACAAGATCAAGCATCCGCTGTACGGGGACTTCGCCTCGAACATCAAACCGTGCGCCTTCTGGCAGCGGCCGCTGGAGCCCGCCACGCCCGTGAAGACCCGGGCCGATGTCCTGACCGTGCAGAACGAGTGGGATCCGATGACCCCGCTCAGCAGCGGCCAGGGGCTGCACCAGGCGCTCAAGGGATCGCGGATGGTGCTCGCGCTGGGCGGTGTGGGGCACGGCGTGTACCTCTCCACCCCCACGGCCTGCGCCAACATACCCGTCAACGCGTACCTCTCGACGGGCCGGCTGCCCGCCAAGGACGTCACCTGCCACAACCCGCCGCCCACCCCGAACCCGGAGGGTGCCGGAGCCCGCTGAGGACGGAGCCCGCGCCGCTCGCCGTCAAGATCGACTGCGTCACAGTTCCGCCCCAGGGGCCCAGTGGCCGAGAACGCGCGCGGAGCATGGCGGGAACCGCCATCTCCACTGGTCGGCGGCGTGGGCCGACCTGTGGTGTCGGCCGCACGGGCACGCGTCGTCCGACCATGCGTGTAACAGGAAGGTATGAGGGCAGGGGCGGACGGAACGGATCGGCACTCGGACGGGTCCTGTGGATCAGAAGTGCCCGCTCCCACCGGCCCGTTCGGGCCCGAGCCGCTCCGGCTGCCAACCGATCCCGAGGAAACAACGATGCGCGTCCACAAGATCACCTTCGCCGCCGTGGCCGTCGCCGCCGGTCTCTCGCTGACGGCGTGCCAGAACGGCGATGACGCCGCGGCACCGGGTGGCGGCCCGTCGTCCGCGTCCACCGCCTCCCCGGCCCCGTCCGCGCCGTCGACCACGGGCGGGGCCGACCAGAGCGGTGGCAAGGGCTCCCCCGCGGTCGCGGGCGGCAAGGGCACGGCGGCCGGGACCGGATCCGACAAGGGCGGCGCATCCGGCTCCGACAAGTGCCGCACCGGCGACCTGGAGATCACCGCGATCGACAGCACCATCGGCGGCGACACCGACGGTACGGTCGCGGTGCAGTTCAAGAACCACGGCAGCCGGGACTGCACGCTCTCCGAGTACGCCGGCGTCGATCTGAAGACCGACGCGGGGTCGATCTCCGCGAAGCGCACCGGCCAGCATCCCGGCCCGACCACCCTGAAGAAGGGTGCGGCGGTCTCCTTCGGCGTCACCTACCCGCTCAACACGTCGGGCGGTTCCGGCGTCCGCGTCACCGGCCTGGTCGTCACCCCGCCGGACGAGACGAAGTCGGTCAGCCTCGCCTGGCCGGGCGCCGCCACGCTGCCCGTCACGGACGGCAGCGGCTCCCCGGTCAAGGTCGGCCCGATCGGCAGCGCCGGCCAGGGCGGCTGACCCACCGCGAAGCGTCGTACCGCTCGCGCTCCGGGCTGACGCCTCAGGCTCGGCGCAGGCGGACGGCGAGGGCGGCGATGTCGTCGTCGAGGCGCCCCCTGCTGTAGTGCAGGAGATCGCGGTGGAGGGCGCTGAGGAGTTCGCGGGGCGGCGTACCGGGTTGTCGCCGCATCCACGTCGTCAGCGGGAAGAACTCGCCGTCGCGGGCGCGCGCCTCCGCGATCCCGTCGGTGTACAGGAGCAGCAGGTCGTCGGGGGCGAAATCGAAGGTGTCGACGGTGTAGTGGTCGCCGATCAGCTCCGCGAGGCTCAGCAACGGCGACGGCGTCGCCGTTTCGAGTACGTGCAGCCGGCTGCCGTTCAGGAGCAGTGGGGGAGGATGTCCGCAGTTGAGGATGTCGACGTGGCCGCCCTCGTGCGGGATCTCGGCGAGAAGCGCGGTGGCGAAGCGTTCCATGGCCCCCTCGGGCGGAAAGGCCGCGTTGTACCGGGTGCTGCTGGCGTCCAGCCTGCGGGCGACGACGACCAGGTCCTCCTCGTCGTACGCCGCCTCCCGGAAGGCGTTGACGATCGCGGCGGCCGCCCCCACCGCCGGCAGGCCCTTCCCCCGCACGTCGCCGATGAGCAGCCTGACCCCGTACTTCGTGTCGACGACCTCGTAGAAGTCCCCGCCGATGCGCGCCTCCGCCGCGGCCGCGAGGTACAGCGACTCGATCTCGACGCCGCCGATGCGGCGCGGCAGCGGGCTCAGCACCACCTGCTGCGCGGCCTCGGCGACGAGCCGCACCTGGAAGAGCGTGCGCTCGCGCTGGAGCCGGGCGTGGCTCCCGTACGCGGCAGCGACGGTCACCGCGATGATGCCCGCGGCCGTCCACCACGTCCCCAGGTCGGGGAAGACGAAGCCGAGGCCGATCATCAGCATGAGGCAGACCGTCCCGAGCAGGACGGTGGGCAGGACCGGCCACATGGCGGCGGCGAGGGCCGGCGCCGCGGGCAACAGTCGACTGAAGGCCATCTCCGGCGGCGTGGCATAGGCCAGGCTGGCGATGACGACGGTCAGGACGACCGGCGACAGACGCACGAGGCTTCCCGGGTCGGGGCGCCTACGGAGCCGCGGCCGTCCGGACTCGATCACATTGACCAGAATATAGGCGCATCGGGGGTACGGCGCTCCGACCGGCGTCACCGTCCGCTCACGCGGGACGACTGCCGGGCACCTTCCACCACAGCAGCCAGGCCCCCGTGCCCAGGATCAGGACGTTGGCCAGCATCATCAGGGGGCGCGTGGTGAAGCCGATGTCCCACCAGCCCAGCAGCCGCCGCAGCAGCTCCTGGGTGAGGAAGTACAGCGCCACGTCGGCGACGATGACGACGGCCCAGCAGACCGCGGGGCTCCAGCGCGGCCTGGGCAGGGCGTGCGGCAGACAGAGCACGAGGGTCACGGTGAGCGCCGCCGTCCCGTGCCCCCGGCGCACCACCTCACCCAGGTCGTTCCAGGGCAGGACCACGCCGGTGACCCACAGCAGCGCGTAGCAGCCGACGAGGCGCAGCAGGCGGGCCGTGGCCGGGGACGGTGGGGCGGTACGGGCGGTGGGCCGGGTGGGGTCCGGGGGCGCGGCGTCGAGCACGGTGGGGCGCGGGGGACCCGCCGGGGCGGGGGTCGGCCGCTCCTGCGCCAGCGCCTGCAGCGCGGTCAGTGCCTGCGCGGCGCCGATCCGGTGTTGCGGGTCCTTCGTCAGCAGCGCCACCAGCAGCGGGGCGAGCGGGCCCGCACGCCGCGTCGGCCGGGGTTCCTCGGTGGCGACGGCGATGCACAGCGCGGTGAAGCTGGGCGCGCTGAAGGGGGGTACGCCCTCGACGGCGCAGTAGAGGGTCGCCCCCAGCGCCCACAGGTCGGTCGCGGGTGCGGGCGACCCGCCCGTCAGCTGTTCGGGGGCCATGTAGGCCGGGGTGCCGATGAGCGCACCGGTGCGGGTGAGCGCCGTGGTCGCGTCCGCCGTGTGCGCGATGCCGAAATCGGTGAGGACCACCCGGTCCTCCGTCAGCAGGACGTTGTCCGGTTTGACGTCCCGGTGGACGACGCCCGACGCGTGGGCGCGGCCCAGTGCCTTCAGCATCGCCGCGCCGATCTCCGCGACCCGCTGGACGGGCAGTGCGCCGTCGCGCGCGACGGCCGCGGCGAGGGAGGTGCCGCTCACGTACTCCATGACGATCACGGGCGCGCCCTCGTGCTCGACCACGTCGTGCACGGTGATGATCCCGGGGTGGTTGAGCCGCGCCGCCGAGCGGGCCTCGCGCACCACCCGCCGGAGCAGGACGTCCCGCTGATCGCCGGTGGTGCCGGGCGGGAGCGTCACCTCCTTGATGGCCACCTCCCGGCCGAGCACCTCGTCCGTCCCCCGCCACACGCGGCCCATGCCGCCCTGGCCGACCAGCTCCAGGGGCCGGTAACGACCCCCGATCAGTACACCGCTCACCTCGGTCACGGCGCCAGCCTACGGCCCGAACTCCCGGCGTTCGCATGGTAGTCCGGCCGGTCCAATCACCGGCCGGGCGGTTCTGTAGGGTCGGGTGATCTACGAACGCGGGGGAAGAACATGTTCACGTCCACAGCACGGGGTGCGGCGATCGTCGTCGCGGCCCTGGCGGCGCTCACCGTTTCCTGCGGCCCGGGTCCCCAGCGGGCCGAGCCGGCCGCGCCGACCACCGCGGGCACCGCCGCCACCGGCGCCACGAGCCCCGCCGCGAGTCCCGCCACGGGTGCCGCCACCGAACCCACCACCGGGGGCTCGCCGTCGGCCAGTGCCCCGGGCCCGACGGCAGGGGCGGCCGACCCGGCGACCGCGCCCCCGGTGAAGGTCCGCGACGCCTTCGCCGGGCTCCAGGCGACCCTCGGCGGCTCCTGCACGCCGGGCGAATGCGCCTTCTTCCTGGGCCGGGTGTACGACGAACTGCACCAGATGGACAGGTCCATGAAGGCGGACCCGAAGGGACCGGGTCACTTCCCCGAGCCGATCGCCCTGATCGCGAAGCTCGACATGGAGCTCGCCGGCGACCGGTCCTTCGACAACCTCAAGGAGCACCAGACCCTGCTGATCGGCACCAGGGACAAGGTCAACACGTGGATGCAGGGCCACCCCGATGACTACCGGTGACTACCGCTGACGACCACCGCTGACGACCACCGACGACCCGGTCGGCCGTCAGCAGTCAGCCGTCGGCCTGCTCCTGGGCCCGGTAGCCGGCTCGGACCAGGGCGAGGGCCGCGCGGTGCAGGGCGTGGGGAGTGGCTTCGAGCCGGTGCGGCCCGGAGGTGAGCCGGTACCACTCCTCCGCGCCGGTGTACTGGATCTCCACCAGCGCCGGGCCGCCCGGCCGGGCGCTGGTGCGCAGGGTCAGGTCCCCGGTGATGACCCCGACCTCGTCGGTCATCGCTCCGCCGGGTCCCGCGACGACCTCGTCCACCCACTGCTCGGCGGCGCCCGCCCCGTCGTCGGTCATGAGGCGCAGGTGTCCAGCATCGTCGTCAGCATCTGCTTCTCCGCTTCCGTCACCGTCAGTCCGTACGTCGACTTGACGGTGGTCCAGGCCCGCCCGTACTGGCACCAGGCGCTCTTGTCGGTGGGCTGCCAGCTGTCCGGGGTCTGGTCGCCCTTGGACCGGTTGGAGGACGCGCTCACCGCGATCAGCTGCGGGCGGACGAGGTCGTTGGCGAACTCCTTGCGGCGCTGCGGGTCCCAGGCGGCGGCGCCGGAGCGCCACGCCGCGGCGAGGGGCACCATGTGGTCGATGTCCAGCTTGCCCGCGTCGGTGATCGTGACCCCGTCGTAGAGGCTGCGCCAGGTGCCGGAAGCGGCCTTGCAGTCCGTGTTCAGGGTGACGTCCTTGCCGTCGCGCTTGATGACGGTCTCGCGCGTGTCGCACTTGCTGCCCTGGTCGATCCAGTGCGTGAACTTGTCCCGGGAGTACCCGGACATCGAGCCGACGGGTGCGACCTTGAGCGCGGCCAACTGGGTGCGGGCCACCTGCACGGTGACCATGCCCGGCAGGACGTCCCCGGTGACCGGCTTGCCGTCATCGCCGCCGGAGCCCTTCTTGGACGCGGACGGCGAGGGGGATTTGGCGCCGGACGCCGACGCCGACGGCTTCCCGTCGCCCGCCCCCCGGTCGGTCGCGGTCTGCGAGCACCCGGCCAGGGCCAGCAGAACCGTTACCGCCAGGATCCCACCGGGCACCCGCATCTGACGTCCCATGTCCCCCACCCCACCCAGAACCGCACCGAACCCGTTGTCCGGTTCACCCTACCCAGTACCGATACTTCTCAAGAGGCGGGCTCGCCCGCACTCCTGCCCCACCGTCACCACGGGGCCGCCCGCACCGCCGCCGACACGGCAGCGGGGCCGCGGCCGACCCTACGGTCGACCGCGGCCCCGCTGCTCCGGGGTGTTCAGCGCAGGGTGGGGATCACGTCGCGCGTCTCGTCGACGCCGACGTTCGCGCTGCGGCGGGCCAGCGGGACCGCCGGCGCCTCGTCAGCGCAGACCGTTCCCCGCGCGGGCAGGGCCAGAGTGGCGAGGTAGTCGTTGACGAGCGCGCTGACGCACGCGCTGCGGTTGTAGGCGGTGTGTCCTTCGGCGGCGAAGGTGACCAGTCGTCCGTTCTCCAGCGTCCCGGCAAGGGCCACGGCGTCCTGGTACGGGGTGTCCGGGTCCCCGGTGTTCCCGAGGACCAGGATCGGCGCGGAACCCGCGGCCCGGTAGGAGCCCTCGAAGCGGCTCGCGCGCTCCGCCGGCCACTGGGCACAGGTGGGCGCGTGGTTGTGGTCGTAGGTGGGCGGCCCCAGGCCGATGGGGGTTCCCAGCAGCGGCGTCGTGGCGGACTCGGCGCCGACCATCGCGCCCAGGAGCAGTCGGCTGCTCGGGTAGACGCGGTCGGCGCACTCGACGGCCATGTTGACGTTGAGGAAGTCGAAGGAGCCGGGCGAGGGCGGGTTCAGCAGCCAGGTGGTCCGGTGCTCCTGGGCCGCCCGCAGGCTCTCGCCCAGGGCGGGCCAGATCTCCTTGCCCGAGTTGATGTTGAACATCATCCGGTAGGCGAGGGTGTAGCCGGTGGCCGGGCGTCCGCTCGCGGTGACGACCGGATCGGCGTCGAGGTCCCGCTTGAGCTGTTCGAAGGCCTGCCGGGCCTTGCCTTCACCGAACCCGCAGGTCGCGGCAGTCTGCGAACACCAGTCGAGGAACCGGCCGACCGCGGCGTCCAGGGCGACGAACTGGCCCGCGTCGTAGGCGTACGGGACGTCCGCGTAGTGCCGCGGGTCGTAGGAGCCGTCCAGGACCATGGCGCGCACGCGCCGGGGGAACTGGGCGGCGTAGACGGTGCCGACGTAACTGCCGAAGGACCGGCCGTAGAAGGTGAGCGTCTGCTCGCCGAGGGCCTGGCGGAGCAGGTCGATGTCCTTGGCGTTCGAGGCGGTGCCGATGAACGGCAGCAGGTCGCCGGAGCGCGCCTTGCAGGCGGCGCCGACCTCGCGGCCCTGTCGGACGGCGAGTTGCAGGGCCCCCGGGCCGGGGACGCCGCGCGCGGCGTCGACGGCGGCCGCGTACTCCTGGTCGTTCCAGCACTCGATCTGGCCGCTGCGCTTGACCCCGCGCATGTCGTAGCCGACGACGTCGAAGCCGTCCCGGAGCGATGCGGGCAGCGCGTCGTAGCTGTCGCGCGCGAAGTCCACTCCGGAGTTGCCGGGGCCGCCGGGGTGCAGCAGCAGGACGCCCGTGCGGTGGGCCGGGTCGGCGGCGAGGTGCCGGGTGACCGCGATCGGGATGGTGCGCCCGGTGGGCTCGCGGTAGTCGAGCGGGACCTGGGCGGTCGCGCACTCGAAGCCGTCGCCCGGGTCGGCGCAGGGCCCCCAGGTCAGCGTGGGAACGGGCGGGGCGGCGGCGAGCGGCGTCGCCCCGGCCGCGCCGGGGATGCCCCCGAGGAGGGCCGTGACCGCGACCAGGACGAGGGATATCCCCCACACCCCTCGCTTGCGCGGATGGTCGGTCGAGCGGGTCTGCATGCGGGGCAACTCCCTCTGTGGCAGGTCGATGAGGCCGCGCACGAGGTCGGCGGGCACGGGGTCGGGGGGAGGGACCCCTGCCCGCCCTGGCTCGGCTGAGCAGCGGCACGCCCAGGTTGCCACTCGCGGACCCGGCCGGGATAGACGCCGAGCCGTACAAGATCCGGAACGATCGGCCCCGTTCCGCCCCGCCCCGCTCGCGAGGGGCGGGCGGGTCGGGGCGGGCGTACGGGTGCGGGTACGGTACGGGCCTCAGCAGCCCGGGGCGCCGGTGCCGCCGCGCTGCGGCAGGCTCAGGTTGGGGGCGGAGTTCGGCCAGGTCAGCGAGACCGTCTTCGTCTTCCCGTCCGGCTGGATCTCCACGACGGGGGCCGGCTTGCCCACGGGGTTGCCGTCGACGCCGAAGGACAGCCAGCCGCTGGCGCCCGGCAGCATCTGCGCGCAGTAGAACTGGTGCAGGATGCCGGTCTCCAGGCCCGGGTTCTTCAGCCCCGCACTGTCCTGTCGGGCCGCGCTGATGGCGGCCACCGTGGCGTCGTGGGTGAGCATCGCCTGGCCGTTGGCGAGGTCGGCCGGGTCGAAGGCGAGGGCCGCCGCGTCCCCCTGGGTGGTGAGGCGCTGGCTCGTGCACGGGTCGGGCCGTCCGGTGTACGCCGCCCAGAACTGGTCGTAGTTGTGCTTCGCGTCCGAGCCGGGGCACGCGGTGCCCCACTGGTCCGGGCTGGCCAGCGCCGTGTAGGCCACCGCGACCCGGCCGGAGGCGACCCCCTTGAGGACCGCTTCGTCGTGGATGGCCTCGGAGGCGTCGTCCCCGGCGAGGATGTGCAGCTGGGTGATCCCGCAGGGCGAGCCCTGGACCCAGTTCTCCACGAAGGCGCCGAGGTCGCGGCCGCGGCCGGCGAAGTAGACGATCGACGGCTGGGCCTGGCAGAGGTTCGCGTGCATCAGGTTGAACTGGTTGATCAGGTACGCCTTGCGGCCGGAGCCGCTGGGCAGGCTCTTGGGCGAGGTGTACGGCAGGACGGTGACGGTGCGGTTCGGCGCCTGGAGGCGGACCTTCGCCTCGGCCGCGAGGGTGGCCGTGTAGTCGTCACCCACGACCCCGTCGGCGACCACGGCGAGCGAGCTCACGGCAGGACGCAGCCCGGCGACGTACTGGTTCGCGGCGATCACCGAGTCGGTGTTGGTCGGCGAGACCCGGAACATGTCCGTGATCAGCCGCTTGCCCGCCGGGTCGGTGGGGTCGAGGTTCATCGAATTGCCGGTGACCGTCGAGCCGATGACGGGGATGTGGAGCTTGGCGGAGATCGCGGCGGCGGCCTGCCGGGTCTCCTCGGTGCTCTGACCGAGGCCGACGACGGCGGAGATGTGTTCGGCCTCGGCGTGCTTCTCGATGCGGGCCACCGTCTCCTTCCACGCGCCGTACTGGCTGCCCATGTTGGCCAGGTAGAGCTTCACGCCGGGCGTACTGCCGTACGCGGCCGTGTTGTTCGCCCGCCAGACGGCGGCGACGGCCCCTTCGATGTTGGGGTAGAGGGAGTCGTAGGTGAGGGTGTCCACGTCGGCGACGGGCGAGAGGTCGAGCAGCAACACCACACTGCTGGAAGGACCCTTGACGGCCGCGTTGGACGTCTTGATCATCTCCTCCAGCTTGCGCATGCGCTCCGGTTCGGCCTTGGTGAAGGGGGCGCTCTCCAGGTTCACCCCTACGCAGGCCGGCGGGGAGCCGGCCGCGGTCATCCCCGACCCACAGCTCAGGGCGGGCCGGTTGAAGTAGTCGTAGGTCCAGCGGGCGCCGAAGACCACACCGGCGAGGACGACGAGGGCGGCGGCCAGGGACAGCACCGGATGACGGCGCAGTCCTCCGAGTCGAGGATTGTGGACACCTACGGTCATGAACCACTCCTAGCGGTGCGCCCGGGCCCGCCCCTCGGCGGGCCCGGAGGGGTCAGGCGAAGAGCGCGCCCGCTTGCTGGAGTGCGCTGACGTCCAATAAGCGGGAGTTGTGCGACAGCCGTTCGAAGCCTTCTTCGATCTGGGCGTCCCAGCCGTGGCTGTGTTCGGTGAGCGGGTCGTTGTAGAGCCAGAGCAGGGCCAGCAGCTTGGCCGTGGCCACCGTCACCACGCCGCTCCCCCGCCCCTCGATCCCGGCGAGCAGGAGCGCGTACACCTGCGGGGCGGACCGTTCGTGGACGAACCGGCAGGGCGCCGACGCCAGGTAGTCGAGCAGCCGCACCCACGCCCGGTGGTCACGGTCGAAGCGGGCGGCCAGCGCGTCGGCCACCGGGGCGAACCGGCCCAGGCACAGCTCGTAGAAGAGGCGTTGCTCCTCGACGGCCTCCGGCGTCCGGCCGCGGGCCGCCGACATCGCCGCCAGCGCCTCGGCCTGGCGGACGAACACCCCGTCCCAGGGGTCGACGGGCGGCGCGTCGGCCTCCCCGGGCGTCCGGGCGCGGCCGCCCGCCGGCGGTTCGGCGGGCGCGGCGGACAGCGCGGTCAGGACGCAGCGGCTCAGCCACGGGTGCAGGGCTGGGGGCCGGTCCGCCGGACCCCAGCCGACCTCGCGGATGCGGGAGGGCGCGTGGGCGTGCGTACTGACCCACAGGTTGCGGCGGAGCAGCTCCAAGCTGTGCGGGAGGTCGGTGAGTTCGGCCGGCACCCACGGGTCGTCGGCGGTGCGCGCGTCGGCGAGGTAGGCCGCGGCCAGCACGATGGCGGGCGGCGGCGTCCAGCGCTCGGCGGGCACGGCGAGCCCCTCGGGCAGGCTGGTCTGCAGGGCGCGCGACCACAGCGGTCTGCCGCCCGGGTCGAGGGCGGCGGGCAGGGATCTCTCGATCGCGGTGGCGTCGCCGTCCGGCAGCGCGCCCTCGCGCTGTTCCTTCACCGCGGTGACGGCGCCCCAGTGACCACCGGTGAGCCGGTGGGCGACGGAGGCGGCCAGCGGCGGCGCGAGCGGTCCCGGGGCGCCGGTGACGTACCCGACCTGGTCCTCGGTCATCGGGTCGAGCCACACCGGGTACCAGTGGGACGCCACCGAGTCCGGGTCCGCGGCGGCGCCCGCGTCGTCCTCCCGGGCCCACTGGGCGCGGTCGGCGCGCGCGAGCAGGGGGACGCGGCGCTGCGAGGTGCCCGCGATCGGGGTGGTCCGCCAGGGCTCGCACCAGCGGGTGGTCCACTCGGGCTGCCACTGGTCGCAGGCGGCGAGCACGACGAGCGGGTCGGGCTTGGCCGAAGCGCCCTGTCCGGTCTGCCGGTTGCGGATGCGCGCGTTGATGAGGGCGCCCAGGAAACGGCGTCCGGCGGCGGTCTGCGCGCCGTCCACCAGGAGGACCCACGCGTGGTCGTGGCGCCCGCGGGCCGCTTCGTGCTCGGGCACCTCGCAGGAGCAGGTGGACCGCAGGGCCGGGTGGCGTTCGGCCTGCTCCTGGGCGTCGGCGAGGAAGGCCGAGAGGAGCGGGGCCACGGCGGCCGAGCGCGACGCGGAACTGAGCCGGATCAGGGCGTCGACGTAGCCGGCGTCCTCCGCCTCCGGGATGCTGACATGCCAGCGCAGGGCGTCGCGCAGGCCCCAGCGGGCGGCGCTCTGGAGCAGGGAGCCGATGACGGGTCGGGCCTGGTCCCGGACGGCGGCGACCACTTGGCTGCCGGTCCCGGAGACCAGCGGGCTGAGCGCGCCGGTGGCCACGACGTCCATGGTGGTGACCGCGGCGCCCGCGACCCGGGTGGCGAAGCGGCCCGGCCGGGTGCCCCGCGTGTAGGCCTGTATCAGCCCCCTGATCTGGTCGGTGGCCCGGGTGCGGTCGGTCTCCAGGTTCTCGTTGAGTGCGAGCAGCCCGAGGGCGAAGCGGTGGAAGACGGGGCTGCGGCGCAGGGTGTCCCAGCCGCGCATCATCTGGAAGGCCGCCAGGGTCGCGGCGGACACCGGGTCCACCGGGTTCTCGTTGAAGTCGAGGTGGGCGTGCACCACCGTCGAGCCGCAGCCGTGGGACAGGTTGGCCAGCAGGGTGGACTTGCCCGATCCGCGCGGTCCGAGCAGCGCCATGACGGGCTGCCGCTGTTGTGGATAACGCCAGATCATGTGCCGCAGGAACGCATCGGTCCCCTGCGCGTGGCCCGGCTCCGTCGTTGCGCTCACCATTGCCCCCGCCCCCCAGCTGGTCGCGTCGCCCGCGTCGACGCAACGGAAGTAAACACCGAACGGACGCTCCGTGACGGGCATACCGCGGATATTGAGGATCGCGAGAACTGCCGCGGCCGGGGCTCGTGTTCGGCGCTGCGGGGCCGCAGAATGCCAGCACCCCCACACAGGTCGAGGAGTTGATGTGCGCACACTGCCCCCTTCCGCGACGGCGCCCGGGCGCCGGAGCGGGATACGACGGTTCGTGACCACCGCTTCACTGGGCGCGGCGGCGCTCGTGATGACGCTGCCGGCGCTCGCCTCCGCCGACGTACTGCCCTCGCTCCCGCAGGACGCGGACGGGCTGGAACAGACGTTCTCCCCGGCCTACGACTACGACCGGGACGGCTGTTACGCCACCGCGGCCATCAGCGGCGACGGGCGGCTCAACCCCGGACTGAAGCTCGGCGGGGACGTGAACGGGCACTGCCGGGACGCCGCGCAGCTGCAGAACTCGAACACGTACGCGCGCGAGAAGTGCGACAACGGCTGGTGCGCGGTCATGTACGCGAGCTACTTCGAGAAGGACCAGGCCACTCTCGGCCCGGCGGCCATCGGGCACCGGCACGACTTCGAGCACGTGGTGGTCTGGATCAAGGACAACCAGGTCCAGTACGTGTCGACTTCGCAGCACAGCGGCTGGAAGTGGTACCCCCGCTCCGCCGTCCGCTTCGACGGGACGCACCCCAAGGCCGTCTACCACAAGGACGGCGCCTCGACCCACTTCTTCCGGCTGGCCAACAGCAATGACGAGCCGCCCGAGAACCACACCGGTGGCTGGTTCCACCCCCGTCTCGTCGGCTGGAACGGCTATCCGGCCGGCCTGCGGGACAAGCTGATGAACGCGGACTTCGGCGCGGCCACCATCAAGATCACCGACGGCCGTTTCGGCGACGCGCTGAACGCCGCCAAGCCCCCCATCCCGTTCAACGCCTACAGCTAGGGCCGTGGGCCTGTGACCGGGAGGCGGTCGGGAGCCGCCGGCCGGACGGTCGGGTGAGCGTCAAGCGGAGGAACTCCTCTCCGTTATGCGTACGTCCCTCCCCTGCGGGAAAGTACGCCCCGTGCCGACCGATGATGGGACGACCGGTGGATTCCCGGCGGAGCTGCGGCGCATGCGCCAGCTGCGCAAGATGTCGCTCTCGGCTCTTGCCCGCTCCGTCCACTACAGCAAGGGGTACCTGAGCAAGATCGAGAACGGCGGCAAGCCGCCGACCCCCGACCTCGCCCGCCGCTGCGACGAGGCGCTCGACGCCGGCGGTGAGCTGGCCCGGCTGGTCCCGGCCCAGCGTCCGGCGGCGGGCGCCGCCGCGCGCACGGACGAAGGCCGCGCGGCCGAGGGCGGGCCCCCACCGGGATCGGCCGCGGTCTGCCCCTACCGGGGGCTCGCGGCGTACGGGCCCCAGGACGCCCAGTGGTTCTTCGGCCGGGACGGGGACACGGCGGAGCTGGCGGCCCGGCTGGCCGAGCGGATCGGGCAGGGGGCGCTGGCCGTGGTGGCCCCGTCGGGGGCGGGGAAGTCCTCGCTGCTGCGGGCGGGCCTGCTGCCCGCGCTGCGGCGCGGGGTGCTGCCGGTGACGGGAGCGGGTGACTGGCCGGTGGTGCTGTGCACGCCGGGTGCGCATCCGCTGAAGGAACTGCTGCGCTGTGCGGCCGAGGTGCTGGGTGCGGCGGCCGCGGGGATCACCCCCGAGGAGTTGGCCGGGCGGCCGGAGGTGCTGCTGGAGGCGGCGGTGGCCGCGCGCGGGCGGGGCGGACTGGTGCTCGTCGTCGACCAGTTCGAGGAGGTCTTCACGCTCTGCGAGGACGACCGGGAACGCCGCTCCTTCGTCCGGGTGCTGCACGTACTGGCCGCGGCCGCCGGGTCGGCCCGCGCGCCGGCCGACCCGACCGGCGGGGCGAGCCGGGACCGGGGGCCCGGTCCGGTGCACGGGCCGGGTGCGGCCGGCGCGGTGGACGCCGGCGCCGCCACGACCGCCGTGGTGATCGGGATCCGCGCGGACTTCTGCGGTCACTGCCTCGACCACCCGGAGCTCGTCGAGGTCTTCACCCACGGGCTGTTCGCCCTGGGACCGATGTCCGGCGCGCAACTGCGCGAGGCGATCACCGGACCGGCCGACCGGGCCGGGCTCAGCCTGGAGGGCGGCCTCGTCGAACTGCTGCTGCGCGACCTCGGGGACGGCTCCGCGGCCGACGCCGGATCGCTGCCGCTGCTGGCCCACACCCTGCTCATCACCTGGCAGCAGCGCGCCGGTACGACCCTGACGGTCGCGGGATACGAGATGACGGGCGGCATCCACGGAGCGGTCGCCCGCACCGCGGAGTCCGTCTTCGGCCTGCTCGACCCGGCCGAGCGCCGGATGACGCGCGAACTCCTCGTCCGGCTGGTCCACATCGCCGAGGGTTCGGCGCAGACCCGCCGACCGGTGGAGCGCGGTCGGCTGCTGCGCCAGTTGCCCGAGCCCGCGGCCGGGGGCCGGGCCCTCGACGCCTTCATCGAGGCCCGGCTCGTGACGGCGGGCGGCGCGACCGTGGAGATCACCCATGAGGCGCTGCTGCACGCCTGGCCGCGGCTGCGCGAGTGGACCGAGCGCGACCGGGCCTCGTTGCGGATGCGTCAGCAGCTCTCCGAGGCGGGGGCCGAGTGGGCCGCCGGAGGGCGCGATCCGAGCCTGCTCCACCGGGGGACCCGGCTGGCGGGCGTACGGGAGTGGCTGGACCGGGCCGCCGACCGCTCCGGGCTCGGGCCCGAGGAACAGGAGTTCGTCGACGCGTGCGAGGCGGAGGAGGACCGGCGCGAGCGGGCCGTGCTGCGCCAGAGCCGGGTCCGCCGGGCCATGGTGGTCACGCTGGCCGGGTTGCTCGCCGTCGCCCTGACCGCCGGGGCCCTGGCCCTCCAGCAGCGGTCACAGGCGGTGGACCAGCGGCGCACCGCGCAGTCCCAGGCGATGGCGGTGCGGGCCGGGCTGCTCGCGGCGGGGCAACCCGAGGCGTCGATGCTGCTCGCGGCCGGCGCGTACGGCACCGCGCCGACCCCGCAGGCGCGCGGCGCGCTGCTGAGCACCCAGGCGCAGTACTTCGCCGGCCGGCTCCCCGGGCACGAAGGGCCGGTCAACTCCGTCGCCTTCAGCCCGGACGGGAAGCTCATCGCCTCGGCCAGCTCGGACACCACCATCCGCTTGTGGGACGTCGCCGCGCGCACCCCGGTGGCCACGCTGCGGGGCCACACGGGCCCGGTGACCTCGGTCGCCTTCAGCCCCGACGGACTGCGGCTGGCGACGGCGAGCGCGGACGGGACCGTGCGGCTCTGGGACACGACCGCGCACCGGATCACCGCGACGCTGACGGGGCACCGCGGTGCGGTGCGCTCGGTGGCCTTCGCTCCGGACGGCCGGACGCTGGCCAGCGGCGGCCTCGACCGCACCGTCCGGCTGTGGAACCTGCCCGAGGGCACCTTCCGGGCCGTGCTGACCGGGCACGAGGACACGGTCATGGGCGTGGCCTTCAGCCCCGACGGCGCCACGGTCGCCTCGGCCGGAGCCGACCGCACCGCACGCCTGTGGAGCGTCGCCGGGGAGCGGCAGGTGGCGGTCCTCGCCGACCACACCGACCAGGTCCTCGGGGTCGCCTTCAGCCCGGACGGGCGCACGCTCGCCTCCGGCGGCGCCGACCGGACCGTACGGCTGTGGGACCTGCCGGCGGGCACGGTGCGCGCCGTCCTCACCGGGCACGGCGACGACGTCAACAGCGTCGCCTTCACCCGCAGCGGTGACACGCTCATCAGCGGGAGCGGCGACGGCACGGTGAAGCTGTGGGACCCGGTCACCCGCAAGACGGTCACCACCCTGTCCGGCCACACCGACTACGTGCAGGCCGTCGCCGCCGGACCCGGGCAGGAGTTGGCCACCGGCGGGTTCGACCAGTCCGTGGTCCTGTGGGACCCGGGCCGGACCGCGCTGGCCGCGCGGCCGTTCACCGAGTCGTGGCAGTCGGCCTTCTCCCCGGACGGGCGGCTGCTGGCCGCCGCCGAGGCGGACGGCACCGTGCGGATCTGGGACACCGCCCGGCGTCGGCTGCTCAACACCCTGACCGGGCACGACGGTTCCGTCTTCGCCGTCGTCTTCTCCCCCGACGGGCGGCTCATCGCCTCCGCGGGGGCCGATCGGACGGTCAGGGTGTGGCAGGCGGCGACGGGCGAGCCGTACGCGAAGCTCACCGGCCACGTCGGTTCCGTGTTCGCCCTCGCCTTCGCCCCCGACGGCCGGGAACTCGCGTCGGCGAGCGCCGACCGCACGGTCGCGCTGTGGAACGTGGCGTCACGGCAGCGCGACGCCGTGCTCGAAGGCCACCAGGACTTCGTCAACGCCGTCGCCTTCAGCCCGGACGGCCGGACCCTCGCCACCGGCAGCGACGACCTGACGGTGCGCCTGTGGGACGCGGCGGAACCCGGGCACCCGCAGCGCGCCGTGCTGCGCGGGCACACCGGATCGGTGCGCGGGATCGCCTTCGCACCGGACGGACGGACCCTGGCCAGTGGGGGCAACGACGGGCTGGTGCGGCTGTGGGACATCGGACGGCGGGCGGCGGGCGGCACCCTCGCGGGCCACAACGGCTCGGTGCGGGCGGTGGCGTTCAGCCCGGACGGCGCGGTCCTCGCGAGCAGCGGCAGCGATCAGACCGTGAAGCTGTGGGACCCCGTGGGCGACCGTCAGCTCGCCACGCTGAGCGGACACACCGGCCCCGTCTGGGGAGTCGTCTTCGACCCGGTGCTCCCGGGCACGCTGGCGAGCAGCAGCAACGACGGGACCGTCCGGCTGTGGAACACGGACGTCACGCGGCGCAGGACCGAGTTGTGCCGGCTGGTGGGTGACACCGGGAGCGCGCGGTGGGCCCGGATCCTGCCGGACGAGCCGTACCAACGGGTCTGCCCGGCCCGGCGGTAGGGCGGCCGCGGGCCCCTGGGGCCTTGTGGTCCCCGCGTTCCCCGCGGTCCCCGTCGCCCCCCGCGGGCGCCGAAGGGGGCCGTTTCCCGGGGGTTTCCCGTTTCCCACTCGTACGGGCGACGCGTGGCTCCTCGACACGGACCCCGGCCGCGGACCAGTCTCGGAGCACCGCAGCCGGTGACCGCATTTCGGTCCCGGCACTCGCGGCAGCACCACGAAACGGGGGAACGCCAGCATGCGCAGCATCCTTTCCAGAGCGAAACGGTCCGCGGTCGTCGCGGGGATCCTGGCGGTCTGCGCCGCCGGGGCGATCGCTCAGCCCGCCGCGGCGGCGCCCGCCGCGCCATCGGCGGTGTCGGCCCGCCCCACGCAGGCCGAAGCCGCCTGCGGGGTCCTCGCGACCGGGGCCTCGGCCGCGGCGGAGGCGGCGGTCCGGGCGGCCTGCACGCAGATCGGCGTCTGGTACACCTGGGGCGGCGGCCACGGGCCACAGCCGGGCGCCACCTACGGTCAGGTCGACCCCACCGACCCGGCCAGCGAACACGATCCCGAGCGGATCGGCTTCGACTGCTCGGGCCTGGTGCGGTACGCCTACGCCCAGGCCACCGGACAGGACCCGCTGGCGGGCAACGCCAACAGCCAGTACTACTCGCCACGGGTCTCCGTGCGCATCCCCGCGTCGCAGGGGACCGGGGCGCTGCTCCCCGGTGACCTGCTGGCCTGGGGCGGCGACAACGGCATCCACCACATCGCCCTCTACCTCGGCGCCGGAAAGATGGTCCAGGCCAAGCAGTCCGGCACCCGCGTGATGGTCAGCGACCTGAACACCGGCGGGGACTACAACGGGGCCGTGCGGATCGCCGCCACCCCGGGCCAGGGCACCAACTTCTCCACCTGGGGCACGGACGTGTGGACGCACACCGAGCCGTCCACGACGAGTCCGCGGGCCGTCAAGTTCCCCGGGCCCACCCGGATCCGGGTCAGCTGCCAGAAGCACGCCCAGTGGGTGGACGCCGAGGGCTACCACAACGACGCCTGGTCGTACCTGCCGGACTACAACGCCTGGCTCACCAACATCTACATCCAGGGGCCGGCCTGGCTGGACGGCGTCCCGACCTGCCGCTGACCGGCCCACCTCCGCACACACGGTTCGTCACACACAGTTCGTCATCAGAGGAGCACGCAGTGAACGCACGCAAGAAGCTCGCCCTCCTGGCCGCGTCCGGCACCCTGGCCCTGGGCCTGGCCGCGTCGGTCGCCCCGACCGCTTCGGCCGCGCCCGCCGCGTCGTGGCACGGCTGTCCGTCCGGCGCGGTCTGCATCTACCCGCAGGACGCCGGCTGGAACGGCGACCGTCCCAGCCTCACCTACTACAGCTACGGGGCGCACAACCTCTCCAACCAGTACGGCAACCACTACATCGCCAACAACCAGACCGGCGGGGCCACCATGAGCACCTGCACGGGCTACAACGGCGAGGGCCGGCAGGGCAACCTGGCCGCGGGGACCTGGATGATCAAGGACCTCACTCCGATCAACTCGATCACCCTCCAGCCGTAGCCCGGCCGCTCCACGACGCACCGCTGCCCCCGGCACCCCCGGGGGCAGCGGTGCGTCCTCCCGCGCGCGCCCTCCGATGACCGACCCGGCTTCCGGACCGCCGGATTCCCGTGAGAGGGTCGGGCCGGTCCGGACGTCGGAGCACACGAGGAGGCCCGGGTGACCCAGGACATGCACGCGGGCGTGGTGCTCGTCGCGGACGACGACGCGGCCATCCGCCGCTCCCTGGAGCGGGGACTGCGCCTGAGCGGCTTCACCGTGCTGCTCGCCGAGGACGGGATCGCCGCCCTCGACCTGTTCGCCGAGCGGTCCCCCGACGTCCTGGTGCTGGACGTGTGCATGCCCGGCCTGACCGGTACGGAGGTCTGCCGCCGGCTGCGGGAGCGGGGGGACGCGACGCCCGTCCTGATGCTCTCGGCCCTCGACGAGCTGGCGGACCGGGTCGCCGGTCTCCAGGCCGGCGCCGACGACTACCTGGTCAAACCCTTCGCGCTGGAGGAGCTGGTGCTGCGGCTGCGCGCCATCCTGCGGCGACGACCGCAGCAGACCCTTTCGGAGGTGCTGCGCGAGGGCCCGCTGGTGATCGACCAGGCGACCCGACAGGTGCACCACGACGGCGTCGAACTCCACCTCACCCGAAGGGAGTTCGAGCTGCTGGTGCAGCTGGTCCGCAACGCGCGGATCGTCCTCACCCGGGACCAGCTGCTGGACCGCGTCTGGGGCTACGACTTCGAGGTGCGCACGGACGCCGTCGACACCTTCGTCAGCTATCTGCGCCGCAAGCTGGAGGAGGGCGGGCGCCCGCGCCTGATCCACACGGTCCGCGGCGTCGGCTTCGTCCTGCGCGTGCCCGGGGAGGACGGTCCGTGAAGCTCGCCACCCGGATCGCGCTCTCGGTGACCGTGGTCGTGCCGTTGCTGGTGCTCGGCGCCGGCCTGCTGGTGCTGGGGCTGGTCAGCCGGGACCTGCACCGCCAGCAGGACACCCGGCTCCAGGACCTGGCCGCCGCCGCGCTGCCCGACGTACGGACCCTGCTCGCCGCCGACCTGCGCGGGCGACCCAAGGTGGAGCAGAACCAGCACCGCAAGGTCCTGGACGCCGTCCTCGACGCCGGGATCCGGGTGCGCTCCGCGGACGGCGCCGACGTCCTGGAGGGCGGCCCGCAGCCCGCCGACCCGGCCCGACTGCCCGAGCCGGGTACGGACGGACCCGTCACCGTACGGGCCAAGGGCCACGCCTGGCGGGTGCTGACCGTCCCGGTGGCCGGGCCGGCGCCGGGGACGTTGTGGCTGTTCACCCCCGCCTCGGCCGCCGATCCGCAGCTGACCGCGGTGCGCGGGCGGGTCCTGCTGGTCGCCCTGCTCTCGGCCCCCGTCTCCGGCCTGCTCGCCCGCGCCCTCGCCGGGCGCGCGACCGCCTCCGTGCGGCGGCTGAGCCGGCGCGCCGCGGCACTGGACCCGGGGGCCGGCGCGGCCGCCTTCGCCACCGCTCCTGTCAACATCGCCGAGGTGGACGAACTGTCCACCGCCATCGGCCAGTTGCTCGCCCGCTACGAGGAGCAGGCGGCGCGGACGGCGCAGGCGCTGGACACCGCCCGGTCGTTCTCCTCGGCCGCGTCGCACGAACTGCGCACCCCGCTGATGAGCATGCGGACCGACCTGGACGTGCTCGCCGCGCACCCCGACCTCTCCCCCGCCGAGAGGGCCGAAGTCGTCAAGGACCTGCAGGACGACCACGCCCGGCTGCTCGAACTGCTCACCGCCCTCCAGATGCTCGCCCGGGGCGATCTGGTCGAGGCCTCGGCCTTCGGCCCGCTGGACCTCGCCGAACTGGTGGACACGGCGGTCGCCGAGGTCGCCCGGCGCCATCCCGGGGCCCGTACGAGCACCGATCTCCCCGCGGAGCTGCGGGTCTTCGGCTGGGACGCCGGGCTGATGATCCTGCTGGCCAACCTGCTGGGCAACGCGGTGGTCCACGGTCACCGGCCGGACGAGGCGCCGGTGGTCCGCGTACGGCTGCGCGCGCAGGGCCCGTACGCCGTGCTCACCGTGGACGACGAGGGCCCCGGCATCCCGCCGGAGGACCATGACAGCGTCTTCCGGCGCTTCCACCACCGGCCCGGCAGCCCCGGGTCGGGCCTCGGGCTGACCCTGGTCGCCCAGCAGGCGGCGCTGCACGGCGCCGCGGTCACCATCGGGACCCCGGAGGGCGGACCGGGCGCCCGGATCGAGGTACGGCTCCCGCTGGCCGCCGCGGACGGCGGGGCCCTCCCGGCGCTACCGGCGCGGCGCGACTGGATCTCCCGGGGCGACGCCCCGGCGGCCGGTCCCGCGGCAGGTCCGGCGGCCCGTCCGGCGGACTCACAAAGAAACCACAAGGACGGTCCTTAGCGTCGGGCGCGGCCGGCCCGTCCGGGTGCCGGCCCGTCCGCACCTGAGGAGACACGACCATGCCCGCGAACCGCACGACCGTTGCCGCGATCGGCGCCCTCGCCCTGGCCGGAGCACTGCTCGCCGTCGCTCCCGCGCAGGCCGACTCCTCCCCCTCCGGCTCGGGGAAGGACGGCAAGGGCGCCAGGTCCGCGCCGAAGGGGGACGGCTCCAAGGAGATCTGCAAGCGCCTGCCGAAGACCAAGGGCCGGGTCGACGCCGCGATCACCCGCCTCGGCGGCGACGCGACCGTGGCCGGCTCGGTCACGCGCCTCGAACAGCGCGTCGCCGCTGCCAAGACCGCCGGCCACACCGAGGTCTACACCTACCTCAACGACCGCCTCACCGCGCGCAAGGCCCTGCTGCCCACGCTGCAGAAGCGACAGGGCGACCTCAAGGCCGTGAGCACCTGGTGCGCGGCCCCGGACGCCAAGTGAGCGTGGCGCACCGCGCCGCCGCCGCGCTCGCCGTCCTGGCCACCGGGGCGGCGCTGCTGGTCACCGGATGTTCGCCGGGTACGGGCGCCCGTCCCGCGGCGGAGCGGTCCGCCGGGGCGGGCGACGACGCCCAGCGGGCGCAGATGCAGCAGAAGCTCGACGACGCCGACAAGGCGGCGGCCGATGCCGACGCGGACGCCGGCCGCGGCGACTGACGGACTCAGCCGGCCACGGGCACGGTGGCGGGGGCCGCGTCGAGTTCCCACGCGTGCCGCTTGAACTCCCGCACGAAGTCGGGGTGGTCCTCCCACTGTCGGGCCACCCCGCGCAGGACGTCCCAGTGCTGTTCGACCGCCTGGTCGATGACCCGGCGCACCGCCGGTTCGGCGGTCGGGCGCTTCTCCAGGAGCCCCTTGACCGCGGACGCCTCCAGCACGGCGTTGCGCAGCGCGCGCAGCGCCCGCGAGGTGTCGTCCATCCCGAATCCGTTCTCGCTGCCGGTCTCCTCGGCGAACAGCGGGGTCAGGCGCTCCTCGATGAACGCGGTGATCCGCTCGAAGTGCCGTACATCCATCGGGAACTCCCTCTCCTGCCGCGCGGGGGCGACGAAACGTGTGTCAGAGCGCAGTTCTATCAGCGCGCCCCGGGGCCGTCCCACCGCGGGTCGGACCGTACGCGCCGTCCGCCCCGCCCGCCCCGCCCGGTCAGCGGCGGCGCAGGGCACCCCGGACGAAGGCCGCCTGTCCGGCGTGCTGGAGGTCGTCGGCCAGGACGCTGACCAGGCGGGCTCCGAGGGTGACCGGCGGATCCCAACGCTCGTCGACCACCCGGTCCAGGTCGGTGGCGGCGAGACCGCGCAGGAAGGCGACGGTCTGCTCGTGCACGGCGTCGAAGTACCCCAGCAGCAGCGCGTCCGAGTCGACCCGGACCGAGCCGACCTGCCGGGCGGTGTGACCGTACCCGGTCGCGTCGACGGGCAGCGGCAGGTCGAACCGGTCGGCCCAGCCCCCCGCGGTCCAGACCTGCTCCCGCTCCGCGACCTCCGCCACGTGGTCGTCCTGGACCCGCGTCAGATGCCACACCAGCCAGGCGATCGAGTTCGCCTCCGGGTCGAGACGGGCGCCCAGTTCGTCGGCCGAGAGCCCCTCGACGCTCTCGTGCACCACCTCCCGGATGCGCCCGAACGCGTCGGCCAGTACGTCGGTGGCCTTCATGGATCCTCCTCGTCCGTGCTGTTCGGCGCCGCCGGTCCGGTGGTCGCCGCCCGGCCACCATGCCCGGCCCGCCGCCCGCGGGGGCGCGAGCGACACGCGGTCGCACCGGGTCGAGGACGTGTGCGCGCGGGTCGGTCGGCGGGGTGACGGCGCGCGGAGGTGGGGTCCGGGTCGGGCACCATCTATGCCGACGGGGGCGGTCACCGGGAGCTCCCGTACCGCAACCGCGGCGGCCGCCCGGGCCGACGCCACTTCGACGACACCGCGAAGGTGATGCACGTGAGCGCGATCAGCATCGGTCAGGCCGTGATTCTGGGCGTGGTCGAGGGGGTGACGGAGTTCCTGCCGGTCTCCTCGACCGGGCACCTGAAGATCACCGAGGGTCTGATGGGGATTCCGGTGGACGACAAGGCCGTCGTCGCCTTCACCGCCGTGATCCAGGTGGGGGCCATCGCGGCGGTCCTCGTCTACTTCTTCAAGGACATCGTGCGGATCGTCTCCGCGTGGGGACGGGGCCTGCGCGATCCGGAGGAGCGCTACCACCACGACTACAAGTTCGCCTGGTGGGTCATCTACGCCACGATCCCCATCGTCGTCGTCGGGCTGGCCGCCAAGCCGCTGATCGAGGGGCCGCTCGCCTCGCTGTGGGTGGTGGCCGGCTCCCTGATCGTCGGCAGCGGCCTGATGTGGGCGGCCGACCGGATGGGCCGCCACAAGCGCGGCGAGGACGACACCTCGCTGAAGGACGCGATGCTCGTGGGCTCCTCGCAGATCCTCGCCCTGCTCTTCCCCGGCTTCTCCCGCTCCGGCGCCACCATCTCCACCGGCCTGATCCTCGACCTCGAACGCGTCGCCGCCACCCGCCTCTCCTTCTTCCTCGGCATCCCCGCCCTCACCGGCGCCGGCCTGTACGAGCTCAAGGACGCGGTCGGCGCCGGGGTGAGCGCCGTCCCGCTGCTCGTGGGGACGCTGGTGTCCTTCGTGGTCGCCTACGCCTCGATCGCCTGGCTGCTGAAGTTCGTCGCGAAGCACTCCTTCAACGCCTTCGTGGCCTACCGCGTCGCCGTCGGCGTGCTGCTCTTCGGCCTGTTGGGAACGGGCATCCTGCGGGCCTGAGGCGGCCGGCGCGCGTGCGACCACCGCCCGATGGGCAGGGTGAGCCCTGCGGACGTACTCCTGGAGGGAGCGGATATGCGAGGCGGCGGTTCGGTCGCGGTGATCGGCGGGAGCATCGCGGGCTGTGCGTTCGCCGCGGCGGCCGTGCGGGCCGGCGCGCGCGAGGTGGTGGTGCTGGAGCGGACCCTGGGGCGGCTCCAGGACCGGGGGCTCGGGCTCTGCGTCCACGACGAACGGGCCGCCGAACTGGCGGCCACCGGCGCGCTGCCCGGCAAGATCGCCGCGCACCGGCTGGTCAGACGCCGGTGGGTGGTCCGGGACGCGGTCGGCGCGGGCGGGCACTCGGCCGGCGCGGGCGGACGGGTGATCTGGGAGCAGCCGTTCCCCTTCCACTCCTACCACTGGGGTCTGCTGTGGCGCGGGCTGCGCGACGGGATGCCCGCCTCCGTGGCCTACCGCCAGGGGGAGACGGTCACGGCGGTGGTCCGTTCCGGCGACCGGGCCGAGGTCCGCCTGGACTCCGGCGCGGTCGAGCGCTACGACCTGTCCGTCGGCGCCGACGGCTACCGCTCGGTCGTGCGCCGGACCGTCTGCCCCGAATCGCGTCCCCGCTACGCGGGATACGTCTGCTGGCGCGGGAACCTCGACGCCCGCGGGGCCGCCGCCCTCGATCCGTCGGCCGGGGCGTGGGACGACGCGGTCACCACCGTCTGCTTCCCCGGCGGGAGCTGCGTGGTCTACCGCATCCCGGGGCCGGACGGCCCCCGGGTGAACTGGGTCCTCTACGCCACCCCGCCGCGCGGCGCGCTGCGGCTGGACGATCCGGCGAGCGACCCCACGAGCTTCCCGGCCGGCCGGCTCAGCCCGGAACTGGCCGCCCACCTGGCCGCGCTGCTGGCACGGGAGTTCCCGCCGTACTGGGCCGCCGTGCTCTCCCTGACGAAGCCGGAGGACACCTTCGTACAGCCCATCTACGACCTGGAGACCCCGCGGACCACGTCGGGGCGCCTCCTGCTGGGTGGTGACGCCGCCACCGTGGTGCGGCCGCACAACACCAGCGGGGCCGCGAAGGCCCTCCAGGACGCGAGCGCCTTCGAGAGCGCCTGGCGCGGGGCCGGTTCCTGGGAGGGGCTCTTGCGGGGCTACGAGGAGGCCCGCGGCCCGGCGGGGCGGGAGCTGGTCGCGCTGGCCCGCCGGCTCGGCCGGGCCCAGGTGGAGCGCACGCCCGCGTGGGCCACGATGAACGAGCACGACGTGGAGTCGTGGTGGCGGGAGCAGCTCGGCGGGGCCGCGGGGATCGGCGGACAGTCGATCGAGCCCACCGGGGGCAACTCCTTCGAGTGAAAGATCCGACCCGCTCCATCCGGCGCGGCCGCCGGGCGCGAAGGAGGGGTGCGCGGGTGACGGTTGTCGGCACCGCCACCCGCGCTCCGGACCGTCGTCGGCCGGGCCCCGTGGGTCAGACACCCCCCAGGGCGGCGGCGAGCTGGGTGCGTGAGCGGACGCCGAGCTTGCGGTAGATCCGGCTGAGCATGCCCTCGACCGTCTTGACGGAGAGGAAGAGGTACCGGGCCGCGTCCTGGTTGGACGCGCCGCGCCGCACGAGGTCCGCGAGGCGCGCCTCCGACTCGGTCAGCTCGGCGCGGCCCGCGGCGGACCCCGCGTGCGGGGCGGCTGCCGCGCGGTCGAGCAGGTCCCGGGTGATCTGTTGCCAGGGGCGGGCGCCGGTCTCCTCGAAGACGTCGAGGGCCGTCTCCCAGGCGGTACGGGCGGCCGCCTGCCGGCGTCGGGCGCGCTCGACCCGGCCCAGGGCGACCAGGGTGCGGGCCCGTTCGAGCGGCAGGTCCAGCCGCTCGAACCCGGCGGCGGCGCGGCGCAGGCAGTCGGTGGCCTCGTCACCGGCGGCGGCCGGGGCGCCGCCCGTACGACCGGGGGCGCGGGCCAGGAGCACGCCACGGGCCCGGGTCAGGGCGGCCCCCGTCCCGCAGTCCGCGCCCGGCGCGCCCAGCGCGGCCCGGGTCCGGTCGAGCAACTGCCGCGCCCGGGGGAGCTGCCCGGCGCGGGTGAAGGTCTCGATCGCGTCCGGCTGCCACCGGAAGGTGCTGGGCTCCGCCGGCGGTCCGTTCTCCTCCGCCTCGGCGAGGGCGGTGAAGGTCGCCGCGGCGCGCGCGATCTCCCCGGTGTGCAGGTGCACCGCGCCCGTGATCCAGAGGTTGCGGGCGACGTACAGCCCGTCCCCCTCTTCCCGGGAGGCCCGGGCCCCGCAGGCGGCGGTGCGCAGCGCGGCCGTGAACGACCCGGCGGCGCTCTGCGTCAGGGCGGCGGTGTACCAGGCCGGCCCCATCGACAGCGCCGCGGTGGTGGACAGCCGCACCGCCCGGTCGGCCCAGGCGAGGGCGGGGCCGCAGGCGCCGAGGCGGGTGTCGACCTCGGCGAGGCTGCGCCAGACGTCGACGAGGTCCTCGGCGTTCCCCTCGTGCTCCGCGAGCGCGAGGAGCGCGGTCAACCGGCCGCGCGCTTCGTGCAGCCGGTCGTCGAAGACGGCGTGCCGGGCGGCGAGGTACTGGGCACTGTTGCGGATGCCCGACTGCTGGGCGGGGACCCCCAGGGCGAGGGCCCGGGCCAGGGTTTCGGGGGCGTCGGCCGCGCCGAGGACGCGCTCCATGCGGGCCCGCATCGTCAACGCGGCCGCCTCCAGCGGGCGGTGGCCGCCGCAGCGGGCCAGTTCGGCGGCGCGCGTGGCCGCGCGCAGGGCCCGCTCCGGTGCCCCGTGCGCGATGTTGGCGACGATGGCCGCCCTGATCTCCACGGCGGCCAGCAGCTCCGGGTGGCCCGCGGCCAGCTCCCGGCAACGGGCCAGCAGCGGCTCCACGCCGGCCAGTGCCTGGCCGTGCGCGTCGACGAGCGCGAGCAGCGCGGTGACCTGGTGGACCGGTTCGGCCCGGGCCGCGATGACGGCGTCGGCCGCCTGCCGGGCGAGGTCCGTGGCTCCAGCGGCCGCGGCTTCCCGCGCCGAGGCGGTGAGCCTGCGCGTCCGCGGAGCGGGCCGGTCCACCGGGGTGATCTCGGCGGCGAGCAGGAAGAGTTCGGCGGCCAGCGCCCGCTCCCCCGCGTCGCGCGCGACGGTCGCGGCGAGTTCGGTGTCCTCCGCGAGGCCCTGGTCGGGGCGGTCCTGGGCCAGGGCGCGGTGCCGGGCCTCGTGCACCGGGTCGCCCACCGCCAGCGCGAGGGTCCGGTGCGCTCGGGAGCGCCCGCGCCGGTCCTGTGCGCGGGCGGCGGCCCGGGCGAGCGCCGTCGCGGTGAAGTGGACGCCGCCTCCGGGGCCGGGGCGCAGCACCCCGGCCTCGACGGCCTGCGCGAGGTGTTCCTCGGCGTCGGGGCGTCCGGCGCGGAGCAGCAGGGACGCGGAGGGACGTACGGTCAGCGCGGCCAGCATGAGGGTCCGGCGGGCCTGCGGGCCGAGGGTCTCGCGCAGCCAGGCCGCCGCGGCGGCGACCGCCTGCGGCGGCAGGGGCGGGCAGTGCCCGGGCTCCGGCGGGAGCTGGGCGAGGGCGTGGCAGGTCAGGGCGGTCAGCAACCGGTGGCCGCCGCAGTGCCGTTGGAGTGCCGCGGCCCACCGGGTGGGCAGATCGTGCGCGGTGAGCAGGGCGGCGCTCTCCTCGGTGTCCAGCGGGGCGAGGTCCACCTGGGGCGGATGTCCGCCGAGCAGGTCGGTGGCGGCCTGTGCCCGGCCCTGGGTGCGTTCGGTCACGACGGCCCGGAGGCGGGGCGCGGGCAGGGTCCGCAGGGCGTAGCCGAGGGCGTCGACGCTCTCGGGGTCGAGCCATTGGACTCCGTCCACGGCGAGCAGGTGGGCCCGGCTACCGAGCAGCGCGGTCAGCGCGAGCCGGAGGGGGAGCCGGTCCCCGTCCGCGAGGGGGCGCTCGTCCGGCCCGCGGTGCAGGAGCCGGTCGACCAGCCGGGCCTGCCGGGGAGCCAGGGTCCCGAGTTCGGCCGCCGTGCGGGAGGAGAGCAACTGCGCGAGCGCGCCGAAAGGTTGGCCTTGGTCGCCGCGCGCGGTGGTGATCCGCAACGTGCTCCGATCGGCGGACCCGGGCAGCGCGCGCAGGACCCCGTCGAGGACGGTGGTCCGACCCGCCCCCCAGGGCCCCGCCACCGCGACCCGCCCGCCGCGCCGGAGCTCCCGCAGGGCCCGCTCCACGGCCCCCGCACCCGGCGGACCGGAGCCCGCGCCCACGTCTGCGCCCACCTCGAACCTCCCGACAGGGCACGGTAGGCCGCCCGCACCCCGACCACAACGACCGCGACCGGCTCACCCGGGATCAAGGGTTTCCCCTGGTGCCCCGGCCAGGGCCCGACGGGCGCCACGACCGGGGCCCGGCCGGCACCCCGGCAAGGACCACGGCTCGTGGCGGGCCCGTGCCCCGGCTCACCCCACCGCGACCCGGGTGACGGGTGTGGGTGATGGTGCGGCCCGGTTTCCGCAGCCAGCGCGGAGCAGGGGGCCGGGACCCCGCGGGAGCCGCAAGGGATTCCTCCGATGACCCCGACACCCGCTCCGGCGGACGCTGTTGGCCGTCCCCAGGTCTCGGCCCCGCGGCTCCCCCCGCGGGTCCGGCCTCCGTGCCGGGCGATCGCACCGGCACGCCCCCCACGAAGGGATCGTCATGCGCACTCTGCCCACCGGGCCCCTGCGGTCCGCCGTCACGACGGCCGTCGCGGCCGTCGTCCTCGGCGGACTGGGGGTCCTGCCCGCCGGCGCGAGCCCGGCCGATCGGACCGCACCCGCCCCCGCACCCTCCGTATCGCCCCTGGTCCTACGGTCGATGCAGCGCGACCTCCAGCTCTCCGCCGACGAGGTGCGCGCCCGCGTCTCGGACGAGGCCGCCGCCGCGCGGGCCGCCACGCTGGTGCGGGGACAGGTCGGCGACCGGGTCGCCGGGTTGTGGTTCGACCCGGCCACCGGGCTGCTCAACGCCGCCGTCACCGGCGCCGCGGACGCGGCGACCGTGCGCGCGGCCGGAGCCGTGGCCCGGGAGGTGCGCTACGGCCGCGCCGAACTCGACGCCGCCGCCCGCGCGGTGACCCGTACCGTGGGCGCCGGCGTACCGGGCGTGCTCTCCTGGGGCCCCGACGCGCGGGACAACCGCATCACCGTCACCGTGGACCGCACGGTGGGCGACGCCTCCACCGCCGCCTTCCTGACCCGGGTCGCCGCCCTGGGACCGATCGTCCGGATCGCCGAGAGCGCCGAACACCCGCGCCAGCAGGCGGACGTCGTCGGCGGCGAGAAGTGGGTCCCCGGTACGGAGAGCCCCTGCTCCATCGGCTTCCCCGTCACCCGCACCAGCGGTGGCGCCAAGGCCTTCCTGACCGCGGGTCACTGCACCAACGACGCCGACCAGGCCGCGTACGGCAAGGACGGCACCCGGGTCGGCACGTCCAACCGGAACGGCACGGGCAGCGTCAACGCCCGTGAGGGGGACATGGGGATCGTCGACGTGGACCAGGCCGGCTGGAACGTGGTCCCCACCGTGTCGGGGTACGGGCAGGGCGACGTCACCCTCACGGGCTCCGCGGACGCCGTGGTCGGCACCGCGATATGTCGGTCCGGCCAGACCACCGGGATGCGTTGCGGCGAGGTCACCAAGGTCGACCAGAGCGTCGACTACGGCAACGTGGTCATCGACGGCCTGTCCTACTCCAGCGCCTGTTCCGCCGGTGGCGATTCGGGCGGCTCCTACGTCACCGCGAGCGGCGGCAAGGCGGTCGGTCTGCATTCCGGTGGCGGCAGCGCCACCTGCACCTCGGGCTCCGGCGAGAAGTTCACCATCTTCCAGCCCGTGAACGAGGCCCTGAGCAGGTTCGGTGCGAGCCTGGTCACCTCCACCCCGCAGCCCGGCGGCGTGACCGTGGCCGCCGTCTCCGCGCAGTCCGGCGTCGTCGGCGCCGCGGTCGAGTTGCGCAACGCCGCGGAGGGCGGCACCGCGCCCTACACCTGGACCGCCTCCGGCCTGCCCGGCGGCCTGGCCATCGCCGCGGCCACCGGAACCGTCACCGGCACGCCGACCACCGCGGGTTCGTTCCCGGTGACGGTGACCGCCACCGACCGCGCGGGCAAGGCCGGTTCCGCCTCCTTCACCTGGACGATCACCCCGGCGAACAGCACCGGCCCGGTGCTGCGCAACCCGGGCAACCAGGTCGCCTACATCGGCAAGCCGGTCGGCCTCGCGCTCCAGGCCACCGGCGGGAGCGCGCCGTACGCCTTCAAGGCGACCGGCCTGCCGGCGGGGCTGCGCGTCACCCCCTCGACCGGCCTCATCACCGGGTCCCCCACCGCCTGGGGCTTCGGCAGCAGCACCGTGACCGTGACCGACGCCGCGGGCAGGTCGTCCTCGGTGACCGTCACCTGGAACGTCTACTTCTAGGGCGGCGACCTCGACGACAGGCCCTGGGCCGCCCGACCCCGGGCGTGCCGTCTGACGTGGGACGTTGACGACAGGCCCGGCTGAGGGAACCAGGTATTCCGCTTTTCTGGAGTACGGTCGTGGGGGGGGGGGGGGGGGGGCGCCCCGCGCGCCCCCCCCCCCCCCCCCGCCCCCCCCCCGGCGGCCCCCCCCCGCCCCCCGCCGGGGGGGGCCCCCCGCGCCCCCCCCCCCCCGGCGCCCC